>NZ_QYRT01000019.1 GCF_004923255.1 Subtercola vilae | reverse complement strand
TGTGTTCTTGTACTTCGAGCATTTTGGTGAGGAGTGTGTCGCGGGCGTCGATGAGGTCGTCTCCGAGCATCACGGCGAAGGGTTGGTGCCCGACGTGCATTTTCGCGCGGAGCACGGCGTGCCCGAGACCTTTCGGGTCACCCTGGCGCACGTAGTGCATCTCAGCCAGACCCGTAGAGGCGTGCACCATCTTCAGTCGGTGCCCATCGCCCTTCAGCTCAAGCGCCTGCTCGAGTTCGGTGACGCGGTCGAAATGGTTGGCGAGAGCGTGCTTGTTGCGCCCTGTGACGACAAGTACGTCGACCAACCCCGCGTCGACAGCTTCTTCGACGACGTACTGGATGGCCGGTTTGTCGACCACTGGCAGCATCTCTTTCGGCATCGCTTTCGTGGCAGGAAGAAAACGTGTTCCCAGGCCGGCCGCCGGAATCACAACTTTGGTGACAGGTGTGGTCATGCGGTAAGAGTATCGACTTTTCTGCCCCCATTTGGGTGAGAAATGTAACGCGCGCGTTACGAGTGACGGCGAGCCGCCGCTATTCCGCTTGCGCCCAAACGCGGTTGCCAACTCTTCAATTATTGTCCCCCAAACGGGTGTAAATCGTTGTACAAGCTCATTAACACCGCAGTTTTTGCCCAGTTTTCGGGTGATACCAACGAATAGCGTCGTTTTTGACTGATAACTTTCTCACACGAAAACTTCTGCCTCATGCGTTGTGATTTGGAAATTCTCGTCGCACTTGAGGGCGTGTGGCGAATGATTTCTATTCCTTCTGGCACGTCTCAAATGAAAGGTCACGCTCGTGAACTCCAAAAACGAAGCTCCACTGTCAGACTCCGTGGTTGATGCCGAGCCGAAGCGTGGCCTCAGCCGTCGCCAGGTTGCTCTTGGTGCAGCATGGTCAGTTCCCGTCATTGCACTCGCTGTAGCATCTCCCGCGCAGGCGGCCTCGGTCACTCTGCCGACCGCAGCCGTCGGCGGCAGCATCGGTGTCGTTCAGGGCGCCACCGTGCGCACGGCCACCTACAGCGGCGGCTACATGAACTACAACGCTGCCGGCACCACGACCACGTCGGGCAACCTCACGCTGACCTTCGCGTGGCGCACGACCGGTTCATGGACCATGAGCCCGCCCGACACCGCCGGATTCACCGCGCAGGGCTGGATCCAGTCGTCGAGCAGTGCAGGCACCTTGGTCTTCACTCACGCACCGATCGCCGATGGCACCACCGTCACCATTCCCACCGTCAAATGGACCGGCACGAACAAGCCGCAGATCAGCGTCTCCCTCGAGTCTGACAACGACAACGTGAGCGGCACCTCGGTCGCCACCAACTAGTCAAGCAGTTTCACCAAAGCTCCTAAGGCCGCAGTTTGCTAAACTGCGGCCTTAGTTGCGTTTACGCTCGATTAAAGACTCTGAACACATTGAGGAATCACAGTGGAGCTCTCTGACTACCTTCGCGTACTTCGCGCGCACTGGGCGGGTATCGTGCTCATCACGCTGGTTGGGGCAATTCTGTCGTTCGGCTGGACCTTCACCCAGGCAAAGGTGTACTCGGCCAACGCGAGCGGCATCGTATCGCTGCAGTCGAACGGCGACATCGGCTCCAACGCTGTCGGCGATTCACTGTCGAAGTCAAAAGCCACAACCTACGTTCAGGTCGGGGAGTCGCGGGCCGTCGCGCAGCTCGTCATAACGCAGCTCGGGCTCGCAACCACACCTGAAGCCCTCGTAAGCAACGTCTCGGTCTCGAATGTGAAAGACACCCCCACGATCAATGTGACAGCTAAGGCATCGACCGCCGAAGGTGCGAAGAGTCTCGCCGATGCGTGGATCAATGGACTTGCCGCTCAAATCAAGTCGATCGAAGCGCAGAGTCTGGTCGCAGGGAGCTCCGCGGCAGGCTCAACCACCGGTGACGGCATCTTTCTGGTACCGGTCGAGTCGGCAGTCGTGCCCTCGACGCCCATCTTTCCCAACGTGAGACTCACAATCGGGGTGGGTGCTCTCATCGGCCTTATTCTGGGGTTGGCCTACGCGTTTGTACGAAATCTGCTCGACCGGCGCATTCGCACGGTCGAAGCGGTAGAGCGTCAATTCGGGCTTTCGGTTATCGGCACGCTTCCAAAAGACAAACGCCTCGACGACGAACACCGAATTGTTCCCGAGGCAGACAGTACCGATTACGCGACAGAATCCGGGCAGTACGCTCTCGCTGAGGCGCTGCGAGAACTTCGTACCAACCTGCAGTTCATGAACGTCGACAATCCGCCGAGAATTATCGTTGTCACCTCTCCGCTACCGAACGACGGTAAGTCAACGGTGACAGCGAACCTGGCCGTCACGTTGGCGGCCGCGGGCCAAAAAGTGGTCGTGGTCGACGGTGACCTCCGCAAGCCGTCTGTCACCACTGCGTTCGGGCTTGTGCCGGGCGTCGGAATCACCGATCTGCTCATCGGCAAGGCAGAGATCCAAGATGTTCTCCAGCCGTGGGGCAACTCAGGTAACCTCCTGATTCTCGGCGCTGGTTCCATTCCGCCGAACCCGAGTGAACTGCTCGGTTCGCAGGGTATGAGCATCCTGCTGCACGAGCTGTCTCGCGATGCAATCGTTCTTGTCGACGCGCCACCGTTGCTTCCCGTTACTGACGCCGCGGTACTCGCCGCTCGTACCGACGGCGCAATAGTCGTCATCTCCGCGGGCAAGACCACAGTCGACGAGCTCGGCAAAGCACTGACGAACATTGCCAAGACAAATGGAAAGACCCTCGGCGTGATTCTGAACCGTGTTCCCACGAAGGGTGCCCTTGGTCGGGGCTACGGCTACTACTACGGGTCGTACTACGGAACAGACGGCGACACGAAACATGCGACCAAGCGTGTTTCCGCCGAAGACACTGCGGCGGTTGTCAACAACGTCGTGCCGATTCGAACCGGCACGGATTCGCGTTAGTTGAGCGCATCAACCGGCAATCACGCAGCCGCATCGGCCGAACCCGTCAGCCGACGCAGTCGTCGGAGTCTGGTGTCGCCTCGTGAAGAGGGAATGGCCGCACGTGAGTTCGCTGTCATGTTTGTGTGCACAGGCAACATCTGCCGTTCACCCCTGGCAGAGCAGCTTCTCACTGCCGGCATGCGAGCGAACCTACAGAATGATGTCGTCGTAACGAGTGCGGGATTGCAGACGATCGACGGCGTTCCAATGGACCCCCTGTCGGCGCAGCAGTCGGTGCTTTACGGTGGCGATCCGTCGAATGCGATAAGTCACAAAGTCGACCGGGAGTCGAGTCTTCGCCAAGATCTCATTCTGACCATGACGCGAAAACACCAGACCGACATCGTGAGTCGCTATCCGAACCTGTTGAAGCGCACGTTTCTGCTTCGAGAGTTCGCAGAAATCGTAGAAGTTCTTCACACTGACTCTGAGGCAGATACTCGCGTCAACGAACGGCGGAGGCGCATTGTCGTTCAGGCCGCAATGATGCGAGGTCAGCTTACGCGCGGGTCGATTGACTTCGACATAATCGATCCGTACCGCAAATCAGTCGAGGTGCACGCTACTGTCGGCGAATCCATTCACCGAGCGACTTCAACTCTCGCCGAACTGTTTCGATAGGCACTCGCGGTACTTCTACACTGACACTGTTGGGCCATCGATGTTAGGGGAATGCGTGGCTGATTTTGAGATTCTTACGGTCTGTTCTGGCAACATCTGCCGCTCACCGCTGGCGCAACTCCAGCTGCAATCGGCTCTTCGTGATGAGCCGAATGTGGTGGTTGAGAGTGCCGGCGTCGTGGCGGGTGAGGGCGACCCCGTAACCCCGCAGACAGCAGCCATTGCGCTGTCGCTCGGGTTGGATGCATCAGAACATCGAGCACTTTACTTGACCGAGCGGCTCGTTCAGCAGGCCGATCTGCTGCTTGCGATGTCGCGAAGTCATCGCAGGGCCATCGTTGAGCTGGTACCAAAAAAAATTCCTGTCACCTTCACCGTTCGCGAGTTCGCACGACTGTCGGCAAGTCTGACTGACCAGGAGCTCGCCAAATCGCTCATAGGCACGGGTGATCCATCTGAACGTATGAAACTTCTCGTAGCGAGGGTGAGGGGCCAACGGGGAAGTGTCGATCAGGCTGAAAGCCCGGGAGATGACGATGTCACAGACCCTTACGGCAAGGGCGACGAGATTTACCAGAAGTCCGTGGCAGAACTCATGCCGGCACTTGAGCAGGTCGCGAGGGTTCTGCGGCTTCATCGTCTCCAGCCGTAACGAGCGCGAAACGAATGTGCGCACAAATGAGATGGCACTATGTCACGATGGGTGGATTGCTTGTCACCAGTTTGAGTGACGTTACGAAAGGCTGAACTACTTGGAGCTTCGCGACTATCTTCGGGTCCTTCGAAAGGGCTGGGTTCTGATCCTGGCCCTCATGCTGGTGGGAGTCGCCTCGGGGTCGATCTTCTCAATCTTGCAGACGCCGCAGTACCAAGCGCGAAGCAAAGTATTCGTCTCCGTTCAGTCTGCTGGAACGGTGAGCGAGTTGAGCCAGGGTAGTGCCTTCACCCAAAACCAGGTCAAGTCCTACACCGACGTCATCACGACCCCGGCGGTTCTCGACCCTGTCATCAAATCGCTGTCGCTTGATACCACGGCGCAGAGCCTTGCCGACAAAGTGGTGGCGACGACTGCGATTGGAACGGTTGTAGTCGACATCGATGTGACAGATTCCGATCCTGCGCGAGCATCTGCTACTGCGAACGCGATTGCGGCGAGTTTCCAAACGGTTGTTTCGCAACTCGTACCCGCTGATGCCACGGGTGTTTCACCCGTCAAGATCACGGTTCTGCAGGAGGCGCTGGTTCCAACGATCCCAGTGAGCCCGAACACTCGACTGAATATCCTTCTCGGCGTTGTCATCGGCATCATCGCAGGAATCGCTGTGGCGAGTCTCCGTTTCGCGCTCGACACAAAGATTCGAAACGAGCACGATGTCGAGCTCGTCACTGATGCGCCGATTCTCGGGGGCATCGCGTTCGACCCTCGGGCGACCGAACGCCCACTCGTCGTTCAAGACGACCCCCGCAGCCCGCGGTCTGAGTCTTTTCGAACTCTTCGCACCAACCTGCAGTTTTTGACGGCATCGGAAGCCCCGCGGAGCTACGTCATCACCTCTTCTATACCCGGTGAAGGTAAGAGCACCTCGTCGGCAAACCTGGCCATCGTCACCGCCGCTGCTGGTACGCGTGTGGTCATCATCGACGCCGATCTTCGAAAGCCCAAACTGGCCGAGTACTTGGGTATCGAAGGTGGCGCAGGCTTGACCGACGTCCTGGTCGGTCGCGCCGAACTGTCTGACGTTCTTCAGCGCTGGGGAACAAACGGATTGATGGTTCTCCCTGCGGGCCGTATCCCGCCGAACCCGAGTGAGCTTCTCGGATCCGAATCGATGATTCGCCTAATCGCCGTTCTCGAATCGCAATTCGACCTTGTTCTCTTCGACGCACCGCCGCTGTTGCCGGTGACGGATGCCTCGATTCTCGCGAAACACACCGGCGGTGCTCTCATCATGGTGGGAGCGGGAAAAGCGCACAGGGGCCAGCTCAAAGGCTCGGTCGCCGCGCTGAAGAACGTCGGTTCGCAGATCGCGGGTGTGGTTTTGACTATGCTTCCGACGAAGGGGCCCGACTCGTACGGTTACGGCCGCTATGGCTATGGCTATGGCTATGGGTATGGCTTGGAGGAAGAGCCAAAGAGCACCGCAAAAGATCGACGTTCTGCGAAGGCTGCTTCGTCAGTATCATGAGCAGAGGCAGTATGTAAAGGCGTGTAAGCGTTGCCCTGCCTGATCGTTCTGTGAACCACGACCTTCTAAATTTTTCAGCTCGGGACGACGTCGACCCTTGTCTATAGCTCGGGGGAATCATTGAGTTCTAAAGTCGTGAATCAGACAGCGCTTCGCGCCCCCCGCGAACGCGATTGGCGTGACATCTACCGAAGACGATTGGCCATTACCGACTTTGCCGTCATCGTTGTTGTGGTCTTTGGTTCGCAGTTTCTGTTCTTTGGGTGGGCGTCAGCGCAGGTAGCTGGTCTCGCGTCGATGTTCTTACTGA
This sequence comes from Subtercola vilae, assembly GCF_004923255.1. Lineage (GTDB taxonomy): Bacteria > Actinomycetota > Actinomycetes > Actinomycetales > Microbacteriaceae > Subtercola > Subtercola vilae. The sequence continues at coordinate 60,979 of NZ_QYRT01000019.1, read as the reverse complement.
ATTATTCGGTGCTCTCTCTCATTTTGATTGTGAGCTGGACCCTGATTCTCAGTGCGTACGGTTCACGAGCCGATCGAGTGGCGGGAACGGGAACGGCCGAGTATCGCATAGTCTTCGATTCGAGTCTCCGATTGTTCGGAGTGTTCGCGATCGTTGCGTTTCTCCTACAATTTGCCTTCAGCCGTGGCTACTTCGTGGTCGCATTTCCCATTGGAACGCTCGGCCTGATCTGCTCACGCTGGCGTTGGCGAAGGTGGCTCAGCAAAGAGCGTGAGCAGGGGCGTTTCACGGCAAAAGTTCTACTCGTTGGGTCTGAAGTCTCGGTGATTCACACCGCTCGACAACTCGCCAGTCAACCTCACGCGGGCTATCTCGTTGTCGGAGCGTGCCTGCCAAGCGGGCGCATTGCCGACTATTTGCCAGGAACGCAAATTCCTGTCGCGGGCTCCGTCGACCGAGTGATGCAGGCTATCGTCGCGACGGGGGCTGACACGGTCGTTCTGACAAGTTCCGATGAGCTTTCGCCAGAGCGTATCCGTGAACTGAGCTGGTCACTCGAACCGGGCCGGCAGCATCTGGTTGTTGCGCCCAGCCTGACCGATATTGGTGGACCTCGTATTCACACCCGGCCCGTCGCCGGATTGCCCCTCATCCACGTCGAGACTCCACGATACGAAGGCTTCAAGAGGTATCAGAAACGGCTCTTCGATCTGGTCACGTCGGGTTCTCTTCTGCTTGTGCTGTCTCCGGTGCTTGCTCTAGTCGCGATGGGCATCCGGCTCAGCACGCCAGGATCTGTCTTTTTTAGGCAGCAGCGTGTTGGGCTGAATGGCTCGCTGTTCTTCATGCTCAAATTCCGGTCTATGGTCGTCGACGCTGAGGCGCAATTGTCTGACCTCGAATCCGCCGACCGGGCTGAAGGGAACACCGTTCTGTTCAAGATGCGAGACGACCCTCGCGTCACCCCCATCGGCAAATGGCTTCGTAGATACAGCCTCGATGAACTACCTCAGCTCATCAATGTGCTCCGCGGTGAAATGTCGCTTATCGGCCCGCGTCCGCCTCTGCAGAAGGAGGTCGACCTCTACGACACTCACGTACACCGACGCTTTCTCGTAAAGCCAGGTATCACAGGTCTCTGGCAGGTCAGTGGCCGTTCGAACCTGTCGTGGGAAGACTCGGTTCGACTAGACCTTTATTACGTCGAGAACTGGTCGATGGTGGGCGACTTCGTGATTCTCATGAAGACGGCACGAGCAGTATTTGGAAGTGACGGGGCCTACTGATCGCCTCTGATCACGCCTCAAATCGGTTATAGACACCTTCGCCTGGGATCATCTCGCCAGCGCTGTATTCGGGCTCGATGAGGCGCGTAGACGAAGAGGGGTCGAGCGACCTGAGGCCTTCGCTGATCTCCAGCATGGCGAGCTCAAGAAGACGAGCTGGCTCTCCATCTGCAAGGATCTGGGCGGCACGCACGGACTGGAGAGCATTTTCGAAGTGATCTCTAGCGACAGCTTTGGTCATGGCGATAGCTCCTTCGGTATGTAACTCGGTCTGGTTCGGCGTCATGCTTGCAATACCGAGCCGTGCTGATCGAGTGTACTTGGATCCACTAGGTTTGGCGCGAGTTGAGTATTTGCCTGTGTAGGGGCCAGTGAATATTGCCTTCGGGGGCCACCGGTATTGCCTTTCGGGGTCGGGCTGTTGCGCGGTTGGGGGCCATTGACGCTCGACCGCGCGACAGGTTATGCCTTGGCTTGGCTTGGCTGGCGGTGTGTTCTCGCATGTTGTGGCCGCCGGTCTCGACCCAGAGCGTGTTGTGCACGATGCGGTCCATGATCGCGTCGGCGTGCACTCCGGAGCCGAGGCGTTGGTGCCAATCGCGTTGGGCGTATTGGGTGCAGAACACCGTCGATGTCTGGTCGTAGCGGCGTTCGAGGAGTTCCAGCAGCATGCTTCTGGTGCTTTCGTCGGGCTCGTCCAGCAGCCACTCATCGATCACTAACAGGGTGAACGACGAGTACTTGTTCAGGAACTTCGTCTGCCCGGAAGGTTTGTCGCGGGCCAGCTGCCAGGCCTCTTCGAGCTCGGGCATTCGGATGTAATGCGCCCGCACCCGGTGCAAGCACGCCGCTTTCGCCAACGCGCACCCCAGATACGATTTCCCCGACCCGGTGAAGCCTTGGAAGACGACGTTCTGTTGCCGGTCGATGAACGAACACGTGCCGAGGCCGGCGATGACGGACCGGTCAAGGCCGCGTTCTTCGACGAGGTCCAGCCGGTGCAGGTCAGCGTTCGGGTAGCGCAGGTTCGCCCGACGGATCAGTCCCTCGACCTTGGTTTGGGTGAAGACGGAGTGGGCGTCATCGACGGCGAGCTTGATCTTCTCCTCGAACGCCAACCCCAAGGTCAGGACGTCGTCCTGCGCGTCGAACGCATCCAGCAGGGTGGCTACACCCATTTCGCGGAGTTTGCGTTTGGTCTCGATATCGATCCGCCTCATCGTGCATCACCTCCGGCGTAGTACTCGGCGCCGCGGACATAGCCGCCGGACTCGGGCTCAACAGGTTCAAAGCGCGGCAGCCTGCGGGTACCGATCTTGTCTTGCCCGGTTTCCAAGATCGGTTGCAGGTGCGCGTACCGGGGTGAGCGGACGCGACCGTCGAGCGCGATCTGGCAGGCTTTCTCCAACCTCTCGGCGGAGTAGCGGCGGGACAGCCGCAGCGCGGCGAGGGCGGCGTCGAAACCTTGTTCTTCCACCGGCACGGCCTCGAAGATCCTGTTCACGACGGTCACCATGTGCGGGCCGACCCGCTCCGCCCGGGCCCCGATCCGCACCGTGTCCCACTCCCGATATTTCTCGCCCTGGGGCTGGTCGGAGTCGTTCGTGCGGTATTCGTTCACGACATGCTCGGCAAACAACAGGTGGCTGGTGAGCCCCTCATGGTTGCGATAAACCTCCAGCACCTGGCTGGTGACGCGCAGGTCGACGCCCTGACCGACATGGGCGTAGGGAGCGGAGTAAAAGTTCTTCTCCCACACCACGTGCCCGTTCTTTTGCACCCGGCGTCCGATGATCCACCGGCTGATCTCATACGGCGTCGCCGGCAACGGCCGCAGTAGTGCTTTCTCCTCGGCGTCGAACACCCTGAGGCGGGAGCCAGCACGTTTCTGGAACGGTTCCCGGTTATAGGCATCCATCCGTTCCCGGATCGCGGACCGCAGCTCGGGCAGCGTTCCGAAGCTCCGATGGCGTAATCCCGCGATCACCCAGGTGGCAACATGAGAGACGGTATTTTCCACTGACGCCTATCTTTTGGTGCCCGAGGTTTGCCCAGCAGCACCGCGACCGAGTAATGCGCAGCCATCTGACGGTAGGCGTCGTTCAACACGATCTCACCCTCGCGCGGGTGCTTGATCAACCCGGTCTTCAAGTTGTCGGGCACGATCCGGGGAACCGTTCCGCCGAACCACTCAAACATCGAAACGTTCGCCAGTAGCCACGTATCTTGCCTCATATCCAACGCCGGCTCCACGAACGCATACCGGGAAAACGGCAGGCACGCGACGAACAAATATACCCGCGACGACTCACCCGTCACCTGATCGATGAGCTGCATCGTCGGCCCCGTCCAGTCGACCTCGACCGTCCTCCCACCCTTGTGACCCACCCGCGACGCCGCCCCCGTGACCAGGGCATGTGCTGCATATGCCTTACAGAATCGGTCGTAACCCATCGCCGGCCGTCCCGCCACGGCGCACCCATCGACATACTCGCCATGCAGCAGCTTCAAGGTCACCCCGACCTTGGCGAGTTCCCTATGCACCGCTTCCCAACCGGGCTGCACGAATACACTTTCGTGCTCCCCCCGACCCGGGAACAGCAACGCATAAAGCTCAGCATCGTTGCGGTCAGTGAGATCGCTGCTGCTGATGCCAGCCTTCTCAGCGGCGTCGAACACTGCCAGTACGCTTTTGCGTGACATGCCCTGCGCGGCAGCGATCGCGCGCCCCGTCATGCCCTCGGCGCGGAGTCGAAGCACCAGTTTCGCTTGAATCCTTCGTACCATTTCATTACTCCTTCTGCCGCGTGCCCCTACACGCGGCGGAAGGAGCTAAGCAGATGGCCCCCAACAGCTATACCCGGTGGCCCCCAACGACACCACTAGCCACATCGACCAGTGGCCCCCAAGGTCAATAACGGTGGCCCCCAAAAGCGCTAATACTCACGAGTAGAACGCCTGTGTAAAGAGCTGGGTACTGCGCCGCTCGGACTCGCTGTGGCGGGTCTCCCTGCGGTGGCGTCCCGTTCACATTCGTGGTCGCCGACTCACTCACGACGAAGGTGCGCGAAGGCGGCCGGGCAATCAACGCTGATGTGCTCGTCGTGATCCGCTTCAACGCAGGCGGCAACTGGAACGTCCTCGGTGGCAAGGGCGAACGCGAAGAAACCGGGGCGGTGTAGATCAGCTTCTTCACCGACCTCGTCTCCCGTGGCCTCGTTAGACTCTGGCTACTTTCCTCCGAACCACAGCGAGGGCTGGACGAAGCGACCACCGCGTAGCGGGTGAGGATCGTGCGAGGCCGCGCCGCCGGGCAGAACTCTGGTGGGTCTGCGTACGTTTGATTCAGCCGGGCGGCGATTCAATCAAACGAGTCCTTTGGCGATTAGCATTTCAAGGAACGCGGGAGTGATTAGAGCGGCATATGTGGGCACCATGTGCACCAGATCTCGCTTGACCGGGGTCGTGCCGACAAACTCAGGGCAGAGATCGCCCGTCGAGCAGAAAAGCAGCCGGGTATCCACATATTGGCCCTGATTGGCAGTCATGACTGCGGCATCGGCGGCGGCCATACTCGACCACTGACCGGTTACCTTGGAGACGCAGCTAGCCGGCTTGCTCGTTGGGGTATAGCAATCTTGAACATTCGTTGCGGCAGGCGGAGGAGACAGGGTCATGACGTTTCCGGCATCTGGACGAATCCGTTCGACGATCGATTGGAAGCCCGTTTGCCAATCAGCCACGTACATCGCTTTGCCAGTCGATTGAAGTTCGGCGAGGGTGTAAGTGTTGGCGACGATGACGAGATCCGGCTTCGAAGCAGCGATTGCCGTAGCAGCGTTTGCTTTTCGAGTCTCGCAAGCTGCAGCTTTGTCGTCGGGTAACTTCGTCTTCACATCGGCAAAAGGGCAACCGTACATTGACATGACGCGAATGTGCCAGCCACCCTGTGCGTAAACCCCTTTGAGAGCGGGTATCCATGCTTGAGCCACGGAGTCGCCCACGAGAATAGCTTCTTTCGACGAGTTAGGATCGCCGAAAGTACATTTGTCTGGGGAGGGGGGCACGAAGTCGCCGCAGGGGAAGATCCCTGGGGGGATCGGATCGTTTGCTATGACGTCGTCGATCGTTGGCGTGAGTTGCGGCCAGTCGGTCGATGCTAAGGCAGCGTCAATCAGAATACCTAGAGCTTGCTGTTCAGGCCCTCCCGTCTGCATCGAGGTCCCAGCCGTCGCGCTTCCTGTCGTCGAGGCCGTCGGTATCAGCCCGGCTGCGATAGGGGCAGGGGTAGGTGAACTGGCGAGCAAGGCCACGGGTAAAATTATCGCCGCGAATGCCGCTACCAGCCCGAAGCCTGCCCACTTGAACTGAGGGAAGAACCTCGCTCGCCACTCTCTCCATGCTCGGCGTTTCCGGTTCGGTGACCCGAATTTTCCCAACCAAGGAGAGAGCCGGAGTGGCTCCTCGATGAAGTAGTACGAGGCGATCGAAAGCGCCAAGGTGAGGCCGAAGATAATGAGATTGACGCTGAAGGTCTGCTCCGGAAGCAGTAGCAGCGAAAAGATGATGATCGGGAAATGCCAGAGATATAGGGAATACGAGATTTTGCCGAGGAACGTCGAGACCGAGTTGTTGATCGGGTACAGATATTTCTGTTCGCCGCCAATGCCGGCGGCAATGACCATTAGCGCCCCGAGAACCGGCAGCAGTGCCCACGGTGCAGGAAATGCGGCAGAGCCGTCGATCACGAACATCGAACCGACAATGGTGGTCAATCCCACCCATCCGGTCACTGTGCGGGCAGGAAGGGGAACCTTCAGGAATAGAGGCGTAGCAATTGCGAGAAGGGCGCCGAGGCCGAGTTCCCAAGCGCGGGAGAACGTAGAGAAGTAGGCGAAATTTGGGTCCGTGGCCGTCTCCCACATCGCGAACATGAACGACGCAACTACTATGATGCCCATGACTACGCCGACTATTATTCGATTGTGGTCGGGCTTCTTAACGGCCTTCGCGGCGACGAATAATGTGAGCAGCATCAGCCACGGCCACACTAGGTAGAACTGTTCTTCCACTGAAAGCGACCAGTAGTGCTGCAACGGCGAAGCTGGCCCAGTCGCTTGAAAGTAGTCGGTACCGACGGCAGCAAAATGCCAGTTTGCGGCGAAAAAGAACGAGAAAATTGCGTCCCACACCGTAGATAACGCCCGTGCCTTGTTGAACAGAATGTTGCCCACAATTGCGGTGACTATGAGCACTGCGGTGGCCGCGGGCACGATTCGGCGTAGCCGCTTCGTATAGAAATCACGTGCAGAGATCGTGCCCGTCTTCTCGTGCGCGCGCAGCAGGAGACCCGTGATGAGGAATCCCGAGATGACAAAGAAAACGTCAACGCCAACAAAGCCGCCCGCGGGCCAGTGCATGAGGTGATCAAAAATCACTGCGACGACCGCTAGTGCGCGAAGCCCCTGAATATCCAAGCGAAGATTTGACTTCTTCTTTGAAACAGTTCTTGAAGACATTGCGGCTTTCTTCTGATGTGGAATTGGGCGACCCTAGAGGGCGGTTGGCGTTGGAAGATAGATCTTCGTGCGGTAGGTGTCGCTTCTCGGACTACGTGCGGTGCACGAGATTCGTGAAACGTCCGGCTGCCCGACAGCACCAGAAAGCGTGCGACGTGACATCGCATCACGGAGGACGAGTTTTTTGAACCTGTCCACGATGTGCTCAATAAAACGGAAAGACAGCCAAGCCACACCCAGGGTGATCGCGCAGACCAGCAAAGCCTGCCACCATCCACCGCGCAAACCGAACCAAACCACCAAGTCAATTACGAGATATTGCCAGATGTATGCGGCAAATCTGACATCTCCAATTCGTTCTGTGAATCGAAATAGGATCCTCGGCCCCATGTATCCGAGGACAACGATGAGATAGCCGAGGGGTATCGATATCAGAAGGGGCTTGAAAGTAGCATAAAACGGTCCGTCGGCAAACACTTTCATACCGAGATGCTGCGCCGTCATGGGTACAACCATCCACCTCTTCACCGGGATGCGGCCCCGATACTTCGCCCAGAAAACTCCGATCGCGAAGCATGCGCCACGTTCTATGAACGTGCGATAGAGCAGCGACAACGGCGCAACCAGGTAGAAGCTACATTCCACTGGGATCGCATAGAGCGGGTCGTTCATTGAGCCGGTGCGGGTGTGATCCCAAGTGTCGGGGCGGTAATTCGGCAGGAGCACGGCGCTCGATCCGAGACAGATAAGGATCTGCGAGCTAATGAGGATAGATAGCTTGGCAGCGCCGAATCCAACCAAAACCACCGCTGCGAGAAGGGCGAATAAATGTACTGCCGGGGCAATACGGAGATGGCGGTTCCAGTCGAGCTGGCGAAAGCTGTGCGTCTTTTCCCAGATGCGATCGGCTTCACGAGAGTTCAAGCGGAGCGAATTCCCGCCGTTGATCCCCTCGACCGGATCCGAAAACGGATTCCCAGACATAACGTTCCCCCCGTCGTTGCCTGCTCAGATCATACCTGAGCGAGTTCTCCTGGTAGAGAGCCTGCGAGGTGAGGTAGTTACCAGCGCCAGTTCTGTCGCTGACCGGTGTGCCTCGACGCAGTTAGCGTGAGGCGGCTAGATGGGTTCTCTGTCCTCTGTTCTCGGATCGGTGATGGCCGTGACGACCCGGGACCAGATTACTGTTCTGGCTGATGTCGTGAACAGAAGCGCTCAGCCATAGATGGAGGCCTAGCGGTGAATCCTTCAATTCCAAGGTTTAGGTGCAGAGAAGGAGGGTGGATTCTGTGACGCCGTTTCCTGTTTTGGGTACGAATCAAAAGGTGCCGCCGGCAGGTTCGCCACGCTCGCATTGGCGTCGCGACTCGCATGCCGGGCATTCACAGCGTCAGCGTTTCCTCCATTCGCACCGAGCCCGGCGGCGTCGATGACTGGGCCTCCTTCGCTCACGTGTATGGAGAACCCGTCGGCCTCGACGAACGCGATGGGCTTGCGTAGCCGTATGGTCCTGGCTCGGTTTGTTCCGGTAGGCACGGACGACAGCGGCAGCTGAGGGGAGCGTGTTGATCATCGTAGCCAGCAGGTTGTGCATCACATTCGGAACCGTGTCGCTCAGCGCTTCGCGGAGCAGGGTAGCAAGGCAAGCGATGTGGGGTGCGGTCATCGTGTTGATCCCCTCGGAGTGGGATGTAGGAGTTTTCACAAAAGATCGCACCGTGATCGCGTTTTCGTCGTGAACGACGGCCGCGCCACCGAGTCACGCCTCCTTGAGGAACGCGGCTGAGTCACTGGGGGTTCCCGTAAAGGGGAAGTTTTCTGCTTAAGGCGCTACGTCCTGCGGATGTGTCGTGAGCTCATCGGGGCCGACTGCTGACCAGAAGGTATGAACCGCACAGCGATCTCTTGGGAACCATGTATTGAATGCGCCGCGACGATTTAGTCGTTTGTAACTCTTTGTAGGGGTATACGACTAGTCTGAGGCACATACCCCCTCGGAAGGGGGGCAGATTGATTGTGTCTTACCTTTGGGGGCAGCGTGAGCCGTGCACGGCTATCTGAGAGACATTCGGCGCAACAGGGCGACATCAGAGATCAATCTCTCAGAGGCAGGGTTGCCGCTCGAATTATAGGCACCGTGCTGTTGGTAGCCATCTTTTCTGGGCTTCTTTCGTTCGTCGATTCGCTGGAAGCGAAGGCTTCTACATCGTCTTCAAAAATGGCCACTGCGGTTCCTCTGGTGTCCCCCATCTCTGCGTCGGATGTCACAAGCACCCATCCCAAGCTGCTGGCCAGCGATGCGGGGTTCGCCGACATAAAGTCGCGGATATCTACAGACTCGACCCTCAACAGTTGGTATCCCACTCTGGTGTATCGGGCCAACCAGATGCTTTCAGCGCCAGTGCTCAACTACACCGTCACTTCGGGAAGATTGCTGGCTGTCAGCGAGAGCCTTGTAGATCGGGCTTACACGTTGGGGTTTGTCTGGCGCATGACAGGTGACAGCCGATATGCCGATCGGCTGTGGGCAGACTTACATGCCGTGTCAAACTTCCCCGATTGGAATCCAAGCCACTTCCTCGATGTCGCCGAAATGTCGCAGGGGTACGCCATTGGGTACGACTGGCTTTACTCGTATTGGACTCCTGCGCAACTCCAGGAAATGTCTAACGGGATCAACGCGAAATCGTTTGCACCAGCCCTCTCTCAGTTTTCGGCAAACGCGTCTTGGGTGACGACCTCCACGAACTGGAACCTGATTTCCAACAGCGGAATAGGGCTGGCCGCTTTGGCATTTTCGGGTGCCCTCCCGGGGCCAACCGATGCTGTGCTCCGAGATGTCAGTACGAGCATCGGCAATGGGTTGAGCGCATATGGGCCTGATGGTGGGTATGAGGAGGGAATTTCCTACTGGTCGTACGCAACCGGTTATCTAACTACTTTCACTTCCGCCCTGTTGTCATCGACCGGTAAGACGTACGGAATACTGCAGGCTCCCGGGCTCTCAGCGACCGGCAACTTTGCGGTGAATCTCACTGGAGCGAGCGGTGCGTCATTCAGTTACGGTGACGCTTACAGCAACGCCCCGCTCACAATGCCGCTTCTCGGCTTGTCGCGTCTGTATAACGACCCCTCTTTAGTCTCTCGGGCGCTGACGGGGTCGACAGGTGCAGACCAGGAAGAAATCTCCGCCCGGGCGATGTTGTGGGCGGTGCCACAGACGGCGGTCACTGGCCAAGCAGCTCAGTCAAAGCCACTGGATGCCACGTTCAGCAACGTGGGTGTCACGACGATGCGTTCGTCGTGGTCCGATCGAAATGGCACGTCGATCGCAATGCGAGCGAGCCCAAACGATAGTTCCTCCCACGCAAATCTCGATGGAGGAGACTTCACGCTCGACTCGCTCGGCGTCAACTGGGCTACCGAGACCGGGGGAACTGATCAATACGATCTTCCGGGATACCTGGACTCCAAACAGACGGGTCAACGGTGGGACTATTACCGTAATAGGGCTGAAGCGCAAAACACGCTTGTCGTGAACCCGAATCTCAGCTCCGGGCAGTCAATCACGGCAAATCCTTCGATTTCCATCTCACATTCTGATTCCGCCGGAGCTGCTGCCATTGCCGATTTGAGCGGCATTTACTCGGGAGTATCTTCATGGAAGCGAGGCATCAGTCTCTTCGATTCCAGACAGCGAGTACTGGTTCAAGATGAAGTGATGTCAAATACCGCGGTTGATGCGTGGTGGTTCATGCACACCAACGCCGATGTCGCGATAGCCTCAGACGGCCGCTCAGCGGTACTCACTCAAAACGGTCAACAACTTCTGGCGAGGATCGCCTCAACAGACTCGTCGACCTTCACGTACATGTCCGACGCGCCATTGCCAGTGTCTCCCTCTCCTGCGGGTCAACAGCTACCGTCTACAGGAAAACTGGCCGTGCATCTGACGGGCAATTCCTCGTTAACATTCGCAGTTGATTTCACTCCTCTTATCACCGGTGGCGCGACACCTGCGTTGGAGCCGGTTGTTGCTTTGAGCCAGTGGCCGACCGCAACTTCGAGCTCGGCTCAATTGGCGAGTGTGACTGTCGACGGTGGCGCATTGTCGGGTTTCACCCCCGCGGTCCTTGCCTACTCGCGCGGAGCGTCAAGCCAAGACGCACCTCCGGTCGTCGCCGCCACCGCAGTGGCAGGTGCGACCGTGACCATAGCTCAAGCCTCTTCAGTGCCGGGCACCGCGACGATGACGGTGTCGAAGTCAGGGCTTTCGACGGCTTTATACCGGATCGTGTTCTTTGTAGGCGCAATTCCTCCAGTGAACGTTGTGGCAACCACAGCGCAGTCGACGGTCAGCAATCTTGTCGACGGCAACATCGAATCTCAATGGAACGTCAATGGTGATCAGTCTGTGGTCTTCGACTACGGTCGGTCCGTCACAATCAAGCATGTCGAAACGTTCTGGCCAGCTATTCCGACGAAGGGTGCGCTCTTCGAGATATACGGATCGAACGACAACCTGACGTGGGCGACCGCTTTCGTCGGAAGCAATTGGGTCGGCAACTCAACCAGAACAACGTTCCTGAACACGCCACTAAAGGCATATCGTTACGTCAAGCTGGCGGTGCACGGAGACAAGCAGTCAAGCCTGAACACAGTGTTGTCGGAGTTTCAAGCTTTCAGCCAGAACACTGTGGCGGAAAACCCTCCTTCATCTACTCCTCACGCCACTGCGGCGGTAGGGAGCACATGGAACGCTCTCAACTCTGGCCAGTCGAATACTCTCGGTGTCACCTTTGCAAAAAGTGATGGAACCAATGTTTCAGTCTCCAACGACAAGATCAGCTATCAGTCTGCCGATCCATCAGTTGCCGCCATAGATTCGAACGGGGTGGTCACGGGCGGTATCGGTGGCGTCACCAGGGTAAGCGCCTCAACTGTCATAGCGGGAGACTGGGTCACGGCGACTCAACCGGTCACAGTGACAGATCCGCTGGCTGTTTCCGTCGCTGTGGGTTCAGATTCGTACGTAATCGGGGGCGGCAGTTCTGCAAACAATTACAGTTCGCAAAACTACATGCAGGTCTTGTCCAAGCCGGCCTACGCGGCCTATGAGCAGAATGCATTCATCGGGTTCTCCCTCAACAGTGTCACAGCCAGTAACGTCGAGTCGGCGAGACTGGTCTTCACTTCGTGGATTGATCCGGCAGACTCTACAGCTGATCTCACGGCGTACGCGGTGAATGGAGCTTGGTCAGAGTCGACGGTTACGTTCAACAATCAACCCGCAATGGAATATCGGGTGGGGAGGACGACCATCGACTCCACTGAGGCCAGCCGCACAATGGACGTAACAGATTTCATTCGCCAGCGCTCCGGTAGCTCTATTTCGTTTGGAATTCGTCAAGACAATCCTCCCGGCGGATTCGGCCCGCAGATATTTATTCGCGGCAAAGGCTCTGCGGCTCCTCCTCGGCTCGAAATCAGGCTCAGACCGGCTGGCGCAGCTCCCATACCAGCGCCAACTGTCAGCACCGCTTACTCGACTGCTGCAAATGAGGGAACCATATCCGGCTCCGTCTCTGGAGCACCCTCTAGCATTGTGGCTATAGATCTGGGAGTATCCAGCCGTTCGCAATGCCCTCCGGTTGCTTTTGACGCGGCAGCACTTCCAACTGTTCTCGTGCAAACCGACAGCTCTGGTGTGGCGAGCTTCGCTGCGACCGGCACCTTCCCGGTTGGCGCTTCCATTATCGCGACAGCTACCTCTAGCGGATCCCGATCGGTAGTGTCTGCCTGCAAACTTGTTGCGCAGAATCCCGGAGCGATGTCGAAGGTCTCGGTGCCGGTGCAGTCGGACTCCTATGTGCAAGGCGGTTCAGCCACTTCGACGAATTACGGCTCTCTGACGTACATGCAAGTGCTATCGAAGCCGGACTACCCCACCTATGAGCAGAACGCTTTTCTTGGATTTTCTTTGAGTGGAATTGACCCCGCAAGAGTTCAATCCGCGACACTGGTCTTCAACGCTTGGGTCGGGCCGGCATCCACCACGGCAAATATTGCTGGATACGCGGCAAACGGTGCTTGGACAGAGTCAGGTATCACCTTTGCGAATCAACCTCCCATGGAGTTCCGGGTCGGAACTACCGGAATCGATTCCACTGCCCAGTCTCGTCAAATGGACGTGACAGACTACGTTCGACAGCGAGCCGGTCAACCGGCGACGATTGCGATTCGCCAGGACCTCCCGAGTGGAGTGATTGGGCCACAGATCTATGTATCAAGCAGGGAGTCATCGACTCCCGCCTACATCGATGTGCGGCTGAGGCCAGCCGGTGTAGCTGGGGTCACGCCGCCATCTGTCACCTCGGCTGTGTCGTCACCGACCAACAAAGGCACAGTCACTGGCACTGTCACGGGGCCAGCGAACAGTTCGGTCATTGTGAGTTTGGGTAACTCGACGCGGGCGCAGTGTCCAGCCGTAATGATTGACGCAACGCAGCTCGCGAGCGTGACGGTCACCACTGATTCAAGCGGATCGGCATCATTCAGTACGACGGGCACGTTTGCCGTAGGGTCGTGGATCATCGCTGCGGCAACAGCCGGAACCGATCGCTCGGCTGTCTCAGCTTGCGTGCCGGTCACTCAGGATCCGAATGCTACTTCCACAGCTTCGATTCCCGTCAATGCCGATTCGTTCGTGATGGGGGGGAATGGATCGGCCTCCAATTTCGGTTCGGCCAACTACATGCAAGAGCTCTCGAAGCCTGCCTATGCTTCCTTCGAACAGCGCGCGTTTGTTGGTTTCTCACTTGCCTCTCTCGCAAACGCCGACATCGTATCTGCGACGTTGGTCTATAACGCTTGGGCGACTACCAGCGGGTCCAGTGCCATCCTGACGTCATATGCAGTGAACAGTGCGTGGTCGGAATCGACACTCACCTTCAACAATCAGCCTCCGATGGACTTCCGGGTGGGATCGACCCAGGTGACCTCAACTGAGGCATCGACGCAGACCGATGTCACCGACTTCGTTCGCTCTCGGCTCGGTACAACTGCGTCGTTCGGCATTCGAGAAGACAACCCTCCAGGTGGAGTTGGTCCCTCGGTTCTCATCCGCGCGCAGGGATCCGCTGCTCCGGCCCACCTGGAGATCGTAATCCGTGCGAAGAACTCAGTCGCCACGGCTGCTCCGACGATTTCTACTGCATATTCGAGTGCATCGGGTGCGGGATCGATCACCGGTAGCGTCTCCGGGCCACCGGCAACGGATGTTGTTCTGAATTTTGTCTCGTCGAACCGGCAGCAGTGCGCCCCGTCACTGTTCGATGGCGCGGCATTACCGGCGACAACAGTTCGCACCAACTCCAGCGGTTCCGCGTCATACTCGGTTGCCGGGAACTTCGCTGTGGGGGACTTTGTTCTCGGAACCGCGACTGTCGCAGGTAATCGATCGGCTGTCTCGAGCTGCAAGCAAGTCGCACAAGACCCCACAGCGACGGCGAAGACCACTGTCGTGACGACCGCCGACTCGTTCGTAGTCGGGGGCAGCAGCTCGGACAACAACTACGGAGCGCTGAGTTATATGCAGGTGTTGTCGAAGCCAGCGTACGCATCATATGAGCAGAGCTCGTATGTTGGTTTCTCTTTGGCAAATGTGTCCGCAGCGACAGTGCAGTCGGCCACGCTAGTTTTCACCTCGTGGGTGGGCCCATCAGATTCCACCGCAACTCTGTCGGCATATGCTGCGACGGGGAACTGGAGCGAGAATGCCCTGACGTTTAACAACCAGCCGACGATGACATCTGTTGCCGGCACTGTTCCGATTGATTCAACTGAAAAATCTAGGCAGATGGATGTCACCGACTTCGTCCGTCAGATGGCGGGCGGCTATGCGACACTCGGGTTTCGGCAGGATGCACCACCCGGAGGCATCGGGCCACAGATCTTTTTGCGCTCGCGTGAGTCGTCGACTCCGGCGACTTTGGTGATTCTGTCGAAGTAGCTTCTAGGTCTGCCAGGTCGCCAGTTGTAAGCGGAGGCTGGAGTATTTCTCCTCGACGTATGTTTCGAGAGCTTGGGCGGCACCGGAGAAGACCCAGTCAGTGCCCGGGTCTAGCTGACCGACAAGATCTGCGAGTTCGTCTGCCAACGCCACCGGGTTTCCGGGCGCTGTGGTTCTGAGTTGCGGGCCGCAGTATTGGGCGATCTCGAGCAGGGCTTTACTCTGCTGCGTGATGACCATTCGCCCGCTGGCCAGGCCCTGCCAGACTTTGTTCGCGATTACCGAACCTGCTTTGTCAGATGTGCCGAAGACGCCGAGAACCACGTGGTGTCGGGCAATGGCGTTGGCCAACTCGAAAGACGGTACTGCGTCGACAAACGTGACGATGCCCGACAGGCCTCGTTCGACTACAAGTTGCTCTGCACGAGCGCGAAGTTTGCCGTCTCCGATGAAGGTGACAGACACTGCTTCTCGCACCCTCGGATCCGTCAGAGCTTCGATGATCGTGTCAGTGCCGTGCAGGGGGATGTAGTTGCCGTAGTACAGAAGCCTGAGCTTGCCAGCCGCTGGATCCCGGAGCGGAGCCGGCACTGCCCAACTGGGAGCTCCGACGGGAAGCGACATGACGAGGCGGCTCAACGAATAATGCGATCGAATTGCTTCGGCTCGAACCTCGGTGTCGATGAGGTACAGATCTGAAGCGCGAAACGCCACCCAATCGATCAACCGGTAGAGTCTGGCTTTCAGCGAGCTGGGGGAGTGATCTGCCCAGTCCCCGATGTGGGTCTCGTACATCCCGACGAAGCCGTCGACAATCAGTCTCGCACCTCTGAATCGGGCAAGAATCTTCGCGGGCAGCGCGTATTTGGTTCCGAACTCGGCGAGCACGATGACGGAGGCGCCGCGTGACTCTTTCACGAGAGAAAAGAATCGGCGGATCGTACCCTTCCAGCCCTGGTGGTCGATGCCCAGATCGGGAATGACGACGTCTGCGCCCGTTTCTGCTAGATACGCGCGGATGCGACTGTTGCGCGGATAGTCGAGGGAAGGGATCGCGAAATAGATGATCCGAGGCCGGCCGGAGGTGATCACGTGAGTCTGCTCCTGATTTTGTCGGGCAGTGGCTGATGCATGAGTAGACGGTCTGTCTGAGGCGGGTGCGTCACTGACTATAGTTGGTTTCAGCGTTAGCGGCTCGAACGCTGGCCAGTACATCTATGCCGACAAGACAAGGGTGGTCTGAGCAATGAGTGAAGTCGTGTCCAGCGCAGTCAGAGTGCTGAAAGATGTTCGCCACACCCGCAGTGTTCGGCGTCGTGCTGAGAACTTCGCCCGCGGTGCTTCGGGTGTTGCCGGGGCCGAAGCCTTCGCCCATCTGCAGACCTTTAGTCTCGCTGCTGCCTCAGTGGCGAAGGGCCGGTCGACTCCCCGTGCGGTGACGCTAGTGCTGCCGGAGCTGCGGCCCAGACAGATCTTTGCCGGCGTTCGTACGGCGTTGGAGTTCGGCTACAAGGCTGCTGCCGAATTGGACTTGCCCCTTCGCCTCGTGGTCGTCTGGGCGGCGCCAGAAGCCGCTGACCTGCCGGAGATTCGAAGCTACCTGAGGCGTGAATTCGGCGATGGGCCGGCCGACGCTGCAGAAGTAATCTCTATCGACGCGTTGGTGAACCTTTCAGTGAATGACGACGACGTCTGGATCGGAACCCACTGGTCGACAGCGCACCCGCTCGACATTGCCTGCCGCCTCGGTGTGCTTCGAAAAGAGCAGATCATCTATTTGGTTCAAGACTACGAACCCGGTTTCTACGCGTGGTCGAGTGAGTTCGCGCTGGCTCGTGCCACCTATAATGCTGGTTTTCGCTTCGTGGTCAACTCGACCCCCCTGCGCAACTATTTGAGCGAGGCCGAGGGCCTGTTTGTGCCCGACGAACGAGTCTTCGCTCCGAGCCTCGATTTGGCCAGGCTTGAAGAGGCTGCACATCAGCGGAAGCGGTCGCCGAACTCGCAGATCATGTTCTACGGTCGGCCCAGCAAGCCACGCAATCTCTTCGATATCGGAATGTCTGCCATTCAGATCGCCGCCGCCGAGTTCGATCGTCGTGGTATTTCCGCATCGTTCATCTCGGCGGGTGAGTCGCATCGTTCGACTGCGCTGGCGGGTGGGCAGATACTGGATGTGCGTGGCAAGGTCCCGTGGAACGATTACTTCGCGCTACTTGCGAGTTCAGATGTTCTGCTGTCGTTGCAGCACAGCCCGCACCCCTCGCATCCCCCTCTCGACGCGGTGGCCGCTGGAGCGTTCGCGGTGACGAACGAACTCGGGGGCACGCGTGCTGCGATCCATCCCCGGCTTTTCGTGGCCGAACCTGATCCGAGTGCTCTCGCCAGCCGCCTCATCGAGGCTGCCGACGCGAGCAGAGATTCTGAGCCTGCTGTTTTCGACGCAGAATTCGTTCGTCGCTTGGGCGAACCATTGAACGATGTTGTGACGTCGACGGTTTCGGCGATGTTCAGTTGATTTCGTCGCGGCGTTCAGGCCTGAGAGTAACGGTGTATAGATGGCACGGCTGAAGCAGCTTCGAACCCTTCTGTTCTATTTCTTGATACCCGGTATCAGCGCGGTCACACCGCTGCTCGTATACCCCGCGTTGACAATTCGTTTCGGCGAGAACGGATTTGCGAGCGTGGCGATCGCGCAGTCGATCGGTTATGCCGGCTCTGTGATCGCCGAGCTCGGCTGGGGAGTTCTCGGCCCGCAGCGCATCGCACGGGCCGACAAGGCCGGTCGGGCGTCGCTGTACGGGTCTGCCTTAGCGACAAAGGGAACGGCGTCGCTGATTGTGGCTCCGCTCGCGGCAATCGCGACCGCTCTGATTGTCACAGATCACCAGTTGGCGGCGGGCATTCTGGCCTTCGCGACAGTGACGATGGCTCTCAGCCCGAGCTGGTATCTGGTGGGGGCCAACCGCCCCCTCACCATCTTGTGGACCGAGGGTATTCCTCGAACGGTGATGCTCGTTGGGGCCGCAGTCGGCATTGCGCTCGGTGCCCCCCTCGAATTGTATGGAATCGCGACCCTCGTCGCCGTTGTGGTGACCCTCTGCCTCGTCTCCCGAGCGACGGGAGAGCGCGTTATCCCGCATCGCGCATCATTTGGCACCGGCCGGGCCGTTTTGCGTGAGCAGCTGCCGCTCACGTTCGGGCGAATGGTGAGCGTCATCTACACGTCGCTGCCGATCGCAATCGTGGGTGTGGTGAATCCTGGTGCAGTTGCCCTCTACGGGGCCGTGGAGCGGCTCATGCGCATGGCCCTGAGCATTCTGAGCGGTGTTCCCAGCCGGTTGCAGAGTTGGATCGGTGTGGCTACCGGTGCAGAGCGCCTGCGTCGGAGTCGTCTGTCGATTCTGATGAACGTCGCTCTTGGGTTGGTGTGTTCCGTCGGGTTCGCGTTGGTGGCGCCATTCGTCGCGAGTATTGTCTTTGCCGGGCGAATTCCGATACCGTTCAGCATTTCGGCGTTGTCGGCTTGCGTGTTATTGACAATCTGCGCGTCTCGCGGTTTCGGTCTGTCGCTGGTAGCCGAGGGGCGGTCGAACTGGATCGCCGCCGCTAACATCGTGGCTGCCCTCGTCGGCGTCGGCGCGATCTTCTCGCTTTCGTCTCTTCTGGGTGCACCGGGTGCGATTCTCGGGGAGCTGGCCTCAGAGGTCGCCGGCCTTCTCGTGCAGGCCATCATTTTGTACTTCGGCCACCGCTGGATCAGGGGCCGAGACACCCTCGACGACTGATCTTCGAAAAAGCTTTTCGGTGGCTGACTGGTCGAGAGGCTCGAAAGGTGGCATTTTCTCTTCGAGAATTTGATCATCCTTCTAGAGGGAAGAAGATCATTCCGGCGAGGCGCCTCTGGCGAGGCTTGGTCAAGACCTCGTCGCTAATGCACGTGGGAGTTCTGCTCTGATTGCGGTACAGCTGCGGCGATCAGCTGTTCTCATGGTCGCGCAGCGGTTCGGAGCAGCGAGCAATGGCTCGGTAGCGGCCCGTGGAAGGTGCTGCGGCGGTCGGCGCCAATTCGCCCATACAGCGTTCCGTCGCGCTGAACAGCGTGAATGGGAGAACCCACGCCCGTGAGGTCCGCACTCTGGCGGGCTAGAATCCGCCCATGCGCGACGTGGTCTCTTGAGGAGGCAGGAGCGACGCTGAGTCGGGCACCGCTTCGCTGGCCACGAATCGCGACCTGAAGAGAGGATTGTCGACGAAGCCGATGACCAAGAAGAAGGACATCGCAGGTGCTACCCATCGAAGCATGTCGAACGAGTTCATCATGACCATGAGCATGAGCATGAGGGCTCGCACGAACGGGTTGCCCCAGATCGCAGACCGCAGCATCATGGCCAGAATCAGGGCGAGGCCGAAGAATCCGACGACCACGATACTTGTCACGAACTGGTTGTCGATGATGTTGAAGCCGTCTTGCTGCAGCAGCCCGCGTGCAAAAAGCGAGGGCTCCGAGCCTGCACCTAGGCCGAAGAGAAGGTTCGCCGTCGGCTCGCCGGTGACCAGCGGCGTAACGCTTTCGAAGGCACCCGCTCTGTGCGAGTAGGAACCAGAGTCGCCTAGGCCAGAAATGATTCCTGCTACGTAACCTGCGAGGGTTGAGTTCGTCAGGCCGATGGCACCCGCAACAATGATGAACGCAATGTTTCGCAGACGAGCTCCTGTTGAGCGTGCGTTCACGACAGCGAGAAAGAGCACGCCCACGACCATTGCCAGGATTGCGCTTCGGGTGCCTGAGAGAATGAGTCCGACTGCAAGCGCCACGAAGAGTGTCAGCCTGACGATGGTAGATGCGTGAACCTCGTTTCGCCAGAGCATGACTACAGCAATGATGAGAATGAGGGCGAAAATGATCGGGTGCCCGGCGAGCGCCTGTTCGCGGGGCACCGAGTTGCCGAGAAGGCTGTTGTAGAGACGGTCGCCGGCGAAAATCGAGTACCCGAGGAAGGGAATCGGTACGCCGAGAAAGTCGATGATCGCGACAACGACTTGCAACATCGCGAACGCGACGAAGCCCCTGCAGAAGACTCGCATGTCGTCTTTGGTGAACCTGCGACCCAGGATGATCATGCCGAGCCCCGGTGCCACCGTCAGAAGGAGTTGCTCCATCGGGTCAGATGCGACGGCGCTGAAAAGCGTGGAGAAGAAGAGGACGGCGAGATACGTGATACCGAGAATCAGGGCTGTGGGCCGCAAGCCCTTCTGCTTCTGCATATGTCGACCCCTCACGAGACCGACGACGATGATTGCGAGAGCCACGTAGACGCCGATGTAGATCGTTCCGCGTGTCGCGTTGTTCGGCGCAAGGCTGAATGCAACGGCCAGCGAGAGTGCTGCCGACACGCCACGCACAGTCTCGGCGGGCACGCTCAGCAGCATGATCAAGGCGGCTAGCCCAAGAAGCCCGATGACCAGAGGGTTCTGCGCACCAGCCGCGGCGGCCAACAACGCGCCCACGATGGCGACAACGATAGACGCTATGGGTGTTGAGGGGCGAACGAATACGTCTTCGACTACATCATTCGCGCTTGAAGATTGCAAGACGCTCGACGGGGTTTCGGCCATGAGATGCAGACTACGTGATTCAGAGCTGACTGCGAGGTTCGATCGGTGCCGAACCGATGGCCGCCGCAAAGCGAGCAGAGTGAGGTGGTGCTTCTCGCCATGCGGTGAGGCTGTGTTCCCGCCAGGCCGTTGCGGCGGCAACCACCTCATCGTGACCCTCGGGCGATGTCGCGTAGCCGACCGCGCGAGCCCAGTCTGTCGAATCTCGAACGAGCAGACCGCTGTCAGGCCCGAGGAGATCGGCGAGGCTCGTGCCCGCAGGGCCGACAATGGGGGTTTCTCGTTCCAAAGCGCGAATTGCGATGGCGCTCTGGTAGAAGCGCTTGTACGGAATCACGATGGCGGTACTGGTCTCGATCAGGTTGTCGAGTTCCTCTTCGGGAACAAAGGCGTCTCGAACGGCCCACCCTTCGACGGCGGGCCACTTCCTGCCCACGATCTCGAGAGTGAGGCGACCATTGAGTTGCCGAGCGACTTCGACGAGCCCCTCAACATCACGATCGGGCTTGAATTGGCCGACGACCCGAACGGCCGTGCGGGGTTCGTTCTCCCGGCGCCTCTGCGATAGGGGGTGGATCGGAAGCGGGAGCAGGATGGCCGCGTGTCGGAGTCGAGCATTCTCAATGTCGACTCGGGCTTGGGTGCTGTGGATGACCAAGCTGACCGTGCGAAGTGACACAGATGACAAGAGCTGGCTGACCCTGCCGTAGCCCACCGCGGTGACCAGAGGCTTGGTGTCGTGCACGACCACGCAGCTGTTGCGACCGAAAAGTAACCCCACGATAAGAGAATCAAGATAGCCCAGCAACGGCCACGTCACAATGAGCTCGGTGTTGGAGCTGGCGCGCTTCATGCGACGAGCGGTGGCGAGTGACTTTATATAGGAGAAAAGCCACTGCTTGCTTCCGCCGTCGCTCCTTGACGGTTCGAAGATCGTAATTGTCTCCACTTTCGTGCCTGTTTCGTTCAAAACACTTCGCAAGGCACTCGAATAGTGATCGAGGGCACCCCCGAGTGTATTCAGAATGATGACGTTCCTCGTAGACTTATTCGTCGGCATTGGCGTTCTCTTTCGAGTAGGAGTTGAGCCAGTGGTTTGCGGCGATGCGTGCCTCTTCAAGAGGCAGTGAGTCGATCACTTCGTGCGGAGCGAGAGGATGTTGGAGACCGAGGAGGAGGCCGTCAGAGAGGCTTTCCGGCAATCTGTCGGTCGCTACGACGCTGTGGCCGCGTGCATTCAACCAGTCGGCCAAACCCGTCTCGTCAGTTGTAACGATGGTGAGGCCTGCCAGCAATCCTTCGTGTATCGGCAAGCCAATCTGTTCTCTCCACCGACCTTCTCTAATCGAGGGTAAAACGAGAACCGACGCGGTCGCCACGACTCGCATGGCGTCAGCGTGCGCCATCTCACCGAGGTACGAGCGAGAACTCTCGGCCTCAGCACACCACTGTTGCATCTGGGCAGATTCTGGGCCGCCACCGATGGCACTGAGGTGAGCACCGGGAAGAGCCCGCTCGACCGCCGGCCATGCGGCCATGATTATGTCTGTGCCCTTGCGTACCTCCATGCGGGCGAGAAGTACGACGTGCAAGGCCGTGTGCTCCGCGACATCGTTGGCGGTGGGACGCTGAGGCAGGTTCTCGAAGAGGCGATGTTGAATCTTTGAGACGCCAGGTGCAGTGAAATAGCTGATTTGCGCCCCCTCGCTCGCGTAAGCGATGCGGGAATAAATTGCTCTGAGATACGCGCCCAACGCGAAACGGAAAAAAGCTGACACAGCGGCCGGGGTTTTATTCGAGCCCGTCATAAGCAGCGGGATGTCGTTATTCTCCATCGCATATGAGACGACTTCGCGTCGTCGCCATTTCAGCGGCCTCGACAGCTTGTACACAAGTGACACTGCAATGTGCTTGTGCAGAAGTCTCATCCACAGCGGCTCCCAAATCTCGAGTACCGAGGCATCCGAGCGAGCCACAATGCCCAGCAGCTGTTTCAGGCTTACTTGGTTGACCGTTGAGGGAATTGTCGAGGTGTCGAGGTCGTACTTTTTGAGAAAGTAGTAGGTCGCAGCCGGTGCCATCTCGCTGAGCGAGGCAACGTGGTAGTTACGGAGCTCCGGGATGATTCGAATACGCGATGACATGGAGGCGCGCCTATTTCTGTTTGATGAGCTCGAGCAGCGCTGCTTCGTATTTCTGGCAGACACCGAGCCAGCTGTAGCTCTCTTCCGCCCGGGCCAGGGCGGCTTCGCTTAGTGCTTGCTGCTTCTCGGGGTCGTTCAAGAGAGCCTTCACTGCCGCTTCGATTGCGTTGGCATCTGGCTGAACGAGTACGCCGGCCCCTTCGAGTACTTCCCGGTTGTAGATGGTATCGCGAGCGATAACAGGGGCTCCGCATGCCATCGCCTGGACAAGCGCAGGATTTGTGCCGCCCACGCTGTGCCCGTGAAAGTATGCGCCCGCATGCTGCCAGAGCGAGAGGAGACGCTGATCATCGCTCAGGTGGCCCAGCCACTTGACCCGGGAGTTGGCGGCAGAAAGCGCCGCGACCTTCTCCTCCAGCTCTCCGCCGTAACCCGACGATCCCACGATGACGACATCGCAGTAGGTGGCCATCTGTTCAGCCGCGTCGATGAATTCGGCAACCGTGTTCTCTGGCACGAATCGGGCAACCATGAGGGCGTATCTCCGGTGTTCCAACCCCGACTCAAGAGGCAATTCGCCAGGAACGTCACCCCCGTACGGGATGAAATCCCCATCGAGCCCGAATTCCGACTTCCAGCGCGCCGCAATGGCTTTTGCGTCGTAGACCATTCGCGTTCCGTGCGTCGCAGTCCACTTGGCGCCGGTGTGGAAGACGAATTTCGCGATTCGGCCCCACTTCGCACGATCCCATTCAATGCCGTCGACGTTGACAAGCGACGGAATTCCCGCTCTGGTGAGTGTTGGCAAGAAGAACCCATTTGCAACGTTCATCACGAGGGCGACGTCTGGTTTAGCCTTCGCGGCATGGCGGGTGGCAGTGAAGCCGTACGAGAGCGTGCTCACCGACTTCGTTTCAAGCCCTCGTGTGGTCACGGTGTGCACGCGGGGGTCGCGACCGTCATCGTCGGGCCGAGTTGAACCCTCGCGCCCGTACACGGTTACGTCCCAGCCCTGTTCGGCCAGATAGGGCGCCAGTTTCCTGACGGCCGTTTCGAATCCACCGTAATAACTGGGATAGCCCCGTGTGCCGATAATTGCTACTGATTTCGACATAGCCCAGAGCATAGTGGTGCATTGTTGCGATCAAATGACGAGGTAACAGGCGCCATGATGTTTCAGTCGACTGCGTCGAATAGAACAAGCCCTTGCGATGCGAGAGAAGTCACGAAATCTCGCAGATGAGCGGTGATCTCGACCGTGGCGACACCGCTTTCAGACGACAGAACCTCGGCGATGTGGGTGAGCGTGGTGCCCATGGTCGGAATGAGCTGCCAGATTGCGGCTGCCGAACCCGCGAGCGCGACGGGAACACAGAGCGCGTTGTCCATAGCGAGCAAAAATACCGTCTCGTCTCTGGGGGTCTCCGCCACGGAGGGGGCCCGTCTCACTGTCGCTTCCCGCCGCGCGTCAGACATCGGCCCGGCCGCTTCGTCGTGCCCATTGGAGTGCGGCTTTTGTCAGCTCGCGGCCGCCGCTACCGAGCCGTCTCCAATAGCCGCGAACCAACCCTGTGATGCCGGGCGCGAGTTCAGGATGAAGGCCTCTCATCTCGCGGGGGCTCGGTAGAACCGCGCGTATCAGGTACACCGGTTTCTTTCGCAACGGGGCATTGGAAATCGCTGCGGCCCATGCTCTGGTATGGCCTCGAGCCAAGGCATTGAGTTTCCACAGGCGAAGGTCATCGTCGGGGTTCAGCTCCTCGGCGACGTCGGCGCCCAGGGCCACCAAAAAGGGGCGAGATGTCTGGGTGGCGCCAAGCAGCCTGGCTCGATCTGTCATCAGCGCGGGAAGGTTGTCTAGCGACAGTCGGCGAAGCTTCGCCACAAGGTTCGGGATGTCTCCTGCATGATCTTCGCTGGCCGGTCGGCGTAACGAATGCAGCGCCAAGACCAATGAGGCGGTCAGTGCGTCGGGCGTGAAGACCGATACGCCGGCCAGTTCGTGCTGCTCCCGATCGACCCACATCGTCTCGAACGCTGCCTGTCTGTCTACGAGAAAACCAGGCCAGTAGTGATGAACATCGATATCGATCGGCCATCTCGCATGAAACAGCGTTGTCGAGTGGAGCTCGATCAACCAGGGGATGTCGGGGGCGAATCGCTCATGCCAGCCGCCGAGACCAAACTCAGAAATGAGAGCCTCGGAGCGGCCGGGCTCAACGAGGATGTCGACGTCTGACGAGGTTCGCTTCGCGCGGATGCCTTGCGTGTGCGCGAGCGGGCCCTTGAGAACGAGGATTCGAACGCCGATACGAGCGGCACGATGGCTCGCCCAGGCGGTGGCGAGCTCTACTGCCTCAGACCGCCCAAGAGTGTATTCGGCGTCCGCGCGATCGTCGGTGCTCATGGTTGGAAGTCTAGCCAGCGATGTTTCTGAGCCTTGCAGCGCGATGTCGGTCGCTCAGATTGTGCGGTCGTTGAGCCCAACTGATACAAATGAGCGACAGCACAGCGCGGTGAGCGTTTTCGTAAGCACTATGAAAGTAGCTCGTATGAAGATTTCTGTGATCGGGTGCGGCTATTTGGGCGCAGTGCACGCAGCCGCGATGGCCGAGCTGGGGCATGACGTGGTGGGCGTCGACGTCGACAAGAACAAAGTCGAACAGCTCGCTGCCGGTACGGCACCATTTTTCGAGCCCGGGCTTCCCGAGATTCTGAGCCGTGGCATTGCGTCGGGCAAGCTGCGTTTCACCACCGATATGGCAGAGGTGAAGGGCGCGAAGATTCATTTCGTCGCCGTGGGCACCCCGCAACGCAAGGGTTCGAACGCTGCCGACCTGACGTACGTCGACGCCGCCATCGAGTCGTTGATTCCGTACCTCAGCGAAGGTGACCTGGTTGCCGGCAAGTCGACGGTGCCGGTCGGTACTGCAGTCAGGTTGGCTGCACGGGTTTCGACGGCAGCGCCGGGAGCGATGCTGGCGTGGAACCCCGAGTTTCTGCGTGAAGGTTTCGCGGTTCAAGACACGATCAGCCCCGACCGCCTTGTATACGGGCTGCCGCAGGGCGAGCGCGCCGCGGCGGCCAAGGCTGCCCTTGATGAGGTGTACGCGGTCGCACTCGCGCGTGAGACGCCGTTGGTGGTCACCGACTACGCAACGGCCGAGCTGGTGAAGGTGTCGGCGAATGCGTTTCTCGCGACAAAGATCTCGTTCATCAACGCCATGGCAGAGATTGCCGAGACCACCGGCGCTGATGTTACGCAGCTCGCCGATGCCATTGGGCTCGACGCCCGCATCGGTCGACGGTTTCTGAACGCTGGAGTCGGTTTCGGCGGGGGCTGCCTGCCGAAAGACATTCGCGCCTTCACCGCGCGGGCCGAAGAGTTGGGGCGCGGCGAGTCGGTTGCATTTCTGAAAGAGGTCGACGCCATCAACCTGCGTCGCCGGCAGAAGGCCGTCGATCTGGTCGTAAGCCATTTCGATGGCAACGTCTTCAACAAGCGCGTGGCGGTGCTCGGGCTCGCGTTCAAGCCTGACTCCGACGACATTCGTGATTCTCCGGCACTGGATGTCGCAGCCCAGCTCAAAGGGCTTGGAGCGCAGGTCATCGCGACCGACCCTGAGGCCATCGCGAATGCTCGCCGCGCGCATCCACAGCTCGAATTCACCGACGACATCGAAGCCGCGCTCGCCGGAGCGGACGCCGTGATCGTCGTCACCGAGTGGAAGGCCTTCAGGGAGCTCGACCCCGTGCGGGTCGCAGAGCTCGTGAACAGAAGCTACATCGTGGACGGCCGCAACTGTCTCGATCCGGCTGCCTGGCGAGCGGCCGGTTGGGTCTATCAGGGAATGGGCAGGCCGTAATCGGCTGGAATGTCGGTAGAGCTGGTTGAGAGTCATAAACTTGTTGTGTGACTAATACCGCGAAACCTGTTGACGTTGTGCTCATCGGTGGAGGCATCATGAGTGCCACGTTGGGCGCACTCATCAAGCTTCTACAACCCGACTGGTCGATCGAGGTGTACGAGCAGCTCGGTGCCGTCGCTCTCGAAAGCTCCAACCCGTGGAACAACGCGGGTACCGGGCACGCCGCCCTGTGCGAGCTCAACTACATGCCTGAGGCGCCCGATGGCTCGGTGGAGCCGAGCAAGGCCATCGCCATCAACGAGCAGTTTCAGGTGAGCCGGCAGTTGTGGTCTTTTCTCATCAAGCAGGGTCTGCTTCAGGAACCCGAATCGTTCATCAACTCGACACCTCACATGACATTTGTGAAGGGTGAGAAGAACGTCGAATACCTGCGCCGTCGCTACGAAGCGCTGGTCAACGAACCGCTGTTCGCGGGCATCGAGTTCAGTGACGACCCTCGCACGATCTACGGGTGGGCGCCGCTGCTGATGCGCGAGCGTGAAAAAGGCGAGAAGGTCGCCGCCACACGTGTGCCCGCGGGAACAGACGTCGACTTCGGTTCGCTCACGAAGCAGCTCTTCTCGTACATCACAGGCAACGGCGGTCACCTGTTCACCGGCCGCTCGGTGACCAACCTCACGAAGAAGCGCGACGGCTCGTGGGATGTGAGCTTCAAACACCTGGTTGGCGGTACCCCCGCACAGGTGAACGCCAAGTTCGTCTTTGTCGGCGCCGGTGGCGGAGCCCTTCACCTTTTGCAGAAGTCGGGCATTCCCGAGATCAGAGGGTTCGGCGGGTTTCCCATCAGCGGCGAGTTTCTGCGCACCGACAACCCGGCTGTTGTGCGCGAGCACCAGGCCAAGGTGTACGGCAAGGCCGCGGTCGGCGCGCCGCCCATGTCTGTGCCGCACCTCGACAAGCGCGTGGTCGACGGCGAAGGCTCACTGTTGTTCGGGCCGTACGCGGGCTTCAGCCCGAAATTCTTAAAGTCGGGTTCGTGGCTCGACCTGCCGCGCTCCATTCGCCCGCACAACCTCGGGCCGATGCTCGCAGTGGCGCGCGACAACCTCGACTTGATGAAATACCTCATCGGTGAGGTGTTCGCGAGCCGGGCGAAGAAGATGAAGGCTCTGCAGGAGTTCATGCCCACGGCTGACCCCAAAGACTGGTACCTCATCACCGCCGGCCAGCGCGTGCAGGTGATGAAGAAAGACAAGAAGAAGGGCGGGGTACTGCAGTTCGGCACCGAGGTCATCACCTCAGCTGATGGCTCCATCGCCGGGCTGCTGGGTGCATCACCCGGCGCGTCGACAGCGGTGCCGATCATGCTCGACCTTATTTGGAAGTGCTTCCCGGAGCAGTACACGGGGTGGCAGCCGCAGCTGAAGAAGATGATTCCCTCTCTCGGCACCAAACTGAACGAGACGCCTGTGAGCGCGAAGAAAGAGATCGCTGCAACAGCCAGTGTGCTGCAGATCAACGAGTGATCGTGCAGTGATGGGGTTGGTCGCCTGCGCTCAGAGCCCAGCCCTGGCCATGTGTTCCCGCTGCTGATGTTCGTCGCGGGGCGGGTTCAGCCAGACCGTCAGGTAATCGGGTGCGGTGGGGTCGCCGACAAGCTGTGCTTCACAGACAGCGACACGGTTGACGGCGTTCAGCCAGCAGATCTTCGAGCGAAACCGTCGGGAGAGCTGATCGTCGAGCACCCCGGCTGTCACCCGGAATGACGTGTAGCGAAGAACGACGGTGACGTGTCTGCGCCCGTCGACACGGTCGTTCACCAGGCGGGCCCTGATGGTGCCGCCGAAGAGTTTCTGTGCGGCGGCGAGCTCAGCCAGACGCTCGCGATTGAAAATACTGGGCACGATGATGGTGCCCAACTCCTCGAACTCGGGGAGCGCGACAGGTCGTTTGCGGCGGCGACGGGCCATGAGAGCCTCCAGCGTTGGAAATAATCGCGATCGCAGGAGGGATTGTGGTCATGGTGCCCACCAAACGCTGCGACCGTGTTGGTGTGCCTCAAGCGTAAATGCGCAATGTGTCGTGCAAATGACCATCACGTAACGCATCGGAAACTAGAGAGCGAGTCTGCGAGCACGCTCACGTTCTGTTCAGCGAATGTTCAGCGAACAATCGGCGGGCGGCCGAGGGGGGCAGCCCTCTCTTGTAGGCGAGCCTCACTGTGCGTCGGGTTCAACAGCACTGTGTAGAGGGCAGGATTCTTGGGATCGGCGACGATCTGTGCCTCGCAGACAACGACGCGGTTGAGAAGGTTCAGCCATCTGATTCGTCGGCGCACGAGGCGCACGATGGCAGGATCGAGTTCGCCAACCCTGACCTTGTAAGAGGTGTAGCGCAACACCACGGTGACCGTTTTGCGGCCATGGACCGTGTCGACAACGAGGCGGGCCCTGACATCGCCGCCGAATGTCGCCTGCGTGTCGAAGACCTTGTGAATGCCTTCGAAGTTCACAAGGTTGTGTACGGGGATCGTGCCGAGTTCGTCGATTTCGGGGATGTTGACCGAGATTCGATGGTTGCGTCGACCTGCCATGGTTGTCTCCTGCGTTGGATGAATATCGTTCGCAAGAGCAAGGCTCAAGAGGCACACCATCCGCTGCGATCGGCGATGTCAGTTGATACTAGTGGGCTGCTATTACGGCGGTGTGACCTGCACGAGTGCCAATAAGCTGAACCAATCGGGCTACGGCGCCTACGTGATCGAAGCACTAGAGCGGAGAAAGTAAACGTATGAGTAGAGTTCTCGTTACAGGCGGAGCAGGGTTCATTGGGTCGAACTTCGTGCACTACGTACTGGCCAACACAGATCACACGGTGACCGTGCTCGACGCGCTCACGTACGCCGGCAATCGGGCGTCACTCGACGGGCTGCCCGCAGACCGTTTCG
Organism: Subtercola vilae; assembly: GCF_004923255.1. GTDB lineage: Bacteria > Actinomycetota > Actinomycetes > Actinomycetales > Microbacteriaceae > Subtercola > Subtercola vilae. Next base: position 31,584 of record NZ_QYRT01000019.1, on the reverse strand, counting down.
AATTCGTTCACGGTGACATTCGCAATGCTGAACTCGTCGACGAACTGTTCGCGCGCCATGACCTCGTGGTTCACTACGCAGCCGAGTCGCACAACGACAATTCCCTGCACGACCCGCGGCCGTTTCTCGAAACGAACATCATCGGCACGTACACGCTTCTTGAAGCGGCCCGGCGGCACGGCACTCGATTTCACCACATTTCGACCGATGAGGTGTACGGCGACCTCGAGCTTGACGACCCCGCCCGATTCACCGAAGACACTCCCTACAACCCGTCGTCGCCGTATTCGTCGACCAAAGCCGGCTCTGACCTGCTCGTGCGCGCCTGGGTGCGTTCGTTCGGCGTTCAGGCCACAATCAGCAATTGCTCCAACAACTACGGGCCGTTTCAGCACGTGGAGAAGTTCATTCCGCGCCAGATAACGAACGTGCTGACCGGCGAACGCCCCAAGCTCTACGGAGCAGGCGAGAACGTACGCGACTGGATCCACGCGAACGATCACTCGTCGGCCGTGCTCACCATTCTTGAGAAAGGCGTCATCGGGGAGACCTATCTCATCGGCGCCGACGGCGAGAAGAACAACAAAGACGTCGTGGAGCTGATTCTGCAGCTGCTCGGCCAGGAGCCCGACGCCTATGACCACGTCGTCGACCGGCCAGGGCACGACATGCGGTACGCGATCGACTCGACCAAGCTGCGCACCGAACTCGGCTGGATGCCCCAGTTCTCTGATTTCGAATCGGGGCTCGCAGACACGATCGAGTGGTACCGAGCGCATACCGGCTGGTGGGGTCCCGAGAAGGCCGCTGCCGAGGCGCGTTACAAGGAGCAGGGCCAGTGACCGCTCTGTTGTCGAAGGCAGAGACCACGATTCCCGGTCTGCTGCTGTTCGAACTGCCGGTTCACGGCGACAATCGCGGTTGGTTCAAAGAGAACTGGCAACGCGAGAAGATGGTCGCCGCAGGGCTTCCCGACTTCCTTCCGGTGCAAAACAACGTCTCGTTCAATGGTTCGCGTGGCACCACGCGTGGCATTCATGCCGAACCATGGGACAAATTTGTTTCGGTTGCCACCGGCAGCATTTTCGGGGCGTGGGTCGACCTGCGCGCCGGTGAGTCGTTCGGCTCGGTGTTCACGGCCGAGATCGGGCCAGGGCAGGCCATCTTCGTTCCTCGCGGAGTGGGCAACTCGTACCAGACCCTCGAAGACAACACGGCGTACTCGTACCTGGTGAACGATCACTGGAGCCCGAATGCCTCGTACACCTTTCTGAACCTGGCCGACGAGACGGTGGCCATCGACTGGCCCATCGCACTGTCGAGCGACGCTGTCGAGCTGAGTGCGAAAGACATTGCGCACCCACGCCTCGCCGACGTGGTGCCCATGCAGGGGGCGAAGACCTTGGTTCTCGGCGCGTCTGGCCAGCTGGGGCTCGCTCTTCGAGAAGCGCTGCCGGCGGCCGAGTTCGTGACGCGCACCGAATTCGATGTGGCGGCGCCCTCGAGCTACGAAGGCCGTCACTGGGGCGACTACTCGGTGATCGTGAATGCCTCGGCCTACACGAAAGTCGACGAGGCAGAGACGGCCGAGGGTCGGGTGGCTGCGTGGTCGGCAAATGTTTCGGCCGTTGCGCTGCTGGCCGCGCTTGCCACCACCCACGGCATCACGCTGGTGCATGTGTCGAGCGATTACGTGTTCGACGGCACCGCAGACGTTCACGGTGAAGATGAGCCGTTCAGCCCGCTCGGGGTGTACGGCCAGACGAAGGCGGCGGCCGACGCGATCGTGGCGACCGTGCCACGGCACTACGTGGTGCGCACGAGCTGGGTCATCGGTGAGGGCAACAACTTCGTGCGAACGATGGCGTCACTCGCTGCGCGGGGAATTGCGCCAAAAGTGGTGAACGACCAGGTGGGGCGACTCAGTTTTACGAGCGACATTGCCGCGGGCATCCGGCACCTGCTCGAGACACACGCTGCCTTCGGCGTGTACAACCTGAGCAACGACGGCGAGCCGCAGTCGTGGGCGGCGCTCGCGGCGAGGGTCTATGAGCTGACCGGGCACGACCCGGCCAGCGTGACGGGCGTCTCGACCGAGGAGTATTTTGCGGGCAAGGCGGCGGCTCCGCGGCCGTTGAACAGCGCTCTCGACCTCGCGAAGATCAAGGCCACCGGCTTCGTGCCACCGGATGCCGATCAGGCCCTGATCGCGTACCTCTCGGCAGCGGGCTGAGCTGACCGGCCCGTTCAGCAGTTCTGGTCGAGGAGAAGTTTGACGAACCCGGCCGTCTGGTAGAAGAACGCGTAGCCCCACTCGGCGTAGCTCAGTGGCTTGCGGTCTTCGACCATGCTCAGCTTCCCGCTGAAGCAGCGGCTCACGATGATGCGCGCGCGATCGATGTGCGGCGTATAGGTGATGACAGTGGCGCTCTTCCAGCCGTGTTCTGCCGCCATCGCCTGCAGCTCGTGTGCTTCGCCGCGCGTGGTGAACGGGGCGGGGGTGAAGCACGTCACCGTGTAGGTGTGCTTCACCTGGGTGCTGCAGATGGGCAACTCGTCTTTGCTCTGCACTCCCCAGGCCGGAACGGATACCAGCAGATTCTGGCTGAGGCCGGCGTCAAGCATTTTCTGGGCAATGGCGATGCGCGTCGCCTCCGGAGGGCCGAGCACGACGATGACATCGCTCTTCGTGGGCTGGTCTGAGGCGGGGTAGACGTATTCGTGAATGCTGAATGCGGCGAACGAACCGGTCACCACGAGCATCAGAGAGACGGCCACGATGAGGGCATTGCGAATGTGACGTGGCACGAAGAACCTCGGTCAGATCGGCGGGTGGGGTGAACACGGCGCCGTGTGGGCAATACCGTACTGCATCGGCCTCAGAAACGACCGAACCGGTCGCCTCGCCGATTCGATTTGTCGCGCGAGGCGCGAACCCACCATGATGGGGTTCATGCGGGGAATCATTCTGGCCGGCGGTTCGGGAACGCGACTTCACCCGATCACGCTCGGCATATCAAAGCAGCTCGTGCCCATCTACGACAAGCCGATGATCTACTATCCGCTGTCGACTCTCATCAACGCGGGCATCCGCGAGATTCTCATCATCACGACCCCGCATGACGCTGACCAGTTCAAACGTCTACTGGGTGACGGCTCGCAGTTCGGCATCGAGCTGTCGTTCGCGGTGCAGTCGGAACCGAACGGCCTGGCGCAGGCGTTCGTGATCGGCCGCGAATTCGTGGGCGACGAGACCGTGGCCCTCGTGCTCGGCGACAACATCTTCTACGGGCCCGGGCTCGGCTCGAAGCTCTCGCGTTTCACCGACATCGTGGGCGGTGCCGTGTTCGCCTACTGGGTGGCTGAGCCCTCGGCGTACGGCGTGGTGGAGTTCGACGCCGACGGCGTGGCGCTGTCGCTCGAAGAGAAGCCGGTCAAACCGAAGAGCAACTACGCGGTGCCCGGGCTCTACTTCTACGACAACAACGTTCTCGACATCGCGGCGGGTCTCGAACCGTCGGCTCGCGGCGAGTATGAGATCACCGACATCAACAAGGCATACCTCGCGGCGGGGCTGCTGAAGGTCGAGGTCTTGCCGCGCGGAACCGCTTGGCTTGACACCGGCACCTTCGATTCGATGACCGATGCCAGCGAGTACGTTCGCACTATCGAACGGCGGCAGGGTCTGAAGATCGGCGCTCCTGAAGAGGTGGCATGGCGCCAGGGATTCTTGTCTGACGACGAGCTGCGTGTCAGAGCGAACACGCTGCTGAAGTCGGGTTACGGCACGTACCTCATCGAAGCCATCGAGCGAGGCAAGTAGCCCGTTCTCATGAACCCCGGAGCTCTGACCGTGCTGCCCGTGGTGTTGGCGGCGGTATGGCTGGCGAGCGGGGTGACGAAGCTCGGCCGTTCGAGGCAGACCTCTGCGGCCATGGTCGCGCTGGGGGTTCCGCGGCTGTTGCGCGGGCCGTTGGTTGCCGCCGTGGTGCCGTGGGGCGAGATCGCGCTGGGGCTCGGTGCGCTGGTGCTGCCGGGGGCCGCGTTTGTGGCGGTTTCGTGGCTGAGTGTGCTGTTTCTGGTGGCGTTGACGGGGCTTTTACTGCGAGTGGTACTCCGCGGTGAGGCGGTCGACTGCAACTGTTTCGGGGTGTTGAGCAGTGCCTCGGTGGGCTGGCGCACGGTGGCGCGCAACGCAGTACTGCTGGGGGGATGGGTGCTGGTGGCCGCGGGTCTTGCGGGCAGCCGTGGAGTGGGGGCGAGCATCTCGGGGTTCACGGGCGACGACGTCACGTGGTTCGTGGTGCTGTTGGCGGCCATGGTGGCATTGGTGCTGACGTGGGTGCGGCAGGGTTCTGCGGGTGCGGGTGCGGGTGCGGGTGCGGGTGCGGGTGCTGGTGCGAGTGCTGCCGGCCCGAGTTCTGAATCAGGCGCTCCCGTGGTGGTGGGGCCCGAGATTCCGGATGCTCAACTGCTCGATGCCGAAATGGTGGGTCACCCGCTTCGAAGCCTCTCGGTGCAGCGCGCAGTACTGGTGTTGTTCGTCAAACCCGACTGCACCCCGTGCCGCGTGGTGGCGGCGGAGGTACCCGAGTGGCGGCATCGGCTCGGCCCGTCGGTCGACATCGTGGTGGCCACCGCGGGCTCTGCCAGGGAGTTTGCGGAGGCGTACCCGGCGCTGGTGGAGGGCGCGCTGTTCGGTGCGAAGCCGGCAATGGCGGCTCTCGGCTTCGAAGGGACACCGGCCGCAGTGCTTCTCGGAACGAATGCGACGGTGGCGGCGGGCCCCGAGCTCGGCTCCGAGGCGATCAGCGCCCTGGTCGACGGTATCGCGGAGGCGATGGCGGCTGGGTGACGCGCCCGACCGCGAGTGACGAGCCCAAGCAGCGTGATGCGCCTGGGCGGGGTGATGCGCCCGGGCGCGACGAGAGCCCTGCGGGTCAGTTGGGGAAGGTGGCGGTGCGGTCGGGGTAGACCTGCCAGAACTCACCACTGGTGTAACTGGAGATGTCGCTGAGCGTGCAGGCGGTGCCGTACCGGCCCAGAACGTCGACGTGCGCGTCGTCGACGGCGACGAGTCGTTCGACCTGGCGAACGCGGATGTTGGTGGGTGAGACGGTTGTCCAGGTGGCGCCGCCGTCACTGGTGCGTTGCAGCACGGAATCAGTTGCCGTGCTGGTGCTTGTGCCGGCGCAGCTGCCGGGTGTGGCTCGGTAGCCCACGAGCGCGGAGCTGAAGTCGGTGATGTACCCCGCTGCTGCGCCGGGGGTGGGAGTGGGCGTGGGGGTGCTCGTGCCCGTTTTCAGCGAGGTACCCGCAGTCGGAGTGGGTGTCGGCGCGGTGCTGGCCGCCGGTGAAGCGCTCGGAGTCGCGGTGACCGCCGGTACCGGGGTCGCCGTCGTGGAGGGAAGCGAGGTCTCGAGGGCGCTGCCGGAATCGGCCGGGGCCTGCTGCTGGGGAGGGGAGAGCGCGAAGTAGACGAGCGCCGCATCGAGCACGACAAAGGCCACGATCGCGGTAATCACCCACGGAAAAGGACCCATTGCGCGTTTTGGCATCGCTTCAACAGTAGTAGACATGCGCTGAATGGTTCATGTCAAGGCCCATCGTGCGCCCATTTGCGACAGATCTTGCCGAATGGGCTGAGCACGCTGAGCGAGCCTGGGCTCCGTTGCTACAGTGATTTTCCGCGGCAACGCGTGTGCTGGGGTCGAAAGCAGGTGAGATATGCCGGCAGTTAACGTTCATGCTGTGGCTGGGCATCCGGAGCGTGGGTAGGGTCTCGGCGCCGACGGTGAAGCCCAAACGAATACGGGTGCACGTGGTGCACGAGAGCCGTATGGTCGCCGAGGCCATCAGCGTGCAGCTGAAGACGCTGCTGCCGGGGGCCTCTGTCGACGGCTGGACCAAGTCGTGGGAGACCTATGTGAGCCGCAGCGGCGGCGTGGCCGACGTGGTTGTGATCGACAACGAGCTCGGCAACGGGGGCCCGACGGCGTTCAAGGTCAGCTCGCTGGTGCGCGACGGCACCGGGGTGGTGGTGCTGGGGCGGTCACTGTATGTTCCGGCCATTCGTCGCATCTACGAGGCGGGCGCGCATGCGTACCTGCTGCCCGAAGAGCCGTCAGAGGCGGTGGCAGCGGCCATCTGGTCGGCGTACCGCAACACGGTGTTGCGGCCGGTTCGCATCACCGAACTCTTCGGCGACAGTGAGCCGGTCGCGGTTCCTGTTCTGACCGCGCGCGAGCTGCAGGTGGTGGGGGCATACGTGTCGGGTTCCGGTGCCTCTGTGCCCGAGACCGCCGCGCGGTTCGGACTCTCAAGCGAGACGGTTCGAACCCATATTTCGCACGCACGGCGTAAATACACTGGCGCCGACGGCGACTCGGTTTCGAAGATGGAGCTGCGCCGCCGCATGATCAAAGACGGCTGGATTCTGGGCTAGGGCTCGCCCGGGTGCGGGCAGAGTTCTGCAAGATAGGGCGACCTCCTCATGCGGAGTGGGGGTCTTAGAGGCAAATGTCATCTGTACCAGAGCGGTGGTTCTGGGTCACAGAAGGGCACCAATCATGCAGGTCACCGACACCTCTTTTCTCTGGCTGCAGCAGGCCAACGAAGAACGCTTCACGCGCGAACTCGAGTACCGCCGTGTCGCCGCCGAACGCCTCGACGAGCAGCGTGCCGCCCGCCGCAGCGACTCATCGTGGTGGAGTCGGTTCGGGCGTCGTCGCTGAGACCGCACATCGTGTCGGCGGCAGATGACACGATGAGGGAGTGCAGATCATCAGCAGCGACATTCTCGTAGGGCGCGAGAGCGACCTCGAGGCGCTCGGTGGCGCGCTCGACACTGCTCTCGGCGCGCCCACTGCTCTCAGCGCGCCCAGTGCTCTCAGCGCGCCCAGTGCTCTCAGCGCGCCCAGTGCTCTCAGCGCGCCCAGTGCTCTCAGCACACCCAGTGCTCTCGGCCCGCCCACGCCACGCGCCAACGCACGGTCGACGGCAGCCGCGCTGCAGTCAGAGCAGGCGCCGCAGCCGAGTACCACCACCATTCTGTTCGGTGGCGAAGCAGGTATCGGCAAGACACGACTCGTCGACGAGTTCGTGAGCCAGCGAGTGGGTTCGCGAGCCAGGGTTCTTCGGGGCCAGTGCATCGATTTCGACTCGACGGCGCCGCCCTACGCCCCGATCATCGGAGTGCTGCGCGCGCTCGTCGGCCAGCTCGGCGCCGACCCCTTCGAAGCCGTCGCGGGGTCTTCGCGCGATGCGCTCACCGTTCTGTTGCCAGAGCTTGGCGGTCGGGTCGTGGCGCCCGAAACAGGGCAGCAGGCCGGCGCCGGGCTGCTGTTCGATGCTGTGGCGGCGACGCTCGAGAATGCTGCCGTCGAGCATCCACTGGTCGTCATCATCGAAGACCTGCACTGGGCCGACCAAGCCACGCTCGCGCTGTTGCGATTCTTGGTGCGCGTCATCGAGAATGGCCGCATTCTGTTCGTCTTCACTTTTCGAAGTGACGAATTGGCACGCGGAGGCACGTTGAGAGCCTGGCTGCCCGAGCTCGACCGCAACCGGCGGGTGTCTCGACGCGAATTGGCCAGGCTCACTCGCCGTCAGTCGCGGCAACTCATCACCGCGCTGAACGGGGCGCCGCTTGACAGCTCCGACGTCGGCGTGATCTTCGAGCGTACCGACGGGGTTCCGTTCTTCATCGAAGAACTGGTCGGCTGCGAGGCGTACCTGAGGGCCGACAGCTTTCCTGAAACGCTGCGAGAGATTCTGCTGGCCCGCTATGAAACGATGAGTGAAGGGGCAGAGCGCCTCACCCGCTTGCTGGCCGCCGGGGGAGTGCGCGTCGAGCACGAGCTGCTCTCGCGCGTCAGCGAGCAGAGCGCCGACGAGATAGACGCCGCCGCCAGCGAGGCGGTGGCCGCGAATGTGCTGGTCGTCGACGACACGGCGTACCGGTTTCGGCACTCGCTGGTGCGGGAGGCGGTGCATGAACAGCTGCTGCCGGGCGAACGGGTGCGCTTTCACACGAGCTATGCCAACGCTCTGGGTCCCGGTGACGCAACGGCGATTTCGTACCATTGGATGCTCGCTCACAATGCCCACAAGGCGTTCGAGTGGTCGATCACCGCGATGGTGCAGGCCAAGAACTCGTTCGCGTTTCTCGCAGCGGCGCGGCTCGGTGAGCGAGCCCTGGAGTTCTGGGATCAGGTGGCTGACGCCGAGGGACTGGCAGGGCGCAGCCGCGTCGAGTTACTGTCAGAGACCTCGTACCTTCTGCGAAATGCCGGCGAGAGCGAGCGCGCCATCGCTCTGATCAACGAGGCGCTCGCGCTGTGTGGGCCGTCGGGCAACGCCGAGCCCTACGCGCGAATGCTGCGAGACAAAGCCTCGTATCTGGCGAATGTGGGGCAGGTGGGGTCGATCGCGCTGCTTCGGGAGGCGCTCGACGTGCTGCACCTGCGGCCGCAGAGCGTTCTGCGCGCGAATATTCTCGGGGAGCTGGCTGCGCGACTGATGCTCGAGGCACGGTTCGACGAAGCGATCGAAACGGCCGACCGCGCGCTTGCCGAAGCTGTCGCGGTCGATGCTGAACCGCGAAAATCGGTGGCGGCCAACATTCGGGGAATCTCCCGCTTCGGTCGCGGTGACGTCGAGGCGGGGCTGGCCGACCTCGCGTTGGCGGGCCAGCTTGCCGGGGGCAACGATTCGGCACGACTGCGCTACTTCGTGAACCAGTCGGGCGCGCTCAACCTTCTGGGCCGCTTCGACGACTCGATTCGCACCGCTGAAGAGGGGGCTGAGCACGCTCGGCAACGGGGAGTCGAACGCACCTCCGGCATCATTCTGCTGTCGAACATCATTGAGCCGCTTTTCGCCCTCGGTGAGTCGACGCGGGCGAACGAGTTGCTCGAGCGCGCTCTCGAACTCGATCCGCCTATCGGATACAGCGCCCACCTCCAGCGCCTCAAACTGCGGGCGGTGCTGTGGTCGGGCGATTCGGCGCAGGCCGAACGTCTGCTGCGGGGCTGGCGAAAGGGGCTGCGGTTGCAGTTGCGCATCGACATGCAGTCCCGGCTGGGGTTTGCGGCTGTCGCCGGTGAGATAGCTCTGGCTCGGGGCGAGATTCGTGAGGCGTGGAGCGAGGTGAGCGTGCTGCTCGACAGTGAACACCGCTCGTTCGCTCCCTACGACCTCGGGGTGCTGCCGGTCGCGGCGCGTGTTCTGGCGGCCGCCCGCGGTCGCGGTATCGAGCTGGTATCGCCGCGCTCCGCTGGTGCCGCTTCGTATTCTGGTTCTGGTTCGACTCTCGAGGCCGAACTCCGTGAGGTGCTCGCCGCCGCTGCCGCCTGGCCGACAGCGGCGGCAACGGTCGCGGTGTTCGATGCCGAGCTCGGGGGCCCGCGCGGTTCTGGAACAGACCCTGAACTGTGGATGCTCGCGGTCGCTGCCTCGGCAGCCTCCACCGCCCCGGCTCAACTCGGTCCGTACACGAAAGCTCGATTGGCCGAAGCGTACGCGAATGCGGGTGATCGGGCATCCGCTCGCCGCTGGGCCGACGAGGCGCACTCCACTGCCGACCGCATCGGCCTCACCTCGGTGGCGCAGCGGGTGATCGATCTGAAACACAGGGTCGGAGCAGAGTCGACCGGGTCGACCGGGTCGGCCGGATCAAGAGGGTCAACCGGGTCGGCCGGGCGTGGGGCCGGCTCCATCGTTGACCATACGTCGCTCGACGCACTGCTCACCGAACGCGAGAGGCAGGTGCTCGTGCTCCTCGCCCAGGGTTTGAGCAACCGGCAGATCGCTGAACAGTTGTTCATCAGCACCAAGACGGCGAGTGTGCACGTGTCGAACATTCTGCGAAAGACGGGTGCCGCGACGCGCACCGAGGCCGCGTACCTTGCCCGCAGCGGGGTGTAGCCGGGCGATGCGTAGACGAGAGGCAGCACCCGGCGCGCGAACAGCCGCAGAATAGGGCGATCGCTGCATGACGCGAACCCCGCTTAGAGACGACTGTCGGTCATACCGATTCGCACTCAGGTAGGAGAAGACCATGCTGTTCATCATCGTTCTTGTCGTGTTGGCCGTTGCGGCCATCGTTGCGACGTTCATCGAGGTACTGACCGACGGGTACCGCCCCGTCGCCATGCGGCCCGGCACTCTGCGTGCAGCGGGTGCGCGGCGGGCGAGGGTTCGCCGCTGAGGGTTTGACCCGGCCACCGGCGGCCGGTGGTGGCCGGGCTCAGGGCCGGTCAGGATCAGGCTCGCCGGGCATCCATTCGAGCAGTTCTGAGGTGACGAGTTCGGCGACGGCAGCAGCGAGAAGCTCGGCCGTGCGGTCGCCGGGGGCCTCGCCGTGCGCCTCGACGACCGCGGTTTCTAGCTGAGTGAGGGTTCGCGGCAGCCGGGCGTGCTCGAGAATCGTGGGGGCGATGCCCGAGATCACGCGCACAGTTGTGCCCGAGAGTGCAATGACCGAGTCGCCGTCGCGAATGATGTCGGTGGCGATGCTGCGAACGCTGGGTGTGGTTCCGCGGGCGCGCTCGGCGTCTGCGAAGAGCGAACGCACGAGGGGTACGAGGGTTTCGGCTTCGCTGTAGGTCACCTGTTGGAGGCCGCCGCACGCGGCGAAGACGGCCTGCAGGCGCTCGAGCGGGCGGTCGCGGTGCGAGAGGTAGCTGATCTGTTCGACCACTTCGCCGATCGACTCGGTGAGGCTCACGCTCCGGATGCCCGGCTCCACGTCGCTCCCCGACGCGGGTCTCCGGTCGAGAAGCAGCACGGCGACCAGCCTCAGTGCCGGCGGCGGCACCCTCAGGCCGAGGGTGGCCGGGCTCACTTGGTCTTTCCATCGCTCGGGCGGGGGCTGCTTCACCGAGAGCGGCTTGCCGTAGGGCAGCACGCTGAGGTCGTCACGCACGGCGAGGGTTTCGTCTGTGACGTAGCCGAAGGCGCGGCCGAGGGCGATGGAGGCGGTGGTCTTTCCGCGGCCCGATGGGCCGAGGAAGGCGACCACGTTGCCGGTCGCCGGGTCGGCGACCGCACCGGCGTGCAGCATGAGAAGCGAGTTGCGCTGGGCATCGATGGCCGTGCGGGTGATGAGGCCGGAGAGCTGGTCGGCGAGGGCGCGGAACGACACGGCGGTGATGACGTCTGGAGCTGGGGCTGGAGCTGGAGCTGGAGCTGGAGCTGGAGCTGGGGCTGGAGCGAGGCCTGGGGCCGGCTCGGCTGAGGGTGGGGGCACGGCTGCGCCGGACGGTGCGGAGACGGGGCTCTCGAGCGGGGCATCCGGAGCGGCCGCCGAATGGGGAGCGGTCACGGTAGCACGCAACACTGTGGCGCCTTCGGGGGCCTCGCTGACGAGCTCACCAGAGCACCAGGCCCACGACTCGACGAACTGCGACACCTCGGTGGGGGTGACGCCGTCAAGCTCCACGACGAACGGCGTGCCGAGCGCGACTACCGATACGAGCGACACCATAGGTTCACGCTACCGTGCCCGTGCTCACCGCGCGCTCACCGCGTGATCAGCCCGTCGGCGGCGCCGACAACCCACCGCGTGGGTAGATCAGGGTGTAGCCGGCAGAGAGCCCGCCGTCGAGGGCGGTGTTGTCGTGCCCGCTGCCGGGTATGGCTGTGTATGTGGCGTGGATTCCGGCCGCCACAGCGGCGTCGTAGTTCGTCTTCACACCCGGGATGGCCTCGGCGTCGTCAGCTCCCACAGCGAACACCGCCCACGAATCGGGGTACGTCGACTTCGACATGATGGTGGTGGGCCACACCGCCTCGTAGGCCGCCTGGTTGCCGCCGAACATCTTCTTCAGGGTCGACTTGTCGTCGACGCCCTGGTATTCATCTCCCGAGATGTCGACGAAGTTGCCGAATGTGCTGGGGTATTTCGCGCCGAAGTATGACGCGCACATGCCGCCGTTCGAGAACCCCATGATGGTCCAGTCTTTGGGATCTGAGAGCACGTTGAAGTGCGCCTTCACCCACGGAACCACGTCTTTCATGATGTAGGTCTCGACGTTACCTTTCGAGGTGTCGAGGCAGAGCGGGTCTTTGGTGTCGTCGCCGAGCTGGTCGGGGTTCACCACGATGGGGGCGAGGCCTCTGTTCGCCGCGGCGAGCTTGTCGAGAATGACCTTGGGGTCGTCAAGGCCGGGGCTTCCCGGTTGTCCATTCAGCTGGATGATCACCGGCAGTGCCGGCGCATTCGCCACGAGCCCCGCCGGGGGTACGTACGCGAGCGCGGTTCGTGCGATGAAGCCCGAGACGTCGTGGGGAATGTTCACCGTGCCGAGCTGACCGGTGGCGGGGAGGTCGGCCGGGGGCATCCAGCTCTCGTAGAGGGGTGCATTCGGGTCGACGACGGGTGCCGGGGTGGGGGTTCCCGATGCCGACGGAAGTACGAGCGGCTTCGCGTTGGTGACCCCGAAGAAGGCAGCGACGGTCTTGTTGAGGCCGTAGACGGCGTTGACGCCGAGGGTTCCGGTGGCGATGAAGACCGCGATGCCGAGCACGGCGATGAGTTTGCGCCACCACCTCGAGAGCCACAGGTTGACGATGGCGAGGCCCACAGCAGCGAAGGTGAGAACGATGACGGAGTCGACCAAAGGCGACAGGCGGGTGCCGAACAGGTCGAGCAGGTACACGGTGATGACGAGGGTGACGATGCCGGCCAGGGCGCCGCCGACGAGGCCGGATGCTGCGGTGACGATCCAGCGCCGGCCGGGGCGGCGGATGAGCAGGTACAGACCGAAGACGGCGGCGGTGGCCGCGAAGCCGATGATGACGGGGCCCTGCACGATGTTGAGGTTGAGTAACGAGTCGAACATGGGGCTCCTGCGGTGCGGTGCATCGACGCACGCGCGTCGTCGGCAACACAATATCGGCTGGGCCGTGCGGGAGGCTGTACGACAGGGCTGGGCTCTGTGTTCTACGCTTTGTAGACTGGGGCGAAAAGCGGCAGCACGACGGCAGGAGCGGCATGACGAGCAGAGCGGCACGGGTGCTCCGTGGGCTCATCTCCGCGGGCGTCTCGGTGTTCGTGGCCGCCCTCTCGCACGTGGCCGCCGGCGGCATGGCGCCCGGAACTGTGGGCCTCGCCCTGGCCCTCGCCGTCTCCAGCCTGGTGTGCGTGGCGCTCGCCGGCAAGCGCCTGTCGCTGCCCCGGCTGGCCCTCTCGGTGGCCTTCAGCCAGGTTGCGCTTCATCTGCTCTTCACCGTGGGCGCCGGCAGCGCTGCCCTGTCGCCCAGCGAACCGATGACCGGCGAGATGGCCGGCATGAGCCACGGCTCGGCCCTCGTCAGCATGCTCTTCGACCAGAGCGCGGCCGGAGCGGCGAGCATCGGGGCCGGCTCGGCGATGCAGCCCTGTTCATGGATGTGGCTCGCGCACGCCGTCGCCGCCCTCGTCACGATCGTGGCGCTTCGCCGTGGTGAGCTGGCGTTCTGGGGGCTGTACAACTCCGCTGCCCTTCGGGTGCGGCGGTTCAGGCAGCTGGTTTTCGTCGAACCGGCGACACCGGATGCCCGGGCGGTGCCGCACGGTACGCGGGCCCCCGATCATCCGCTCGACCTCGGCGTGTTTCTGGGTTCACTTCGGCATCGTGGCCCCCCGGTGTGGCAGCACGTCTCTGCGTAGACCCTGTTCACACTTGCCGGTCGCCCGAAGTGGCGGCTGAGAAACGGATTCACCATGAAGAAGATTTCGATCGCGCGCGCGATCTGCACCACGTCTGTTGCTTTCGCCCTCGCTGTGGGGGCTCCGCTTGCGGCCAGCGCCCACGTGCACGTCGACCCCGACCAGGCGGCGGCGGGCAGCTACAGCACTCTCACGTTCAAGGTTCCTACTGAGTCGGCCACGGCCAGCACGGTCAAACTCGAGGTCGATCTGCCCACCGACACTCCGTTCGGCAGCGTTTCGTACGAGCCGGTTGCCGGATGGACGACCGAAGTGACCTCGTCGACACTGGCCACGCCGGTGAAGACCGATGACGGCACGGTGACGGAGGCCCCCACGAAGATCACCTGGACGGCTACTGGTGCTGCCGCGGCAATCGCGCCGGGGCAGTTTCTGACGTTCGCCATCTCGGCGGGGCCCATACCCAGCACGGGAAGCATCGTGCTGCCGACGCACCAGACGTATTCTGATGGCAGCGTGGTCGACTGGGCCGAGCCGACGCCCGCTTCGGGGGTGGAACCGGAGAACCCGGCACCGACGGTGTACGTGAACGATGCGCCGCCGGTTGCGGCTGCTTCTTCGGGTGCCGGTGCCGGTGCCGGGGCTGGTGCGTCGGTGACGGCGACGGCGTCGCCGGGGGCTGCGGGAGCCGTCATGACGCAGGGGGCTGGCACGACTGCTGCTGCGGCGACGGGCGACGGTACGTCGGCGCTCGCGATCGGGCTCGGAATCGCGGGGCTGGCGCTCGGCGCCATCGCGCTCGTCGTCGCGGTGCTCGCGGTGACGAAGAAGCGCGGGGCGAACGTTGCGTAGTCGACGTACGGTTGCTGGGGTTCTGCTCGGTGCTGCGCTTGCGGGCGCGCTCGCTCTGGTTCCCGTGACCAGCGCCAGCGCCCACGACTACCTGGTGAGCAGCACGCCCACGGCCGACTCCACGGTCACGACGCCCCTCACCTCGGTCTCGCTGACGTTCAACGACCTGGTGCTCGACCTTTCGGGTGACAGCTCGTCGGCGATTCTCGAGGTGACGGGGCCGGATGCCCAGACCACGCACTACGAGACGGGGTGCGCGAGCATCCTGAGCCACGACGTGAGCGTGCCCGTGGCGCTGGGGGCAGCTGGCCGGTACACGATGACGTGGCAGATCGTGTCGTCAGACGGGCATCCGGTGTCGAATTCGATCGGGTTCACGTACAGCCCGCCCGCCGGAACCGCCGCGGCGATGGGCAGTGCCACCGCGCCCTCGTGCGGCGGGGCAGTCGACAATTCGCGCATCACGGCGCTGCCGAACGCGGCAGCGGGCGGGTCTGAGGCGGGGGTGAATGCGGTGCTGATCGTGTCGATTGCGGGTGTGATCGTGCTGCTCGCCATTGCGGGGGTCGCCGTTGTTCTCGTTCGTGCGCGGCGACGGGAACGGGCCTCGAAAAAACTCTGAAATCTTTTCAGAGTCGACCAATCCGATGGGGGGAGGGTTTCGAATCCCTTCCTGTGCAGAGAGTGAAGGCTCTAACTGCGATGGGGCCCGCACCTCTGCACACTTCTAGAAGTCAAGCGTTCTGTGCTGCTGACACCCCTCAGCCGCATGGAGCGCTTGATTTTGTTAACCCCGGTACGCGTAGCTTGCGCGACATTCGAAAGTATGTTCGAATGAGGGCATGCGGTGGAGTGGGCAGCAACTGGGTGTCGAGAACGACTCCGCCCTGCCCGGGCTCGCGCGGCTGAACAACCTGGTGCGTTCGGTTCAGACGCCCGAGTTCGCCGGGATGACCTTTCACGAGGTGGTGGCGAAGTCGGCGCTGAACAAGGTTCCGGGCCAGAGCGCCATGCCGTTCGGGTACACGATCAACCCCTACCGGGGCTGCAGTCATGCCTGCACGTACTGCTTCGCGAGACCAACGCACACATACCTCGACCTTGATGCCGGCACCGACTTCGACAGCCAGATCATCGTGAAGATCAACGTGGCCGAGGTGCTGCGGCGCGAGCTTGCGAAGCCCAGCTGGGGGCGGCATCCGGTGGCGCTCGGCACGAACACCGACCCGTACCAGCGGGCAGAGGGCCGCTACAAGCTGATGCCCGGCATCATTGAAGCGCTCGCGGCATCGGGCACGCCGTTCTCCATCTTGACCAAAGGTACGCTGCTGCGACGTGACCTCGGGTTGCTGGTCGAAGCGTCGCGGGCGGTTCCGGTCGACATCGCCATGTCGATCGCGGTGTACGACGACGAGCTGCAGCAGTCGATCGAGCCGGGCACGCCGTCGGCCAAGGCGCGGCTGGCCACGGTGCGGGCGGTTCGGGATGCCGGGCTTTCGTGTTCGGTTTTTCTGATGCCGATCATCCCGCACCTCACCGACACCACCACACACCTCGACCGTGCGCTGGCGATGGTGAAAGAGGCCGGGGCGACCGGCGTCATGTACTCGGCGCTGCACTTGCGGCCCGGGGTGAAGCCCTGGTTCATGCAGTGGCTGGGGCGGGAGCGTCCGGAGCTCGTGGCGGAGTACCGCTCGATGTACTTCGGGGCGTCGTCGTATGCGCCGAAGGAGTACCGCGCGTGGCTGGGACGGCGCATTCGGCCGCTCATGGCGCGGCATCGGCTCGACGGCGTGGAGGAGGGGTCGGGGGTGGCGCTGGCGGGCGCTCCGGGGCTGAAGTGGGCCGATGTGGCGAGCGGCACGGGCCGGTTCGACTCGTCGCGGCCGGCACATCGTCGTGATGCTTCTGTGTCGAGCGGCGATGGTGCGGACGGCACGGCTGGGGCTGGGCATCCGCCCACTCTGTTCTAAGGGCTTTAAGGTTGACAGGTGGCAAAACTCTATTTTCGGTACGGGGCTATGAACAGCGGCAAGAGCACGGCGCTGCTTCAGGCCGCCTACAACTATGAAGAGCGTGGGCACCGCGTGCTCATCGCGAAGCCGGCGACCGACACGAAAGGCGACCACGGTATCGTGTCGCGGCTCGGAGTGAACCGCGCGGTCGACTTTCTCATCGAGCCGGGTCAGTCGCTGCGTGAGGCGTTCTGGAGCCGGGCCGAAGCCGCTCCCGGCCCCGAACCCGTCAGCTGCCTGCTCATCGATGAGGCGCAGTTTCTGTCGCGTTCGCAGGTCGACGATGCCTTGCGCATCGCGTTGGTCGACGGCATCCCGGTTCTCGCGTACGGCATTCGCACCGACTTTCTGACCGCTGCATTCCCGGGCAGCCGGCGCCTGCTCGAAGTCGCGCACAGCCTCGAAGAACTCAAGACCATCTGCCGCTGCGGCCGCAAAGCCATCTTCAACGCCCGCCTCGTGAACGGCTTCTTCGTCTTCGACGGCGACCAGGTCGCCATCGACGGTGACCACGTGACCTACGAGTCGCTCTGCGGCGCCTGCTACCTCGAGGAGAGCGACGGTCGCCTCGGCGACCACGTGAGCGTCTGACGTCGCGCCGCGTGACCGTTGACGTCGGATGAAGTTGAGAATAAGTTGGTATTGGGCATAAGGTGAGGGGTCATCACTTCGGGGCACTCTGCCCGGGGGCCGCACCACGCTGGGAGTCTCGTGTCTGCTTCGTCTACGCATCGCATTGGGTCGTTCGGGCATGTGATCGCCGTCGCTGCTATTGCGTCGATCGCGCTGGTCGGATCGCTTGCAGCAGTGGCGATGAACGCCGCGGCATCCGTTCCCACGATCGGCACGACAGCGTTGGTGAGTGCTCACCTGCCGGCGGGCGGCAACGCCGACTCAGCCGTCTCCGCAATTTCTTCGAACGGGCGCTTTGTTGCGTTCGGTTCAACCGCGACGACCCTGACCTCGTCTGACTCCCACGGCCACCGACAGATCTTTCGCCGCGACACACTCACGGGCGAAATAGTGCTCGTGAGTGTGAATCTCACCGACGGTACGGGTGTGAACAACGACACCCAGTCGCCGAGTATCTCAGCCGACGGGCGATTCGTCTCGTATCTCACAGCGGCCACCGATGCCGTCACCGAAGATACCGGGGGTCACATCCAAGCGTTTGTCAGAGACCTGACGACCTCCACCACCATCTTGGCCAGCGTGAGCCAGACGGCCACGCCGGTAGGTGCCTCAGATGACGTGCTGCAGGCCGTGATCTCGGCAGACGCACACGACATCGCGTTCACGACAGCCGCGAGCAATCTGACGAGCGTCAGTACACATGGCTATTCGCAGGTCTTCGAGCGCGACGTGACAGCACATGCCACCTCGATGATCAGCCTGAGTGACGCTGGAATTCCGTCGGGCGGCGCTGGCGACTGCGCGGCCGGACTGGCGATCTCGAAGGACGGGAGTCGTATTGCCTTCGCCTCGGCCGCGACAGACCTGACGCCTTTCGCCACCCACAAATTTCGGCAGATCTATGTTCGAGACACAACTGCCTCTGCCACAACTCTCGTCAGCCTCGACAGAACCGGGTCGTCGGGAGCCGATGGCGACTCGGTGGGCGTGGCGATCTCGGAGAACGGAATCGTGTCGTTCTCTTCGTCAGCCACCGATCTCACCACCATTGCCACGGGCGGGCATCAGCAGGTGTATCGCCGTGACGTGAGCGCCGGATCCACCACTCTGCTGAGCCGCTCGACGGCAACCACACCGAGCGGGGGCGACTCTGATGCGGGCGGAATCGACATCAGCATCTCTGACGACGGAGGTCTCGTCACGTTCAGCTCGACTGCGACCGACCTCACTGATCCGCCTCAGGCAGGCCACGCTCAAATTTATTCTGCCGGCCTGTCAGGAGCGCCCGTCGTGCTCAGCCGGCGGGTGGGCTCGACGGCAGCAGGTGGTGACGACAATTCGTTCGGGGCCGTGGTGTCAGCGGACGGGTCGACGGTGACGTTCACTTCTGCGGCGAACGACGTCAGCTCCACTTCGTCGAATGGGTACCTTCAGGTTTACGCCGAAAAGGTCACGACCGGCACCACTGTCATGATGAGCACCGACCAGGCGGCGAATGCGACGGGTGGCGGAAACGCAGACTCGGTGCAGAGCTTCGTATCTCAGAACGGTCGCTTCGTCGCGTTCAACTCGAATGCGACCGACCTCGTGGTGGTGTCGACCGCCAGCCACCGGCAGGGTTACCTCCGTGACCAGTCAACCGGTGTGACGATTCTCGTGACGTCGGCCGCCGGCTCGGTCGACGGCGCAAACAGCGATTCAGAGGTCACGTCGATCTCGGCCGACGGTCGGTACGTGGTCTTCGAATCGGATGCGACCGATCTGACCGCGGTGCCGAGCGGTGGCCACAGCCAGATCTATGTGCGCGACACCGTGTTGAATACGACGAGCCTTGCCAGCGTGGCGGGAGTGGGCGTTGTGACTCCCACCGGAGCCAATGGTGATTCGCAATTCGGTGAGATCTCGGCCGATGGAAGCCATCTGGTCTTCGACTCGAAAGCTACAGACCTCACCTCAGACGCGACGGGCGGCTATGCGCAAGTGTTTGTGCGTGACCTCGTATCGGGCTCGACTCGACTAGCGTCAACGAGCATTGCGGCGGCTGCGACCGGCATGAATGCCGATGCGGATGGGGCACCATCGATTTCGGGTGACGGGGGCCTTGTGGTCTTCGCCACGCTCGCGAGCGATGTGACGAACATCGCGCCGGGAGCGTCGTCGCAGGTTTACGTGGCGGATGCGGCAGGCGGCCGGGCCAGACTGCTGAGCACGGCGCCCGGCAGCTCGTCGACTGCCGGTGATGGCGATTCGGTTCTGCCCGTGATCTCAGCCGACGGAACAACGGTCGCTTTTACGTCGAGGGCGCACCTTACAAGCACGGCAAACGGCGGGCACGCGGAGGTCTATCTCGAACGGCTGGCGAGCAGCGAACCGCAGATGATCAGCCTGGATCCGGCGGGTACGAGGGCGGCCGATGCCGATGCGGTTGCGACATCGGTCTCGGTGAATGGCGATTACGTACTGGTTCTCAGTGGTGCAGGCAACCTGTCGACGAAGCCCTCTTCGGGAAAGTCACAGGCGTACCGGTGGTCGGCGATTGCGCACGCGCTGGAGCTGGTCAGCGTCGACGCTGCTGGCGCTGCGGGTGCTCTCGACACGGTGATCGGCACGCTGTCTGCTGACGGCCTGCACGCTACGATGACAAGCTTCGCTCCACTCACGGGTGAACCGTCGACGCATCTGCAGGTGTTCGAACGTACGCTGGCCGTCGCGGTGCCTCCTTCTACGCCCACTCCTACTGAGACGGCCACTCCCACGACCACGTCTCAGCCTCCGGTGCCGGGTGGCGGTACGGGCGGGGGCTCCGGCGCAACAGGCGGTAGCGGGTCTGGTGGTAGTGGGCTTGGCGGTAGCGGATCGGATGGCAGCGGTGCGGGCGGCTCGGGGGGCGCCCTCGCTCAAACGGGGCTCGACGTCGCGCCCGTGGCGGCAGGCGGGCTCGTCGCGGTCGTCGCAGGCCTCACCATTGCTACTTTCGGCATTCTTCGGCGCCGCGCGCGCTCTCCTCGTGCCACCCCGCGATCGGGCGGCTCTGCGCGACGTTGAGTTGCGCCCACGTGTCGAGTTGGGCGCGAGAAGCAGCCGCAGGGCGCAACTCAACCACCGTTGAGTCGCATTTCGAAAAGCCTCGAGGGCATGGGTGCGCGAGGAGGGCTACAGCGCGCGGCCGCGACGAAGGGCCGCGATGAAGCCGCCCACGAAGGAGTCGCCGAGGCCGATGGTGGTGGGGGTGGGGTCGTCGAGCTGAAAGGCGGGGATGCAGACGATGGTTCGTGCAGCACCCAAGGGCGCGGATGCGTCGGGCAGGGCGGGCTCGGGCGTGGCCGCCTCGGGCGGGCCGCCGGGTGCCGAAACCGCCGGTGTGGCGGCCCCGGCTAGAGCCGGAGGCACGTCAGGCGAGAGCGCTGCCGCGACGGCAGCCCCGGCGGGGCTGACGCGCTCGGCGGCCATGCCGTCGTAGTCGGCGCGGGTGAAGCCGTCGCCGAAGCGGTAGCGGGTGCTCGCCATGAGGATGCCCCCACGCAGTGCCTCGCGGTAGAGCTCGGGGCGTTCGCCGATGGCGGCGCTGAAGTATTTGGTGTGCACAATCAGGTGACGTGCGGGGATAAGGCGGGCAACGTCGTCGAGCGCAGAGCGCACGGCGTGCGGGTCGAGCAGGTCGACCGGGTGGCCGAGGTGGGTCTCGAGTTCGTCTTCGTTCAGCGAGTACACGTCGATGGCGTCGAGCAGCGCGGCGCGCACGCGCGGGCTGAATTCGGGGCGGTGAAAGCCTGAGTCTTCGTAGAACACGGTCGAGCCGGGGGCCAGGCGAGACAGGGCTGAGCGCAGCTGGTCGAGGCGCTCGTCGAGGGCCTGGGCATCCTGCATCGAATTGAAGCCGGAGATGAGAAAGAGGGTCGCGGTGCTGAGTGCCGACGGCAGTTCGTCGCTGAGGTAGAGGGTCTGGTTGGGCGGGTCGTTCGAGTAGATGAGTCGGTTGGCATGGGTCGCGGTGAGCAGGGTGCCGCCGAGGCAGACGGTGGCTCCGACGGGAAACTGGATGATCAGGTGCGGGTCTGTGGTGTCGGTGACGGCGCTGCTGATGAAGTCGATTCCCGGCGGCAGCAGGCGCCGCACGTGGTCGTCGATGCTGACCAGGTGCAGCGTGCTGGTGACGCCGAGCACCCTCATGGCCAGCGCCGCCCGCACACCGGTGCCACCGAGGGTGACTCGGCTGGTGAAGCGGGCGGCGAAGGTTTCGACGATGCCGGAGGAGGCGACGAAGCGCTCTCCTCCGGAACCGGTCTTGAGCATCGCGAGAACCGACACCAGAAGGTCGCGTTCCGTGATGATCGGATGATCGGTGGTGAGCTCCGACACCGTGACGCCGTACTCGGCGGCGAGGCCTTCGAGAACAGCGGAGTTCCAGTCGATTTCGTAGTCGACCGTGCCGCCCAGGCCCAGTACGGTTTCGGAGCTCACCATGGCGGCTAGTACAGCTCAGCCTTGCCGGCGGCGTTGAAGAGGTCGATCTTGTGTGCGGCGACCTTCTTCATGGCAGCGATGGCCGGCGGCTGAATGGTATTCGGCTCGCGGAGGCTCTTGTTAGCGAGTTCAAGACGCATGGCGTCGTGGTATGCCGCCTTGATGTCGCTCGAGATGTTGATCTTGTTGATGCCGTATTTCACGGCCTCGGCGATCTCGGAGTCGGGGTTGTTCGACCCGCCGTGCAGCACCAGGGGGATGGGCAGCAGAGCCTTGATCTGCTGCAACAGGTCGATGCGGAGCTTCGGCTCGAGGTCTTGCGGGTACAGGCCGTGGCTCGTTCCGATGGCGATGGCCAGGCTGTCGACGCCGGTCAGCTTGACGAAGTCGACGGCTTCTGCGGGAACGGTGTAGATGATCTCCCCGCCCTCTTCGGCCTCTTCGTCGAGCTTACCGATCGTACCCAGTTCGCCCTCGACCGAGAGGCCGACGTCGTGCGCCGTGTCGACGACGCGCTTGGTCACGGCCACGTTCTCGTCGAACGGGAGCATCGACTTGTCGATCATCACCGACGTGAAGCCGGCCTGAATCGCCGTGAGCATCTGCTCGTACGAGCCGCCGTGATCCCAGTGGATGGCCACGGGAACGCTCGACTTGTGGGCACGCTCGCGAATGGCGAGAATCGCCTCGACGCCAAGGTGGCTGACCTCATCCGGGTGAATGGCGATGATCATCGGGGCGTTCTTTTCTTCGCTGATCTCGAAGAGGCCGTTCATCATGGCGTAATCGCTGACATTGAACGCCGGCACGGCGAAGTTGTTGGCATTCGCGACAGCGAGTAGGTCTTTACCGTTCATCAACATTGCGGGTATTGCTCCTTAGTGGGGGATGGTGCGACGGATGCCGCGAAGCTCAGCTTTTGACTGAGCCAGAGGTGAGGCCACCGATGAAGTAGCGCTGAAAAACGAGGAAGAGAATGAGAACCGGGATGCTGCCGAGAATGGAGATGGCCATCATCTGGTTCCAGTGGTAAGTGTTCTGGCCGATCAGCAGCTGGATTCCGACGGGCACCGTACGCAGGTCGTTGGTGCGCGTCAGGGTCAGTGCGAACAGGTACTCGTTCCACGAGATCATGAACGTGTACACCGCGACAGAGACGATGCCGGGCACTGAGATGGGTACGAGGATGCGCCACAGCGCTGTCCACGCACCGGCCCCGTCGACCTTGACAGCTTCGTCGAGCTCTTTCGGCAGGGTGTTGAAGTACGCCGTCATCATGATGATCGCGTAGGGCAGCGTGAACACGATGTAGGTGAGAATCAGGCCGGCATAGGTGTTGTACAGACCGAGCGAGACCATCAACCCGAAGAACGGGATGATGAGCGCGATCGGCGGCACAGCCTGGGTGCCGATGATGATGACGTTCAGCACCTTCTTGCCACGAAACTCGTACCGACTGAACGCATATGCCGCCAGGATGGCGAACACCACTGTGAGCGCGGTCACCGAGAGTGCGACGACGTAGCTGTTGATGAAGAAACGAATCTCTTCGGGGTCGCCCAGCACGGCGAGGTAGGCATCGAAGCTGAACCCCTCGGTGATGAGTTTCGGCGGGTACGCGAAGATCTCGGTGTTCGTCTTGAACGAGCTGATGAGCATCCAGAACACCGGGAAGCCAGCAAAGACACCGCCGGCCAGCAGACCGATGGCGAGCGCGATGCGCAGCCCGATCTTGCGCGGGCGGCGGTGAGGTGTGACGGTAGCCATGTCAGCTCTCCGATCGTTGTGAGCGCACGTAGAAGATGGCGACGATGAGCGAGAAGATCAGCACGATCACGGCGCTCGTTGCGGCCATCGAGAAGTCGAAGCCCGTGAAGGCGAGCTTGTAGGTGAAGGTGCTCAGCATCTCGGTGACGCTGATGGGCCCGCCGCCGGTGGTGAGCCAGATGAGGGCGAACTGCTGGGTGGTCCAGAGCACATCGAGCATGGCCATCGAGATGATGATGGGCCGCAGTTGCGGCAGCGTGACACTCAGAAACTGTTGGAATCCGGATGCACCGTCGACCCGTGCCGCCTCATACAGATCAGCGGGCACGCCCTGCAGGCCTGCGAGAAGGCTGATCATGAAGAACGGATACCCCGCCCAGATGTTCATGACCGTCACGGCGAACAACGCTGCTCCCGGGTCGCCGAACCAGGCGATGGGGCTGCCGGCGAGGTGAACGGCCTGCAACAGGTAGTTGACGACGCCCTGCGGGTCGAGCAGCAACCGCCACAAGACGGCGATGATCGCCGCTGTGAACAGCCACGGCAGAATATAGATGACCCTGAAGATGGCTCGTGGCACCGAACCCAGTAGCCGCGAGTTGAGCATCAGTGAGAAGCCCAACCCGATGAGCAGATGGGCGACAACGCTCGAGACGGTGAAGACGAGAGTGTTGAAGGCCGCGTTCCAGAAGTCTGGATTCGTCAGGAGTGTGACGTAGTTGGTGATGCCGGTGAACGGTGCATCTTTGCTGGTGATCGAGCCGGTCGAGACCGAGTAGCTGATCACCAAGACGATGGGCACCACCATCAGTGCGATGAGGAGAATCGCGGTGGGGGCGACGAATCCGTAGGGAGTGGCTTTTCTCGCCAGCCGCGACGATCCGAACCGCGACGATACTCGCCCTGTTCGTAGAGCTGTCATGACCGTTCTTTCTTCAAGAGGGGGCGGTCGCGCCACGGAATCTGTGAGACCTGTGGCGCGACCGAACTGCACCGGTGTGGCTCGGCGGGCTAGAAGGCTTTCTTCCAGCTCGCCTGGGTTGCCGAGAGCATGTCGCTCACACTGCCGTCACCATTCAGGGTCTTCTGAAAAGCGGTGTCGAAGTCGCGCATGAGCTGGTCGGAGGTGGGCAGGCCCACGAACTCATTGGCGGGGTAGCCGGCCTGGTAGATCTTGAAGGCCTGTTCGTACAGCGGGTCAGACCCGGTGAAGTCGGGCGTCGCCGTGCTGTTGCCGGGGAAGCCGTGGGCCAGGCTCGACACGTTGGCGTTCACGTCTTTGCTCATCAGGTACTGCACGAACTTCCACGCTTCAGCCTTGTGAGCCGACTTGTCTGAGACACCGATGCCCCAGGATGCGTACGGAATGCCGCGTTTGCCCGTGTAACCATCTGTCGCCGGAATGGCGGAGATGCTGAACTTCAGGTTCGGGTTCGCCTTCTGAATGGTCGTGATGTGCGCCAGCGAGTCGACCATCATGCCGACCTGGCCGTTCGTGAACTGGGTGACCTTGTCGGGCTCCTGCAGCGTGAACGTGCCGTCAGCGACAACCTTCGCGTCGTAGAGCGACTTCACGTAGTTGACGGCACTCGAGACGCCGTCGTTGGTGAGGTCGGGCTGACCGTCTTTCATCATGCTGCCGCCCGATGCCCAGAGCCACGACATGACATCGTTCTGTACACCGTTGGGGTTCGTTGTTCCCAGCGGCAGGATCCAGCCCTTCGCTGAGGTCTTGGCCGAAATCGCCTTGGCGTCGGCCAGGAACTCGTCTCGCGTCGCCGGCGGAGTCGTGACCCCGGCCTGTGCGAGCAGAGCGTCGTTCGTGAACAAGGGGTACACGAAGTTGACCACGGGGATCATGTACGTGGAGCCTTTGATCTGCACCTGGCTTGAAAGCTGGCTGGCGTCGTAGCTGGTCGACGTCATCTCGGTGCTGAGGTTGTCGAGGGCGCCCTGTTTGACGAGGTTGTTCACCCAGGCACCGTCGAGGCCGACAACGTCGGCCAGGGTGCCAGAGACGCCGGCAGTTGTGGTCTGGTCTTGCAGCGTTGAGTACGGCTGGGTAAGGAGGTTGACCGTGATGTTGGGGTTCGCGGCCTCAAAACTGGTGACGATCTTCTGCAGATCGCCGTCGGGGAGCTCAGAGCCCCACCACTGGGAGAAATCGATGGATACTTTGCCATCTGCACTTGTTGACCCCCCGCCGCCGCTGCTGCATGCGGTGGCGAGTAGTACCGTCATCGTCGCGAGGGCTACCCCTGCGATTTTGACCCGACGGCCTCGAGCGACGTTGCTCATGTTCATCCAATCTTCGGTGATTGCGGTTGCGGTAAGAACTATTGCTGTTTTATGCGGATTAGCGCAGAATCTGATGTTATTCGCTGATTGATGCGGCGTCAATAAGGAAATAGCAGCAAAAGACAGCAAATGTCGGCTCGATCGGATGCTGAATGCTGAGTGTGAGTTCTTTGGGTGTCAAGAAACGCATAAATACGCGCACGAGCGCAACAAGCTGCTAGACATACCTGTATGAGCGAGAGTCTTGCATTTGAGAAGAGTGCGCAAACCGTCCGTCTGCCTGCGGGCCGCAAGGCCGAGATCGCCGCGTTCGTGACGGAGGTCGACCAGGTCACCGTTGCCATGCTCTCTGCACGCTTCGGTGTGTCGTCAGACACGATTCGCCGTGATCTTGACCACCTGGATGCTGATGGCATTCTGGTGCGAACCCACGGCGGGGCGGTGAGCCGGTCGGCCATGCTCGTCACCGAGAAGAAGCTCGATGTGCGCATGCAGCTGCACACCTCGGCAAAAGAGAAGATCGGTGAGCTTGCTGCGAACCTCGTCGACAATGCGTCGGTGATCATGATCAACGCGGGCACGACGTGCCTGGCCGTGGCCCGGCACCTCGGCAACCATCGCGAACTCACCATCGCAACCAACAACCTGCGGGTTCCGGCGGAGGTGTCGCCCAAAGCGGTGAATGACCTCTACCTGTTCGGCGGCGCCGTTCGGTTGGCCGGCCAGTCGACCGTCGGGCCCGTCAGCTTTCGGGTCGCTGGCCGTGACAGCGACCTCGAGCTGCGCTGCGACCTCGCGCTGATCTCGGTCGGCGCGGTCTCGGCCGACGGGGGGTACTCGACCAGCAATGTGGGCGAGGCCGTGATGATGGGCGAAATGATCTCACGGGCATCCCGCGTAGCCATTCTCGCTGACTCGTCGAAGTTCGGTGCGCCCCTGTTCGCGCGCATAGCCGATCTCGGCAGTGCCGACTACCTCGTGACCGACAAGGAGCCGCCAGCCGACATCGCGGCTGCGCTGCAGCGACACGGAGTGACGGTCATCCTGCCCGACGGTGTGTGACGGCGCTAGCGGGTGACGGCTGCCACCACCAGTGCAGCGGTACCACCGGCCACCAGAACGACGGCGGCGACCCTAACGGCCAGATTGTGCGTGAAGCGTTGCCACGGGGTGCTGAGCTCCGGGCGGTAGAACTGGCCGCGCCGGTGAGCCTTCTTCTCGCGGTTCGCGCTCGAACCGTGGGTTTTGGTGTCGGGTGTGTGATTGCTCATCGAAAACGCTCTCATTACGGTGGTTCTGTAAGGCCACGATAAGAAATTCGGAGTAAGCGTGGGAACGGATTGGTTGCCAAAGAAAAAGGGCCGGGAATGATCCCGGCCCTTACATTTGTCGGGGTAACAGGATTTGAACCTGCGACCTCGTCGTCCCGAACGACGCGCGCTACCAAGCTGCGCCATACCCCGATCGATACCCGGGCTGTTTTACCGGCCCGAACAACCTATTTAGAATAGCTGATTTTTCTGACCTTCATTGCACGGGGGTCAAGGTCAGCAGGGTTGCCTCAGGAAGGCAGGCAAACCGTACGGGGGCATAGATGGATGTTCCGAGCCCGGCTGAGACGTTCAGGTAGGCCGAACGGCGGCCGTTTCGCCACGTGCTGAGCCCCTTCACCTGTCTGCGCGGAATATCGCAGTTGGTGACCAGGGCACCGAAACCCGGCACGCAGACCTGGCCGCCGTGTGTGTGGCCGGCGAACATGAGCTCGGCGCCGTTGTTGACGAATGAGTTCAGTACGCGCTGGTAGGGGGCATGCGCCACGCCGATGGTGAGAGTCTGGCCTGTTCCCTGGCGGGGCGAGTTCTCGTTGCGGTTCGAGTCGTCATCGTTCTCTTCGCGCATCTCGTCGAGGGCGCGGGGAATGAGGGCGAGCTTGTCGTACTGCCGGTGGGGGTCGTCGACGCCGAAGAACTCGATGTGGGTGCCGTTGATGTCGAGGGTTGCCGCTTGGTTGTTGAGATCTTTCCAACCAAGGGCGGCGAAGATGGCCTGCTCGCGTTCGAGGTCGAGCTTCACCGGCTCCGGCGACGAGTTGGATGGGCCCATGAAGTACCGGAACGGGTTGCGAAAGCCGGGTGCCCAGTAGTCGTTGCTGCCGTTCACGAAGACACCGGGGATGCCGTGGAAAGGTGCGAGGGTGTGGGTGAGGGCGTCGTAACTGTCGGTGTGCCCAAGGTTGTCGCCGGTGTTGACGATGAGGTCGGGCTCCAGGGCCGCGAGAGCGCGCACCCAGCGCTGCTTCTCGTGCTGCCAGGGGGCGAGGTGCAGGTCGCTGAGGTGCAGCACGGTGAGCGGTGTCGCGCCGCGCGGGAGCACGGGGGCATCCACTCTTCGTAGTGTGAAGAGGTTACGTTCGACAAGCGTGCCCCATGCGAGCGCACCCATCCCGGCGGCGGCTGACCACCCGAGGGTGGTCAGCGCCACGCGGGTGACAGACGTCACCGCAGCCTTACTTCTTCGGGCAGACCACAACAGCGACGGTGGTCGTCGACTTGTTGTAGGAGCCCGCGCCGGGGTTCTGGCTGACGATGGTGTCACTCGTGCACTTCGGGTCTGGGCTCACGGTGGTGGTGACGTTCCAGCCGGCCAGGGCTGCGGCGGCGGCTGCCGTGGATTGGCCGGTGGTGTCACCGAGGGGGGTGAGCTTGCCGTTGCTGGTGTAGGCGGTGACGCTGGAGCCCTTAGCCACGCTGGAACCGGCCGACGGGTTGGTGTTTGCGACCTGACCCGCGGGTTTGTCGGAGTCGACCTGGCCGCCGTCACTGAAGCCGAAGCCCGCTGATGTGAGTTTGGACTGGGCTTGGTCGATGGTGCCGCCGGAGACGTCGGGAACGGTGGCCGTTGCCGTCTTGGTGAGGCTCGAGTCGGGCTGTGGGAAGCTGTCGCCGCCATAGGCGTCTGCTGTGCCCTTGTAGAACTGCTTCCAGACATAGAGCCGCGAGTAGCCGCTGCCGACCGCTTGCCCGTTGTTGCCGGTGACGGTGGTGTGTCTGATCGAGACCGAGCCATTGACGTTGCCGACCCATGATGCAGACACGAGTTTCGAGGTGCCTCCGACGATCCAAACGTCTTTCTCGATGTCAGTAGTACCAGTCTTGCCGAAGTGCGGGGTGCCGTCGTTCGGGTTTCCTGTTGTTGCCGTGCCGTTTTGCACAACGCTCTGCATTGCGTACAGTGCAGCAGCGGCGATTTTCGGGTCGATGGCCTGCGTGCAGGTCGTCTTTGGAACGTCAACGGCGGCACCGGTCGCGTCAGTGATGCTCGAAATAGCGACGGGGGTGCAGAAAGCTCCCTTGTTGGCGACACCCGCGTAAGCCGCGGCCATAGTCAGAGGTGCGACCTCGTTGCCACCGAGAATCGTGGCGTACAACCCTGTATCCATTGGCTTGCCGCTGGCCCGGTGCATACCGAACGAAGAAGCGATTGCATTGATGTCACACAAGTCAAGCTGTGTTGCCATATTCAAGAAGGCATTGTTGACGGAGTCGTCGAACTGGGTCAGCACGGAGGCGCGGCCGCCAGCTTCGCCAGCATCGTTTCCTGCCGTGTATACCCCGTTCACCGTGTCACCGCAGCTGTTGTGGATATTGGCTGTCGTGAACTTCTGGTTATTGGCGCCGTTGACGATGTCGCCCAGTGAATGGCCGGTTTTCAACCAGTCGAGGATGACGAAGAGCTTACTCGTCGAGCCGTTCTGAAAGCCCGTTGAGCCACCGAAAGCAGAGTCGGTGCTGTAGTTCACCGCTGTGTTTGTCGCAGGATCGGCCGATGGGTCTTGGCTGTAGGTCTTGTTCTGAGCCATAGCCAGAATCTTGCCGGTACCGGGTTCAACCGTCACGAACGCGCCACCGATGTCGACGCTGCTCATCGACTGGGGCACGTAATCACTGACAGCTGTGTTGGCGGCAGCCTGAAGGTTCGTGTCGAGGGTCGTATAGATCTTGTAACCACCGGTGTTCAGATTGTGGTCACGCTCATCTTGGGTGGCACCGAAGGTGGGGTCTTGCTCGATGATGCGCTTCACGTAGTCGCAGAAGAAACCGGCGCCGTTCGAGGCGGTCTGGCAGCCGGTGGAAGGCGGTGTGATGTGCGGCTCGACAGGAGTGGCGACGGCAGCGTCGAACTCGGTCTGCGAGATGGCGTGCTCTTTGAGCATCGACGCGAGAACGTCTTTGTCTCGCCGGTCTTTGTTGGCCTGGATCTTGGTGGGATCGTCGATGCGAAGACCCTCAGGTTCGTTGACCATGGCGGCGAGGCTCGCGGCCTGCGCGATGGAGAGCGAGTCGGCGTTGACGTTGAAGAAGTACCGAGAAGCCGCCTGGATGCCGTAGATCTGGCCTCCGAAGAGTGCGATGTTCATGTAGCCGAGCAGGATGTCGTCTTTCGAATACTCCTTCTCGAGACCGATGGCAAGCTTCATCTCTTTGAGCTTGCGGTCTGTCGTGGTGGCCGTGGCGTCGTCGTAGGCGGCCTTCTGGGCGACCGGGTCGGAGATGGCCTCGGCGCGTTGCACCAGGATGTTCTTCACATACTGCTGAGAGATGGTCGAGGCGCCAGAGGTGATACCGCCCGACACGGTGTTCGCGACGAGTGCGCGAACGGTGCTCTGAACATCCATGCCCCCGTGCACATAGAAACGCGGGTCTTCTGTTGACACGATGGCGTCTTTGAAGTTCTGCGAGATGTCGGTCCAGCCGACCGTCTGGCGGTTCTGGTCGAAGAACGAGGCGAGCAGCACGTCAGAGCCGTCGGCGTTCTTCGCATAGATGCTGGAGGTCTGTGAGAGAGCGTCGGGCTTGATGTAGCTCGGGAGGTTCTCGAAGACGCCGATGGTGTTGTTCGCGGCGAGACCGGTGACGGCGAGAGCGGGCGTGACCATAGCAGTGACCAAGACACCAGCGATGGCGCTAATGCCTACAAGGCCCAGTAAGGCTCCGACCGCGCCGCTAACCTTACGTTTGGGGGCAGACATATGATCGACCCTAGGTGACAAACCTGAAAAAGTGCCAGAAGGAGACCCCGTGACTACGTGGGAATACGTGACCACACCGCTGATGATTCACAATACGGCGGCCATTCTGAACAACTGGGGCTCTGACGGGTGGGAGCTCGTTCAGATCGTCACCAATGAGCAGGGCGGCATTGTGGCCTATCTGAAGCGGCCGTTGCAGGGTGCTGAGCCAGCCGCTGCCGCTGCGTCGGCTGCCGCTGCGGCCGGCTCGTGGAAGACCGAAGGCGACGCGTCATGAGCACTGTGAGCGAGAGGCTCGCCGAGCTGGGAATCGAGATTCCGGCTGTGTCGCCGCCGGCCGGGGCGTACACGCCCGCTGTCATTGCGGGGTCGATGGTCTACACGGCCGGGCAGCTGCCGTTTGTGAACGGGGTGCTCAGCCAGACCGGCAAGGTCGGGGTTCTGGGCGGCTCGAGTGGAGCATCCGGTGCCGGTGCCGGTGCCGGTGCCGGTGCCGGCGCCATGTCGTCGGGCGGCGCGCTGCGTCTCGTCGACCCGTCAGATGCGAAGGCGTTCGCCCAGACGGCCGCGATCAACGCTCTGGCCGCGGTGCAGAGCGTGATCGGCTCGCTCGATCGGGTGACGCAGGTGGTCAAGGTCACCGGTTTCGTGGCGTCAGACCCGTCGTTCACCGGTCAGCCGGGCGTGATCAATGGCGCCTCGGAGTTCTTGGTCGACGTGTTCGGGGCGGCGGGCATCCACGCTCGTTCGGCTGTGGGTGTCGCCGTTCTGCCGCTCGACTCGCCCGTCGAGGTGGAGCTCATCGTCGCGTTCGAGTGACCGGATGCCCGGGGCCGGGTTGCCCGTGCCCCCGGCTCCCGGCCTCCCGCCCC
>NZ_QYRT01000018.1 GCF_004923255.1 Subtercola vilae | reverse complement strand
GCGCGAGACCAGCCTGCGGCTACTGCTCGTTCGGGCCGGGGGCGGGGCCGGAGGCGGTGCGGTGCTGGTCTCCGTCGTAATCGACCACGACCATCCACTGCCGGTAGAAGAGATCGGCCCGACCGATGAACGTACCGTCGTCGTCGAACCGGTCGACGTTCAGTTCAGGCTCGGGCAGTCCGGCCCGAACGAGCAGTAGCCGCAGGCTGGTCTCGCGCGGTGACTCGGCACCCACGCGCACTAGATCGAGGGCCTCCTGCAGGCGACATTTGCCGCGCCCGCGGTAGTCGTAGAGCCGGTCGCGCAGCAGCTCGATGCTCGCATGTGGTCGGCGGTCGCCCCTCCCCGGATGCACGGGAACCAGTACAGCCGCATCGCCCGCGACCACCAGCTCGTCGAGGGAGACGAGGCTGGCGAGGTGGCACCAGGTCGAGGCGATGTCGGTCACAGGGAATCCGTGACGCAGTTCGACCGAAACGCGGTTGTCGTCGAGCCGGTGACCCGTG
Organism: Subtercola vilae; assembly: GCF_004923255.1. Lineage (GTDB taxonomy): Bacteria > Actinomycetota > Actinomycetes > Actinomycetales > Microbacteriaceae > Subtercola > Subtercola vilae. Next base: position 67,227 of record NZ_QYRT01000018.1, on the reverse strand, counting down.
ACGCCGACCGTGCGCGGCGGCCACCCCGGCGAGAACACCGACACATGGATGCCAGCGGGCGAGGCTCTGGCGGACTCAATCGGCAGGTTCCACAGCAGCGCTGCCGTCGTGTGGCTGAACATCTGCCCCGGCGGGAGCCTCGGCGCGTACGCCGCGCAGAACTGCTGCACCGTGTGCGGCGCCTCAATCGCCCGCACCGCGTGGAACGGCCGGTGCAGGTCTGCGGCGCGAAGCCGGCCGCCGGCGGCCCGGGCATCCACTCGGCTGAAAGGCATGCCGAGTTCGGGGGGCAGTGGGGTGCGTCGACTCATGCCCCCATCGTGCGCCCACCGGATGCCCGAAACCGAGTTATCCACAGGTCTCTCCCTGACTACTCCGCCCACTCGGCAAAGTTTGCGGGTGCCGCAGCTCACAACCCGCAAACTTCGCCGACTCGATTAAGTGGGTCGGCAGAAGTGGGGTGAGTCAGAAGCGGGCGCGCCGCGAAGCGGCCCACCGCCGGTCAACGGCGCCGCACCGGTCAGATGCGACGAGTTGCGTCTTGAACCTCGCCCACGAGCTCCTCGATCACGTCTTCGAGAAACAGCACCCCGCTCGTTGCCCCCTCCGAAGTGAACGACCGGGCCACATGAGCGCCTGTGCGGCGCATGGTCGCGAGTGCGTCTTCGAGCTCGGTGCCATCGTAGATCGACGCCAGCTGGCGGATGCGCTTGGCCGGCACCGGCTGATCGAACTCGTCATCGTCGAGGTCGATCACGTCTTTCAGGTGCAGGTACCCCGTCGGGTCGCCCTCCGGGTTGACGATGACGTACCGCGAGAAACCGTACTTCGCCACGGCCCGCTCCACATCGGCCGGGGTTGCCCCTCGGCCCAGCGTGACGAGCCGGTCGACCGGCAGCGCCACCGACACAACCGTCTTCTCAGTGAACTCGAACGCCGCGTGCAGGGCACCCGAATTGTCGTCGAGCACCCCCTCGCGGGTCGACTGCGCCACGATGTTCGACACCTCGTCGAGCGTGTACGTGCTCGCGGCCTCGTTCTTCGGCTCGACCCCGAACAGCCGCACGACCCCGTTCGCCGTGGCGTTCAGCGCCACGATGACGAACCTGAAGATGCGAGCCACGAACACCAGCGGCGGCGCCAGCAGCAGCACGGCACGGTCGGGCACAGAGAACGAGAGGTTCTTCGGCACCATCTCACCGATCACCACGTGCAGAAACGACACCAGCACAAGCGTGATGACGAATGCCACGCCGGTGATGACGTCTTCGCTCCAGCCGGTGAGGTGCAGCGGCCCTTCGAGCAGGTGATGGATGGCCGGTTCTGACACATTCAGAATGAGCAGTGATGCCACGGTGATGCCCAGCTGGCTGGTCGCGAGCATCAGCGTCGCGTGTTCCATGGCCCACAGCGCGGTCTTTGCGCGTTGCATGCCGGATTCGGCGAGGGGCTCGATCTGCGAACGCCGCGCCGAGATGACAGCGAATTCGGCCGCAACGAAGAACCCGTTCACGAGCAGCAGTACGAACAACCAGAGAATGCCGGCCCAGTCAGACATTGCGAGCCTCCTCGGTGGTCGTGGCATCGGAAACCGGGTGGGCAGAAGAAACCACGGCAGAAGAAACCCCGGCAGCCGGAACCAGCGGCTCGATGGGTGTGGGGGTGAATCTCAGGCGATCGATGCGGCGGCCATCCATTCGTTCCACCCGCAGTTCACCGTCGGGCAACTGCACGGTGTCGTCGATCTTCGGCAGGCGCCCGAGCTCGCTCATCACGAACCCGGCCACGGTCTCGTACGGCCCCTCTTCTGGCACCGTGATGGCAGCCCGTTCGAGCAGCTCGTCGGGGCGCAGCTGGCCGGGAAACGAGATGGTGTTGCGGCTCTTGATGACGCCCGCCCGGGTGCGGTCGTGTTCGTCGTTCAACTCACCCACCAGCTCTTCGACCAGGTCTTCGAGGGTGACGACACCCGCGGTGCCGCCGTACTCGTCGAGCACGACGGCCATCTGGTAGCCGCGACCCCGCAACTCGCCGAGCAGCAGGTCGAGCTTCATGGTCTCTGGCACCCGCAGCGGTTCGCTGAGCAGCGCCACCACCGGCACCTCGGCGCGCTTCGAGCGGGGCACGGAGACAGCCTGCTTCACGTGCGCCACGCCCACGACGTCGTCGAGGCTGTCGTCGATGATGGGAAACCGGCTGTACCCGGTGGAGTTGGCGAGATCGATGACGTCTTTTGCCGACGCCGTGCGCTTCAGCGCGGCGATACGCGGCCGGGGCGTCATGACGTCTGAAGCATCGTGCCCCGAGAACAGCAGGGTGCGGTTCAGCAGCGTGGCGGTGTCGACGTCGAGGCTGCCCTCGAGAGCCGACCGTCGAACGAGCGACGACAGCTCGTCGGCCGTTCGCGCACCAGACAGCTCTTCTTTCGGCTCGATGCCGAATGCCCGGATGATGGCGTTGGCCGAGTTGTTCAGCACCAGCACCGCAGGCCGAAAGACGGCCGTGAACGCCCGCTGAAAGGGAATGACCAGTTTCGCCGTCTGAATGGGCAGCGCCAGCGCGAAATTCTTCGGTACCAGCTCGCCCACGATCATCGACAGCAGCGTGGCGATGACGATCGACACGATCGACGCCACCACCACCGTCAGCTCGTCAGCAAGCCCGACAGTGTCGAGCGGCCCGCGCAGCAGACTGCTGATGGCCGGCTCCATGAGGTACCCCGTGAGCAGGGTGGTCAGGGTGATGCCCAGTTGCGCACTCGAGAGGTGCGTCGAGGTGATGCGAAGGGCCGCGATGGTGGGCGCGAGGCCCTTCTCGCCGCGACTCTGGCGACCTTCGAGATCGCTGCGATCGAGGTTGACCAGCGAGAACTCGCTGGCCACGAAGAACCCGGTGCCGACGGTCAGAACGAGCCCGCCCAGAAGCAGAAGCCAGTCAGAGAGCACGGCGATCACCGCACAGCAGGCTGGGTTTCAGAACGGGCGGCCAGAGTGAGGGAGGGTCATCCATGAGTGCTTACAATCATACGGGCGAGAGTCTGAGCATTCACCAAGAAACGGGCAGCGCCTTTCCTTCTTCGTACCCTGCTGCCGATTGGATGCCCACCCTGGCCCGATCGTGAAACTCCTCCACACTCGCAGCCCCCGCGTAGGTGAATGAGCTGCGAAGCCCGGCCGTGATCATGTCGAGCAGGTCTTCGACCGAGGGGCGAAGCGGGTCGAGGTAGATCATGCTCGACGAGATACCCTCGGCGAACAGCTGCTTTCGTGCGAGCTCATACGCCCCCAGCCGCCCGAACCGATCGGTGACGGCCTTCGCGGATGCCATGCCGTAGTTCTCCTTGTAGAGTCGCCCGGCCGCATCGTGGCGCAGCACCCCGGGCGCCTCGATGGTTCCGGCGAACCACGACCCGATCATGACGGATGCCGCACCGGCCGCCAACGCCAGCGCGACGTCGCGCGGGTAACGTACTCCCCCGTCGGCCCACACATGCACCCCGTAGAGAGTCGCCGCAGAAGCCGTCTCGAGTACGGCAGAGAACTGCGGCCGCCCCACCGCCGTCATCATGCGCGTGGTGCACATGGCTCCGGGGCCGACCCCGACTTTGATGATGTCAGCACCGGCCTGTGCCAGGTCGCGCACGCCGTCGGCGGTCACCACGTTGCCCGCGACGATCGGCAGGCCGAGCCCCGCCGCCCGTACCGTTCGGATGGCCGCGACCATGGCGTCTTGGTGGCCGTGGGCGGTGTCGAGCACGAGCACGTCGACCCCGGCCGACGCCAGCGCACGGGCTTTGGCCGCGACATCACCGTTGATGCCGAGGGCTGCGGCTACGCGCAGGCGCCCGTGGGCATCCAGAGCCGGCTCATAGATGGTCGAACGGAGGGCCCCTGTGCGGCTGAGCGTGCCGATGACCCGGCCGTGCCGCGTGACGGGTGCGAAGTCGAGGTCGGCTGCCACCATCGCGTCGAACGCCTCGCGGGGTGTGGCGAAGTCGTCGGCGGCGAGCGACGTGAGCGGCCCGTGCAGCAAGTCGCCGAGTTTCGCATCGGGCAACGCCGAGGCGAGCCGCAGTGCGGGAATACACCCCAGAAACACGCCGGCCGCGTCGTGAACGACGATACCCTGGCCCGCGACCGCCGGCAGCACGGTGAGGGCTTTTTCGACTGTCGCATCGGGCCGGAAGTCGAAAGGCGTGTCGTACTCGACCGACTGCGCCTTCACCCACCGGATGGCCGCGTCGAGGTCTTGCAGATGCATGTCTTGCGGCAGCACCCCGAGCCCGCCCCGCCGCGCCAGCGTCGCCGCCAGGCGCGGCCCGGTGACCGAGTTCATGTTGGCGGCCACAAGCGGAATCGTCGCCCCCGTTCCGTCTCCCGGCGCGAGCGACACGTCGAGCCTGCTTCGGATGTCTGAACGCGACGGCACAAGAAAGACGTCGGAATAGGTCAGATCGGTGTGCTCGGGTGTCGACAAGAATTTCATGACACCAACGGTAGACCTCCCACACGGTAAGCCGACGTGCAGTTCATGGGTTTAAGCTGGTTGAGCACGTGTCGGCGCGTGAAGATTCTTCAGCGCAGCTGTCTGGCACGTGAACACGGTGTCCCTATACAGAGTGCGATTTGACGAGAGTGGGCGATCGGCTGTGTCAAGCCAGTTGACCGGAACAGGAACTGACGACGGTTCGTCGGGCGAATTTGGTGCGAACGAGTGGCTCGTCGATGAGCTGTACGAGCAGTACATCGTCGACAAGAACTCGGTAGACGAATCGTGGTGGTCGATTCTCGAGCACTACAAGCCGTCGAGCGGCGAGCTGGCCGAGGGCGGCGCGCCCGCTGAGGCCCCCGCTGCCCCTGCGGCAGAGACACCGGCAGCCCCTACGGCAGCACCGGCAGCCCCCGCGGCACCAGCTGCGACTCCCGCAGCCGCCGCACCCACCCCGGCCACCGCTCCCGTCGCGCGCACCACCTCCATGCAGGCCAGCCCCCAGCCCATCCCGGCCGAGGCCACGCTCCGCCCGCAGATCAGCGACGATGAAGCCGAGCAAGACAAGGTCTCGCCCCTTCGCGGCCCGGCAAAGTCGCTGGCCACGAACATGGATGCCTCGCTCTCGGTGCCGACGGCAACGAGCGTTCGCAGCATCCCGGCCAAGCTGCTCATCGACAACCGCATCGTCATCAACTCGAACCTCAAGCGCGCCCGGGGCGGCAAGGTGTCGTTCACGCACCTCATCGGCTGGGCCCTGGTGAAGGCGCTCAAAGAGTTCCCCAGCCAGAACGTCTACTACGACGTCGTCGACGGCAAGCCCATGGTGGTCTCCCCCGCGCACGTGGGGCTCGGCATCGCCATCGACATGCCGAAGGCCGACGGCACCCGTGCCCTGGTAGTGCCCGCCATCAAGCGCGCCGACACCATGGACTTCGCCGAGTTCCTCTCGGCCTACGACGAACTCGTTGCCAAGGCCCGCTCGAACAAGCTGACCGCCGGCGACTTCCAGGGCGCCACCATCTCGCTCACGAACCCGGGCGGCATCGGCACGGTGCACTCCATCCCGCGGCTCATGAAGGGCTCTGGCGCCATCATCGGCGCCGGCGCCCTCGAGTACCCGGCCGAGTTCCAGGGCTCGTCGAACCGCACGCTCACCGAGCTGGGAATCGGCAAGATCATCACCCTCACCAGCACCTACGACCACCGGGTCATCCAGGGTGCCGGCTCGGGCGAGTTCTTGAAGAAGGTGCACGAGCTGCTGCTCGGCCAACGCGGCTTCTACGAAGACATCTTCGCCGAACTCCGTATTCCCTACGTGCCCATCCACTGGGCGCCCGACATCAGCGTCGACCTCTCCGACGCGGTCGACAAGACCTCGCGCGTGCAGGAGCTCATCAACTCGTTCCGCGTGCGCGGCCACCTGATGGCCGACATCGACCCGCTCGAGTACAAGCAGCGCACCCACCCCGACCTCGACATCGCCACCCACGGGCTCACCCTGTGGGATCTTGACCGCGAGTTCGTCACAGGCGGTCTCGGCGGCAAGCCGCAACTGCTGCTCCGCGACATTCTCGGCATTCTGCGTGACGCCTACTGCCGCAAGACCGGCATCGAGTACATGCACATTCAAGACCCGGTTCAGCGCAAGTGGATGCAAGACAAGATCGAGCGCCCCTACGCCAAGCCGAATCACGATGAGCAGATGCGCATCCTGTCGAAGCTGAACGAGTCCGAGGCCTTCGAGACGTTCTTGCAGACGAAGTATGTCGGTCAGAAGCGATTCAGCCTCGAGGGCGGCGAGTCGACGATTGCGCTACTGGATGCTGTACTCCAGTCGGCCGCCGATGAAGGCCTCGACGAGGTCGCCATCGGCATGGCCCACCGTGGTCGCCTCAACGTTCTGACGAACATCGCCGGCAAGACGTACGGGCAGATCTTCCGTGAGTTCGAGGGCACCCAAGACCCACGTACCGTTCAGGGCTCTGGCGACGTGAAGTACCACCTCGGCACCGAGGGCACCTTCGTGAGCGGCGACGGCAAGGAGATTCCCGTCTACATTGCGGCGAACCCCTCGCACCTCGAAGCCGTCAACGGCGTGCTCGAAGGTGTCGTGCGCGCCAAGCAAGACCGAAAGCCCCGCGGAACGTATTCCACGCTGCCGATTCTCATCCACGGTGACGCGGCCATGGCCGGCCAGGGCATCGTGTATGAGACCATGCAGATGGAGAAGCTCCGCGGCTACAAAATCGGCGGAACGATTCACGTCAACATCAACAACCAGGTGGGCTTCACCACACGGCCGAGCGATTCACGCTCCTCCGTTTACTCCACCGACGTGGCCAAGTCGATCCAGGCGCCGATCTTCCACGTGAACGGCGACGACCCCGAGTCAGTGGTGCGTGTGGCGCAGCTGGCCTTCGAGTACCGCCAGGAGTTCAAGAGCGACGTGGTCATCGACCTCATCTGCTACCGCCGCCGCGGCCACAACGAGGGCGATGACCCCTCGATGACGCAGCCGTTGATGTACAACCTGATCGAAGCGAAGCGGTCTGTGCGAAAGCTCTACACCGAGTCGCTGATCGGTCGGGGCGACATCAGCCAAGAGGAGTACGAGGCCGCGCACCGCGACTTCCAAGACCGCCTCGAGCGCGCCTTCGCAGAGACCCACGCGGCGCAGACCTCGTCGATCCCCATCATCACGAGCGACATGAACGCCGTGAGCGACCTCGAGCGCCCCGAGGCGCAGCAGGCCGACGACGGTGCGGGCGAGCCAGAGTCCACCGGCGTGCCGGCCTCAACCGTCGCCCTCATCGGCGACGCGTTCAACAACCCGCCCGCCGGGTTCACCGTTCACCCGAAGCTTCAGCAACTGCTGCAGAAGCGCCTCGAGATGAGCCGCAACGGAACCATCGACTGGGCTTTCGGCGAGTTGCTCGCACTAGGCTCACTGCTGCTCGAAGGTACTCCTGTTCGGTTCTCGGGCCAAGACACCCGCCGGGGCACGTTCGTTCAGCGCCACGCGGTGCTCCACGACCGTGACAACGGCCAGGAGTGGCTGCCGCTCGTCAACCTCAGCGACAACCAGGCCAAATTCTGGATCTACGACTCGCTGCTCAGCGAATACGCGGCGATGGGATTCGAATACGGCTACTCGGTCGAACGGCCCGATGCGCTCGTGCTCTGGGAGGCTCAGTTCGGCGACTTCGCCAATGGCGCTCAGATCATCATCGACGAATTCATCTCGTCGGCCGAGCAGAAGTGGGGCCAGCGTTCGTCGCTCGTGCTGCTGCTGCCGCACGGCTACGAAGGCCAGGGCCCCGACCACTCGTCGGCCCGCATCGAGCGCTACCTGCAGATGTGCGCGGAGAACAACATGACCGTGGCGCGCCCGTCGACGCCAGCGTCGTACTTCCACCTGCTGCGCCGCCAGGCTTACGCCCGGCCCCGCCGACCGCTCATCGTCTTCACGCCGAAGGCGATGCTTCGCCTTCGCGGTGCGACCAGCTCGGTCGACGACCTCACGCAGGGCAAGTTCGAGCCCGTGCTCGACGACCAGCGCACATCGGGCGGTGACACCGCACAGGTCAAGCGGGTTCTGCTGATGGCAGGAAAGATCTACTACGACCTGCTGAACGAGCTGCAGAAGACGCCCAACGACGAGATCGCTCTGGTGCGCGTGGAACAGTACTACCCGCTTCCCGCCGCCGAGCTGGCATCGGTCATCGGCAGTTACCCGAACGCCGAGTTGGTCTGGGTTCAAGACGAGCCGCAGAACCAGGGCGCGTGGCCGTTCATCCACGCCGAGCTGGCCCCGCGCCTGCCAGAGGGCCGCACCATCACGGTGCAGTCCCGTGCCGCCGCGGCCTCCCCTGCGGCCGGCTCCGCCAAGCGGCACGCCAAAGAGCAGGCCGACCTGCTCAGCCGGGCACTCACCCTCTGAAACGGTGTGGGCCGAGCTTCGGCAGAGCCCACACCATCGCATTGAAACAGCACTGACACAGCACTGAAACCAACATCGACACCGGGCATCCGGCGCCTCAGGATGAGCGGACTAGTGCGTGCTCTGGATCTGCCGGATGCTCAGCAGAACCTGATCGCGCAGATTCTCTGGCGCCACCTCTCGGCACGCGCGCTGAACGGCCTCGGTCAGAACGACGCCGACGTGCAGCTCAGAGGAGCAGTCGGTGCAGCCGGCCATGTGTTCGCGAATGTCGGCAGCGTCGTTGCTGGCGAGTTCGTTGTGAAGATACTCTTCGAGTTCAGCCTTGGCTTTGTCGCAGCCGCAGTCGGTCATTTCTTACTCCCCTTCGCCTCGGTCGCGTGTATTCCGCGACCCTCGGCGTATTCGGTCAGCAGGCCCCTGAGAAGGCGTCGGCCGCGGTGCAGGCGGCTCATGACGGTACCAACGGGGGTTTTCATGATGTCGGCTATCTCTTGGTAAGAGAAGCCCTCAACGTCGGCCAGGTACACGGCCAGACGAAAGTCTTCGGGAATCGACTGCAGGGCGTCTTTCACTGCGCTGTCGGGCAGGTGGTCGATGGCCTCTGCCTCGGCCGAACGGCTCGAAGTGCCGGTGGCGGTGGCCGACTCGGCATTGCCGAGCTGCCAGTCTTCGAGGTCGCTGGTGGTGCCCTGGTAGGGGTCGCGCTGCTTCTTGCGGTACACGTTGATGAACGTGTTGGTGAGAATGCGGTACAGCCAGGCCTTGAGGTTCGTGCCCTGCTCGAACTGCGCGAATGCCGCGAACGCCTTCACGAAGGTCTCTTGAACGAGATCTTGGGCGTCAGCCGGGTTGCGGGTCATGCGCAGCGCCGCGCCGTACAGTTGGTCGAGAAACGGCACTGCCTGCTCCTCGAAGAGCGCACGAGGGTCGGGCACCGCTGCCGGTTCAGAATTCGTCGATGTCATCACCGGCCAGTCTACGATGCGGGCCACCCGGGGGCGGTCGAGCGTTGCCTGCACGTGCCACCTTCTTTCGAATCCTCATCAAACGTCGATACCCTAGACAACTGATGCTTATCTCCAGATATTCCGCACCCGACTTCAACCCGTACGGCGACACGTCGCCCACCGAGCCGAACCCCGACTGGGCTGCTCCGCGTGCGCACGGGCCTCTCGCCGCCACTGTCTCTCTGCCCGGGTCGAAGAGCTTGACGAACCGTGAGCTGGTGCTGTCGGCACTGGCGGATGCCCCTTCACGCCTCCGCTCGCCGCTGCACAGCCGAGACACGACCCTCATGGTCGAGGCGCTGCGCTCATTCGGTGTGAGTATCGAACCCGCACCGGCTTCTGGCCGCTTCGGTGTCGACTGGCTCATCACGCCGCCCGACGAGCTGCTCGGCAGTACCACGGTCGACTGCGGGCTGGCCGGCACGGTCATGCGCTTTCTGCCGCCTGTTGCCGCTCTGGCCCTCGGCCCCATCGTGTTCGACGGCGACGAGGGTGCGCGCAAACGGCCGATGGCCACGACTATCTCTTCTCTCGTCTCGCTCGGGGTCGACATCACTGCCGACGGTCGCACCAACCTGCCCTTCACCGTCTACGGCACCGGCTCGGTCGAGGGCGGCGAGATCACCATCGACGCCTCCTCCTCTTCGCAGTTCGTCTCGGGGCTGCTGCTCGCGGCCGCCCGGTTCGAGAAGGGCCTGCGACTCGTGCACGAGGGCTCGCGGCTGCCGAGCATGCCGCACATCGAGATGACCATCGTGGCGTTGGCCGCACGCGGAGTCACCGTCACGTCTGGCACCGTCACGTCTGGCACCGTGCCATCTGGCACCGTCGCATCTGGCACCGTCGAGACCGGCGCCGACGAGTCTGCCGCGCCCGCGTGGAGCGTCGAACCCGGCCCCATCGCAGGAGCCGAGGTGAGCATCGAACCCGACCTGTCGAACGCGGCACCGTTCCTGGCCGCCGCGCTGGTGGCGGGTGGCTCGGTGACGTTCACCGGCTGGCCCGAGAGCACCACGCAGGTGGGCGCCCGGTTGATCGACTTTCTTCCGCTGTACGGTGCGACAGTGACGCGCGAGGGCGACCGGGTGACGGTGACCGGGGGCGCGAGCATCCGGGGCATCGACCTCGACCTGAGCGAGGGCGGCGAACTGGCACCCGCACTGGTCGCGCTGGCGGCCCTGGCCGACTCGCCGAGCACCATCACGGGCATCGGGCACATCCGCCACCACGAGACCGACCGACTGGCGGCGCTGGCGACCGAGATCAACAGGTTGGGCGGCAAGGTGACCGAGCTCGACGACGGGCTGTACATCGAACCGCAGCCGCTGCACGGCGGTGTATGGCAGACGTACCTCGACCACCGCATGGCGCACGCGGGCGCCATCATCGGGCTGGCGGTCGACGATGTGATCGTGGAGAACATCGCCACAACCGCCAAGACGTTGCCCGAGTTCGCGGCGCTGTGGCTGCAGCTCGTGTCGGGTTCGTCGGCTGAGGCCTCGAGCGCGCTCGGTGGCGGCAGCGGCCGTGCTGGCCACAGCGTCGCGATCGATGCGGGCGGGCCGACTGCATGAGCTGGTGGTCTGACGGTGTCGACGACGAGCCCGACGAATTCGATGAATTCGACGAATCGAGCATCCGGATGCGGCCGAATCCGAAAGGCAACCGGCCGCGCACCAAGACCCGCCCCGAGCACAACGACGCCATCAAAGGCAGAGTGCTCTCCGTCGACCGCGGGCGATTCGGCGTGCTCGTGCGCGAGAACGCCGCCGACGAAGCGGTCATCACCGCCTCGCGCGCCCGCGAACTCGGCCGTCTCGGTATCGTCACCGGCGACACCGTCGAGCTGGTCGGCGACACGACCGGCGCCGACGGCAGCCTCGCCCGCGTGGTGCGGGTCGACGAGCGAAAGACCCTGCTGCGCCGCAGCGCCGATGACAGCGATGCGGTCGAACGCGTCATCGTGGCGAACGCAGACCAGATGCTCATCGTGGTGGCGGCCGCGAACCCCGAGCCGCGGGCGAACCTCATCGACCGCTACCTCGTGGCGGCGTTCGACGCCGGGCTCGCCCCGATTCTCTGCATCACCAAGACAGATGTGGCCGACCCCAGCGACTTTCTCACCCAGTTCGACTGCTTCGACCTCGAAATCATCTCGGGTGCCAAAGACGATTTCCCGCTGGACGCCCTGAAAGCCCTGCTCGTTGGCCACACCACTGTCACCGTCGGTCACTCGGGTGTTGGCAAGTCGACCCTGGTGAATGCCCTCGTTCCCGGCACTGACCGCGCCGTCGGGCGCGTGAACGACGTCACCGGTCGCGGGCGTCACACCTCCTCGTCGACGGTGTGCATCCGGGTGCGCGATGCCGATGGCGACCCGGGATGGATCATCGACACCCCCGGAGTGCGTTCGTTCGGGCTCGGGCACGTGAAGCCGGAGAATATCCTCCGTTCGTTCGCCAACTACGCCATTCCCGCGGCCACGCTGCCACGATCGGCCAAGGGCATCGAACTCAGCCAGGCCCACGACTGGGAGATCGTCGACCGCGTCTCGGGCGGTGAGCTCGGCGAGAGCGGCAAGGCCCGGCTCGAGTCGCTGCAGAAGATCATCACCACCCTCGAGAAGTAGGGTGGAACCGTGACCGACTACAGCCTCGCCGATGACCTCGCTCTCGCCCTCGACCTCGCCGACCGGGCCGACGCCATCTCGTTCGACCGGTTTCGCTCCCTCGACCTGGTGGTCGAGACGAAACCCGACCGTACCCCGGTGACCGACGCCGACAAAGCCGTCGAGCGGGCCATCCGCGACGGGCTCGACGCGGCCCGCCCGAACGATTCGGTGCTGGGTGAAGAGTTCGGCTCGAACGGTGAATCGGCCCGGCAGTGGATCATCGACCCGATCGACGGCACGGCCAACTTTCTCCGCGGCGTTCCGGTGTGGGGCACGCTGATCGCGCTGGTCATCGACGGGGTGCCAACAGTGGGTGTGGTGAGCTCTCCGGCCCTGCAGAAGCGTTGGTGGGCATCCCTCGGCGCAGGCGCCTGGATGACCGAGGCCGGCCCGAACGCCTCGACACCGCGCCGCCTGCAGACGTCGAAAGTGGCGTCATTGGCCGACGCCTCAATCAGCTACAACAGCCTCAAGGGCTGGAGCGAGGCGGGTCATCTGCCCGACCTGCTGCGACTCAGCGAGGCCGTGTGGCGCACCCGCGCGTACGGCGAGATGTGGGCGTACATGATGGTGGCCGAGGGCCTCGTCGATGTCGCGTGCGAGTACGACCTTCAGGCGTACGACGTGGCGGCGCTCATCCCGATCGTGCAGGAGGCCGGTGGCCGGTTCACGAGTGCGGCGGGCGGGGATGCCCTCTGGGCCGGTTCGGCGCTGGCCACGAACGGGCTGCTCCACACCGAGACTGAACATACGCTGAAAGGCACTCTGCCGAAGCTAGGCTGAGACCGGCACCGCGTGGTGCGGGCCGCGGTTCACGTCTTCAGATGGAGCATCCTGCAATGTCACACATTTACGACAACATCACCGACCTCGTCGGCCACACGCCGCTGGTTCGCATCAACCGGCTCACCGAGGGTATCGACACCACCGTTCTCGGAAAGCTCGAGTTCTACAACCCCGCGAACAGCGTCAAAGACCGCATCGGCGTCGCCATCATCGACGCGGCGGTCGCTGCCGGGGCGCTGAAGCCCGGCGGCACCATCGTCGAAGGCACCAGCGGCAACACCGGTATTGCCCTCGCCATGGTGGGCGCGGCACGCGGCTACAAGGTGATTCTGACCATGCCGGAGAGCATGAGCATGGAGCGCCGCGTTCTGCTCCGCGCGTACGGCGCCGAACTGGTGCTGACCCCCGGCCCCGATGGCATGCGGGGCGCTGTGGAGACGGCAGAGAAGATCGTCGCCGAGACAGAGGGCGCCGTTCTGGCCCGCCAGTTCGAGAACGCCGCGAACCCGGCCATCCACCGCGCGAGCACGGGCCCCGAGATCTGGGAGGACACCGACGGCGCCGTCGACATCTTCATCGCGGGTATCGGCACGGGCGGCACGATCACGGGTGTCGGCAACTACCTGAAAGAACAGAAACCGGGCATTCAGATCATCGGTGTCGAGCCGAAGGACTCCCCCATTCTGAACGGCGGCAAGCCGGGGCCGCACAAGATCCAGGGCATCGGCGCGAACTTCGTACCCGACATTCTCGACACCACCGTCTACGACGAGATCATCGACGTCACACTCGACGACTCCATTCGCGTCGCGCGCCAAATGGCTACTGACGAAGGCATTCTCGCCGGCATCTCATCGGGTGCCATCATGTGGGCCGCGCTCGAGGTCGCCAAGCGCCCCGAGAACGCGGGCAAGACCATCGTGGCCATCGTCTGCGACTTCGGCGAGCGGTACGTCTCGTCGGTGCTGTACGACGACATCCGCGGCTGAGATCGGGCGTGTCGTTCTTCTCCCGTGTCAGGGAAGACCTGGCCGTCGCACGCCTCCGCGACCCGGCAGCACGCTCGAAAGTCGAGGTTCTGCTGGGCTACTCGGGGCTGCACGCCCTGTGGATGCACCACCTCACTCACGCGATGTGGCAGCGTGAGGGGCTGAGACTGCCCGCCCGACTGCTCTCGCAGCTGACCCGCTTCGCCACCGGCGTCGAGATTCACCCGGGCGCGGTCATCGGCCGCCGTGTGTTCATCGACCACGGCATGGGTGTGGTCATCGGTGAGACGGCGAGGGTCGGCAACGATGTGCTGATCTACCACGGGGTCACCCTGGGCGGCATCGGCCCCATTGCGGGGCCGCGGCATCCGAGCATCGGCGACAACGTGCTGCTCGGCGCTGGCGCAAAACTGCTCGGGCCCATCACCATCGGCGAGGGCAGCGCCGTGGGTGCGAATGCGGTCGTGCTCATCGACGCCCCGCCGCACTCACTGGTCGTCGGGGTTCCGGCCACGGTCAGGCCGCGCACGCCCTCGGCCTAGTCTCGGCCTGGCCTGCCCCCGCAGAAACAAAGAAGCCCGGCACCGCAGAAAGCGGGCCGGGCTTCTTCAGCTATCGATGATCAGACTTTGCGCCCCGTGATGAAACGCAGCAGGAACACGATGAGGGCGATGACCAGCAGCACGACGCCCACCCAGATCAAGAAGCTCAACGACGACGAAACCCCGCCTGTGATGAGCAGAATAATCGCGATGATCGCGATGATCGCTACGAGAATGTTCATGGTGTTTTATCCCTCCCGAGATGGTTTTGCGGCTGTGGCCGCGCGCCAATTTTACCGGCGACGGCCCTCAGAGGCAGGGGACTTGCGCGCCCGGGAGGTTCTGTTGTAGGGCCGAAGACGTCAGCGAGCCAGCGAACGAACGGCACCCACTGCCGCCTCGACGGCTGTCGCAGCAGCAGCGAGATCGGCCTCGGTGCTCTCGCCGCCGAAGGTGAATCGCACGGCCGTCAGGGCCCTCTCCGGCGGGAATCCGGCCGCCAGCAGAACGTGCGAGGGCTCGTCGCTTCCCGCCGCGCACGCCGATCCGCTCGAGCACACAACGCCCGCCCGCTCGAGTTCGAGCAGCACAGCTTCGCCGCTGACGCCGTCGAAACAGAACGATGCGCTACCGGGCAGTCTGTGTACCGGATGCCCGGTGAGCTCGGCCTCGGGCACACGCCGCAGCACCTCACCGACGAACCCGTCGCGCAGCGCTGTCACCCGCGCGGCCTGTGTCTCGCGCTCCGCCGCTGCGAGGTCGAGGGCGAGCGCCAGCCCTACCGCCGCCGCGACATTCTCGGTTCCTGAACGGGCACCGCGCTCTTGCCCCCCACCGTGCATCAGAGGTTCGAGCGGTACGCGGCCGCGTACGAAGAGGGCCCCCACCCCTTTGGGCGCGCCGAGCTTGTGGCCGGAGAAACTCAGCGCATCGACACCGAGGGCGCGGGCATCCAGTGTCAGCCACCCGGCGGCCTGCACGGCGTCGGTGTGCAGCGGAACCTTCACCGCGCGCGCGATTGCGGCGAGCTCTGCCACGGGCTGGATGCTGCCGACCTCATTGTTCGCGTACATCACCGAGACCAGGGTGTCGTCACTGCTGAGGCGCGCAGCGAGCTCGTCTGGATCGACTCGACCGGTGTGATCGACACCGAGAAAGCTGATGCGAAAGCCGTGGTGTCGGCGCAGGTAGTCGCACGACTCGAGAACAGCTTCGTGCTCGATGGGCGTGGTGATGATGTGGCGACCCCGCGGTGCCCCGAGGGCGATGCCCTTGACGGCGAGGTTGTCGGCCTCGGTGCCCCCCGAAGTGAACGTGACCTCGCTGGCGCGGGCGCCGAGGTGACGGGCCACACGGGCCCGGGCATCCGCGAGCGCCCGTGCCGCCCGTTCACCCAACGAATGCGTGCTCGACGGGTTGCCGAAGTCGCCCGTGAGGTAGGGCCACATCGCCTCGAGCACCTCGCGGCGAACGGGCGTGGTGGCGGCCGCGTCGAGGTAGATCACGGTGTGGTCGTGCGAGCTGTCGTGAGCGTCACATCGAGCCCGAGGTCGAGCGAACGCACGCTGTGGGTGAGGGCGCCGACCGAGATGATGTCGACGCCGGTCTCGGCGATGGCGCGCACGGTGTCGAGGTTCACCGATCCGCTGGCCTCCACGAGCGCGCGGCCGGCTACCTGCGCGACACCGGTGCGCAGGTCGGCGAGGCTGAAGTTGTCGAGCATGATGGTGTCGACCCGCGCGGCGAGCACGGGCTCGATCTGGTCGAGGCGGTCGACCTCGGCTTCGAGGTGGGTGGTGTGCGAGAGGGCGGCGCGAACGTCGAGCAGGGCATCCGTCAGCGAACGCCGACCGTCGGCCGTGATCACGGCGAGGTGGTTGTCTTTGGCCATCACCGCGTCAGAGAGCGAGAAGCGGTGATTGTGGCCGCCGCCGGAGCGCACGGCGTGGCGTTCGAACGCGCGAAGGCCCGGGGTGGTCTTGCGCGTATCGACGATGCGGGCACGGGTTCCGGCGGTGAGGGCGACGAACTGTGCAGTGAGGGTGGCGACGCCCGAGAGGCGTTGCACGAAGTTGAGGGCGACGCGCTCTGACTGCAGAACCGAGCGGGCGGGGCCGGCCACTGAGGCAAGAACGTGGCCCGCCTCGAACGATTCACCGTCGTCGACGCGCAGTTCGACTGTGACCGACGGGTCGATCAGGCCGAACGCCGCGGCGAACACGGCTCCCCCACTGAACACACCCGGCTCCCGGGCCACCAAGTCAGCGGTGGCGGTGGCGTCGGCCGGAATCAGCGTCTGTGAGGTGATGTCCCCCCACGGGGCGTCTTCGTAGAGGGCCATGCTCACGACCTGATCGATGAGCTGAGGGGTGAGGGTATTGGCCACGAGTGCTGGATTCGCGGCGAGCGCGGGGGTGGCAGCGAAGGCGTTGGGGCTGGTGGCGCTGCTGGCGAGGGGGTTCACTGGGGGGTTCACGTGGGAAGCGCGGCCTTTCGGGCGGAGATTTGGTGGTGGTGAAAGAGAGTCGATGTCTCAGGGAAGTCGGAACGGTAGTGCGCCCCCCGTGACTCTTCGCGCTGCCGTGCGGCGGCGGCGATGAGCCTGGCCAACAGCAGCAGGTTGCGGTCTTCGAGGGCGGTGATCGTTTCGGCCGGTGTGGCGTCGCAGGCCGTCTGCCAGCGCGCGAACTGCGCCTGGGCCGCGCTGAGGGTTGCGGCATCGCGGTAGACGCCCACGGCGTTCCACATCAGCTGTTGCAGCGCCGCGCGGCTGAACTTCGCGTCATCTGAGGCGTCACCGGAGGCGTCATCTGAACGATCAGTTGGCAGACCCGAATCCGGCGCATCACCGAGCGCACGCACGTGCCACGCCGAGTCGCCCTCGGCGTCGGCCGCGACATCCGGCCACCCCTCGGTCACAAACCTCGCGGCACCAGCACCAGCATGCCCTTGCAGCACGGCGACGGCCCGCCACGCGAACACAACCGACTCGAGCAGCGAGTTCGACGCGAGCCGGTTGGCGCCGTGCACCCCCGTGCAGGCCACCTCACCCACCGCGAACAGCCCGGGAACGGTGCTGCGCCCCCAGTCGTCGGTGAGCACCCCGCCCATCCAGTAGTGCGCCGCCGGCGTCACCGCGATGGGCTCCCGCCCCCAGTCGAGCCCGTTGGCCCGGCACGCCTGGCTGATGCTCGGAAACCTGCGTTCGAGAAACTCTGCCCCGAGCTCTGTGGCGTCGAGCAGCACTGGCGCGCCGCCCTGCTTCGCCATCTGCTCGGCGATGGCCCGGGCGACGACGTCTCGGGGTGCCAGTTCGGCATCCGGATGCACGCCCACCATGAACCTCGCCCCGTCGGCCCCGCGCAGCACCGCTCCCTCACCGCGCACCGCCTCTGACACCAGAAAGTTGCCCGGAACGGCCAGCGACGTGGGGTGGAACTGGTAGAACTCCACATCGGCGAGCTCTGCACCGGCCCGGTAAGCCGCTGCAACCCCGTCGCCCGTGGTGACCGCGGGGTTCGTCGTGTGGGCGTAGAGCTGCCCGGCGCCCCCGCTGGCCAGCACCACGGCGTCGGCGAGCACAGTGATCGTACCCGCCACACCGCAGGCGGCAGCCGAAACGACCTCCACCCCCACCACGCGGCCCGACTCGTCGACCACCAGGTCGTTCACGAACGTGTTCTCGAGCACCCGCGCCGCCGTGGTTCGCACCGCCCGCACGAGCGCGCGCTCGATGGCCGAACCGGTGGCGTCTCCCCCGGCGTGCAGAATGCGCGCCGACGCGTGCGCCGCCTCGAGCCCCCGCGCGAGTTCTCCTCCGGGCACCCGATCGAACTCCACCCCGAGCCGGATGAGGTCGCGAATACGCTCGGGCCCCTCAGCGCAGAGCGCCTCGACGGCCGACAACCGGTTGAGGCCCGCCCCCGCCACCAGCGTGTCAGCAATGTGCGACGCCACGCTGTCATCGTCGAACATCGCTGCGGCGATACCGCCCTGGGCATACCGGGTGTTGCTCTCGCCGAGCTCGGCCTTGGTGATGAGCGTCACGTCGTGCGTGCTGCTCGCCGCAATGGCGACGATCAGCCCCGCAATGCCGCTTCCCACCACCACCAGGCACGGGCGTGCCGGCACCTGCTCGGTCACGGGCGTGCCGCCAGCATTCTCTCGAGCGCCACGCGTGCCGGCACCGATACCTCGTCGCCGACCGTGATCTGGTTGAGAACCTCGCCGCGTACGAAGGCCTCGAGCACCCAGGCGAGATAGCCCGGGTGAATGCGGTACATGGTCGAACACGGGCAGATCACCGGGTCGAGGCAGAAGATCGTGTGCTCGGGGTGCTCGGCCTGCAACCGTTGCACCATGTTGATCTCCGTGCCGATGGCGAACACCTGCCCGGGCTCCGCCGCCTCGATGGCCTTCTTGATGTAGTCGGTCGACCCCGCTTCGTCGGCCGCATCGACGACGGGCATCGGGCACTCGGGGTGCACGATGACACGAACGCCCGGGTACTGGGCGCGAGCCTGTTCGATCTGGGCGACTGTGAAACGTTTGTGCACCGAGCAGAACCCGTGCCACAGGATGACCTGGGCATCCTGAATCGTCTCGATGTCATTGCCGCCGAGGGGCTTCTGCGGGTTCCACATGGGCATGCGTTCGAGCGGCACCCCCATGGCCTTCGCCGTGTTGCGACCGAGGTGCTGGTCAGGAAAGAAGAGCACGCGCTGCCCACGCTCGAACGCCCACTCGAGCACGGTGGCCGCGTTCGACGACGTGCAGACGATACCGCCGTGCTCGCCGCAGAACCCCTTGAGCGCCGCCGACGAGTTCATGTAGGTCACCAGGATGACCGGCACCCGCCCGCTCGCATCGGGCTCGGTGCCGTACAGCTCTTCGAGCGCCTCCCAGCACTCGGTCACCGAGTCGATGTCGGCCATGTCGGCCATCGAGCAGCCCGCGGCGAGGTTCGGCAGAATGACCGACTGGTTCGGGCCCGAGAGCATGTCGGCGGTCTCGGCCATGAAGTGCACGCCGCAGAACACGATGGCCTCAGCCGCCGGGCGATCGCGGGCGGCCTGGGCCAGCTGAAAGGAGTCACCCACGAAGTCGGCGTACTGCACGACCTCGTCGCGCTGGTAGAAGTGGCCGAGAATGACCAGTCGATCGCCGAGGGTCGCCTTGGCCGCACGGATGCGACCATCGAGTTCTGCTGCGCTGGCCGTTCGGTACTCGGCCGGAATCTCACCCTGGCGGGGGGTGGAGACCGGAGCCACGTCGGCCATCGACGAGCCCGGGCCATAAGCGGGCACCGGCACCCGATCGAAGTTCCACGGCGAGTCTTTCAGCGCCGGGCTGCAACTGGTGACCTTCGAACCCGGGCGGATGAGCTGAATGGTGGTGTCAACGGAGGGCATGTGGTGCTCCTTGCTCGGGCAGCGGGCCGTTCTCGGCCAGGTCGATCGACTCGTTGGTGCGGTAGAGGCGCGGTGGCCGGTGTCGGCCGCCCGCGAGGTATTCGTCGGTGGCGACGATCGATTGGCCTGCCTCGATCTGTCGCCTGAAATTGGCAGGGTCGAGGGGGCGGCGGAGTACGGCTTCGTACACCTCGCGCAACTGGGCGAGGGTGAAGCGTTCACCCAGAAAAGCGTGAGCGATACGGCTGTACTCCATCTTGTTGCGCAGCCGCCAGAGGGCGTATTCGACGATGGTGTTGTGGTCGAACGCGAGCTCCGGCAGCTCGTCGGCTGAGAACCACCGCACATTCTCGCCCTCGGTGGCCTGCTCGGCCTCGTCGGGCCGCACCAATGCCCAGTAGACGACCGAGACCACGCGCTGGCTCGGCGAACGGTCGACGGTACCGAACGCGTAGAGCTGTTCGAGATAGCGCGGGGTCAGACCCGTGGTCTGCTGCAGGGTTCTGGCGGCCGAGTCAGCGAGGCTCTCGTTGGCGCCGAGTGGGCCACCCGGCAGCGCCCACTGCCCTTCGAATGGCTCGCGGATGCGGCGCACGAGCGGCAGCCAGAGAGTCGACCCGGCTCGCAGCGAGAAGATCACCGTCGAGACGGCGAGCTGCGCCACCGGGGTGGCGATCGTTGTGTTCACAGGGCTGATTTCGAGTAAAGGTGTAAATGACTTGAACTAAGAATACACCACACATTAGAGCAACGACAAACACGCGTCAAGGCCCTATGGCCAGCTTGTCACTGCCGGTAATCGGGTGGATAGTTTGGTCTTGACGCAGCCGTCTCTCCCCCACGAAGACGCTGCTGTCGGAATTCCCGAACGATTCACACGCGAGTTCTGACGCTGTGGGTTGCTCGAATTCCTGTGGTCTGGCTTCCGACAATCGGGTAATCCGAAGTCAGACCACCCTTATGTCCCACAGCCACGTATTCTGAGATGCATCTGAGAGGCAGGGAGTTCAATGGGAAAGCTTGTCTATGGCGATTCGGGTACCGAAATCGAATTCGACGATCGCGTTCTGACCCATCTGCAGATCGTCATCGGTGCGAAGCTGCGGCGTCGCGAGAGTTTCTTCTTCTCGTGGAAAGATGACCCCGCCGTGGGCGACGGGCGCAGCAGCATCTGGCTCGACTCATCTGTGCCGCTGTATTTTCGCTACTCCGCCAGCAAGGTACCGGTCATCAACCGCGAATGGATCACGGTCATGACCTCGTCGGCCAACAGCGGTGCAGGCCTGACTTTCATCGAAGAGCCCGGCGAAAAGTCGACCCCTCTGCCCAAATCGCAGGCCTGAGCCGAACCCGCAACTACTTCGGTTGCGGCAGGATGCCCGGCACCACCTCGCGCGGCGTGACGCCGTAGTTCGCTCGCAGCGCGAAGCGCAGCTCTTTCACACTCGAGAACCCGGATTGCAGTGCGATGGTACCCACCGAGTGAGGAGACGCTGAGGTCAGCGCGCGGAGGGCTATCTCGAGTCGTCGCAGCCGAATGGCTTCCGCTGGCCCCACGCCGCTTGCACTGAAACTGCGCTGCAGATGCCGCAGCGACACGTTGAGCTGGTTGGCCAGCTGCTGGGGTGTGAACAGCGGATCAGAGGCCTGGCGTGCAATGAGCGCGTCGGCGCGCGCCTTCAGCCCCGAGGTGAGCAGTGCCGAATCCATGCGATAGCCGGCGTCTTCGAGAAACAGCCCGGCCATCAGCTGCGTCAGCACTGTGGAGGTGGGGGATTCAGCTGTCTCGGTGCAGGCCGTGACCGGAGCATTCACCTCGTGCATCAACGCGAGCACGAACGACAGGGAGGGGCCCCGCAGCCGCGCGCCGATCCTGAAACCGCCCAGCTGACCCTGAACCTGCACTCCTTGGTTGGCAAGACGCTCGCGGTGCAGGGTGACCATGGCCACCCGGGAGAGCACGGGGTTCTCGCCGGTGACCGCGTTCCAGCCGCGCATGAAGCCGACCTCGCCGGAGTCGAAGTGCAGCCGCTCACCCCTGTCGAACAGGTCGTACCGCCCATTTCGCACGAATACCACGCTGATGTAGTCGTGCTGCTCCGGCTCGTCGCTCGAGGGGGTGACTCTCGCGGGCGTCTGCGCCACGTCAGAGACGGCGACGTCGGCAAAATTCCAGCGGCGCCCCTCTGAACGATACGTCTGCGCGTTTTCGGGCACGATGTTGTTCGGCCCAGAACGCAAGCCGTCGACGCCCTGCCACGACCACGCCGAAGTTTCAGTAAAACCCATGTGCTGCTCCCTTGTTCTCACCCCACGTTCGAACAATGGGCCTGCGAACCCAGTGGGTACAGGTTACCCCGTGCGTCACGTTTGCGACAGAATGCGACGAAGCTCTCTCACTGCCCTCCAGTAGGCCCGCCACGCGCTGACACTTTAGCCAACCGCATGCGAGCCGAGCACCCGCAGAAGTTCACCTGCGGGGTGGGGAGTCTGGCTGTGAATTCGAATCGTTCTCTGTGCGTTCTCGACGATCGTTCGATACTGGTCGAGGGCATCACGGCTGTTGCGCGGTATACGTACCCGGGCCTCGTGCTGCGGATCGGCCCGGTGAATCCGGTCAGCCCGAAGTCCGATGTCGCGGTTCTGGGCGGCACGGTGCTGAGTTCGTGCCCGCTCTCGGCCGAGTTTGCAGCCCTGGTGGGCCACGCCAGCACCATCATCGCGTTGGTCGACAAGACCTCGATCACCCACATCGACGACCTGCGCCTCGCCGGCGTCGACGTGTTCGTCTCGGTCACCGAAGGCCTCACCGAGTTGCTTCGAGCGATCGACCAGGCCTTCACCGGGCAGGCGTACGTGTCACCGGATGCGCGGGGGTTGTTCGAACGGCCCACACCGTCTACTCCCCGCGTGAGCCCACGCGAACGCGAGATAGTAGCGCTCTACCTGTCGGAGAACGACTGGAGCGTCGACGACGTGGCTGCGATGCTGCACATCAGCTCGCAGACCGTTCGGTCGCACCTCGCCCGGCTTCGCAGCCACTTCAGCGCAGCCGGCCACCGCGTTCACAATCGGCTCGAGCTGCGCCAGACACTGCTCGGCCTCGGCCTTCTGCAGATCGACGAGCTCGAGGCCGCCCCGCAGCTTCTCGCCGGCTGAGTCGCAGGGCTACGAAGCGCCTGTCGCCCGCGCCGGTCACCGCGCGCTGGCCACTCCGCGCCGGTCACCCCGCGCCGGCCGCTCACTGTTCCCGACGGCGGCGGAGGTCGGGCAGCAGCGCGCCCAGCGACCGGCCGCGGAGCGCGCTGAACCACACTCCGGCCCCGTACGCCAGATCGTCGAGCCTGCGCGCAATGCCGAACCGAACCGGGTCGAGCAACCGGCTCTGGGCTCCTGACAGGGGCGGCGCGGCCAGCACAGTGCGCCGGTACTCGATCACCACATCGATGACGGCCGCCACTGCTGCCGCGCGGCGCACCCGCGGTGAGAGCACCCCCGCCAGCACCGTCACCGGCCACCAGTGCCGCAGCAGCAGCGCCATTGCCTGAGTCAGCGCCGCGAGCGAACCCGTCACGGTCAGAGTGCCGGCGAGCCGGTAGGGGTGATCGCTCTTCGTCACCTTCTCTGCGATCCGAACCGCCGTGAACCCCATCAGTACGAGTGCGGCCGGCAGCGACCAGCGGCGCTGGGCAACGACCGCGACGACGAGCAGAGCGCTCCAGGGCGCCAGAATCACCGGCGCGATGTCGCGGGGGTGACGCCGGCCGAGCTCGAGTGATCCGGTTCCGTAGACGGCCTTGCGGAGCATCCAGTCGCCCAGCGTCACCCGATGCTCGTGCCGCACTTCGGCCGCCGGCTCGTACCGGATGCGCCAACCCCGCTCGGCCAGACGCCAGACGAGGTCGACATCTTCACCCACCCGCAGCCCGTCGCTGAACCCGCCGCCGAGTGCGTCGACCCGGGCCACCAGGCACGCACTCGGAACCCACGACACAGGAGCTCGAGGCCGCACAATGCCCGCGTGCACGCCCAAGTCAAGCGAGGAGCGAGCCTCTTCATACCGTGCGATCCACCCAGTGCCGGGTTCTGCCGCCTCGAGCGCCAGCACACGCGGCGAGGCCAACGCAACGCGGGGGTCGGCGAAGTGCCTCAGCAGGGTCTTGATCGCACCCGGCTCGAGCACGATATCCGAGTCGACAAAGGCCACGAACGGGGTCGTGACGGCGGCGAGCCCCGCATTGCGCGCCCCGCCGGGCCCCACATTGACCTCGAGTCGCACCAGTGTTGCTCCGTGCTCTTCGGCAACAGCCCGCACGGGCTCCGGATGCTCGGAGCAGTCGTCGACCACAATCACCCTGCTGCCCGCCGGAATGCTGCCCAGCAGCCGCCCGAGCGCATCGGCTCGCTCGTGTGCAGGCACCACATATGTCAGCTGCTCCTCATCGGCCGGCGCCAGGCTGCCCACCACAGGGTCGGCCATCCCCGTTTCGAGCAGTCGATCGGCGAGGGCGCGCGTCGTGTCGTCAACGACGGTGAGCGCATCACCGGCCAAGAGTCGCCGAGCCACCGACGTGAGGTAGAGCACCCGCGTGGGCGCCCCGCCCACCAGCGTTCGCCCACCATCGCGCACCCGCACCAACCGGTTCAGCCGCACTACGAACCCGTTCGGCAACCGACTCGCCGGGGGCCGGATGCCCTCGCCACCGTTCTGGTCATGCGAGTCGGTCACGGCGTCACTCAAGGCGACCCCGGTTTGTGGGTGTTGCGCGGTCGATCAGATCGTGAGCGGTCGCTACGATCGCTGCGAACAGCCGCGCGCCCTCAGCCGCGTCGGCACCAGCGGGGTCACCCAGAATGCCGTTGGGCGACACGGCCGCCACTCCCCCGACGGCGAGCGCGGCCATGATGCTGGCGAGCGGCAGAGTCACACCGGCCTCCGCACGGTCGAGGTGAACGAGTTCGGGTGCGAGGTGCAGCAGGAGTGACGTCTCAACACGGCCCGCGTGGGTGTCGGTGCCGGGCGCCGGCAGAGCTGTCGCACAGGGCAGCCAGGCCACGTCGTGCCCTTCGGATCGCAGTTGCACCACCGCGCCCACGAGTGCGGCGACGTTGCCGCCGTGGCCATTCACGAACACCACGCGGCCGGCCCACGTCGACAGCGAGCGCACCAGTTCGACGAGTACGAACCGCAGGGCATCCGTGCCGATCGAGACGGTTCCGGCGAACGACTGGTGCTCGCCGCTCGAACCGAAGTGCAGAGTCGGCGCCACGACCACCGCGGTGGCTGCCGCCGCCGACAGCGAATGCGCCACAGCGTGCGCGACCCTCGTGGCGATGATGCTGTCGGTACTGAGGGGCAGGTGCGGGCCGTGCTGCTCTGTCGACCCCAGGGGCACGAGAACGAGCGAGCCGCGATTGACCGCCGGCGAGACCGCGCCGGCCAGATCAGCCGGGGCGAGATTCGCCGATGCACTGCCGCTGTTCACCTTCTCCGAATGCACCGGCGCTGGGCCGACTGGCGGCACGATACCCACCCCTGGTTTGGTGCTCACGTGCTGAATATACTGCTCAGCGCCGGCGCGACGTCGCGGTGGGTCTTCACGAGGCGGGCGCGGCCCCGCCCGAGGGCGGCGAGTTCGCGGCCGAGCTCGGCGTCGTGCTCACCGCTGGTGTCGATGAGCACATCGAGACGGGGCAGCCGCCCCGCGAACAAGCGGGGGTCTGGCCCGGCGTTGTGTACGCAGTCGGAGAGCAGCACCACGCGGGCATCCCGTGCCGGAATCCGCGCGAGCTGGCGCGCCGCGAGCTCAAGCGGAAACGCTACGTTCGTGAGCCCACGCGCGGGCAGCCGCAGTATCGAGTCGAGCAACTCGAGCGGCTTGATCTCGTGGCCGAGGTTCAACACAATGGCCGCGTCAGACCAGAAGGCGATCACCGCGAGCGCGTCGTGCTGCAGCTCAGCGGCGAGCGCGCCGACAGTTGCCGCGGCCGTCTGCACCCGCTCGCCTTTCATCGACCCCGACACATCGACCGCCAGCACGACAGAACGCCTCGTTCTGATGCGGTCGCGCACGATGATGTCTTCGTCTTCGGGCACCGGCCGCTCGGCCAGCATTTCGATGGTGCGGTCGAGGTCGATCTCGTCTGACCCGCCACGATAGGGCATGCTCGCGAGGGTTCCTGAGCCACGATGCGCGGCCGAATCGCTGCGCGGCCGGGGTACCGCGAGTCGCGTGGCGATCTGCTGGGCACGGGCGCGCACGAGCTGGTCGACGGGCGTCTCGCCGATCTCGGCGGCGACGAGCGTGCCCTCTTCGTCGGTGAAGCCCGGGGCCGCCCTGCCGCGCGTCGTGCTCGACGAAGCAGTCTTCGCGGCCCCCTGGGCGCGCAGCACCATTGCATTGCTGCCGGCACCCGCGTCGAACACCGTGGGGTCTTCGGTGAGCTGCTTGGGCTTGCGGCGCAGTGGCCGCAGCGCTGTGGTCGTTCGCCGGTCAGCTTTTCGGCTGAGCGGTGATTCGGCCTCGATCTCCCTTCAGCCGGGCGCGGCGGCCGCCGGCTCGAGAATGAAGTGGTCTTCCCAGATCTCCCGCAGCACCTGTTCGGGTGTCGCCTCGATGGCTTCGTCGAGGTGGATTCGCCCTGAGAGCGACACGACCATGGCGTCGTAGACGAGTTCGCGGTAGGCCTGCTCGGCGTCGACATCGCCGCCCCGCGCATTCCCGCCAGCGCCAGCAGCATCGATGCCACGCAGTTCGCCGAGCTGCAGCGCCACGAGAACACAGTCGATGGCTCCGCGAACACTCGAACCCTGCCGAACATCCGGATGCCCGCGTGTTGCCCTCGTCACAGCCACCGCGTCGGCGATGAGCCTCGAACCGAGCCCGGTGCCCTCGTTGCGCGCAGTCACCGTTCGCAGCGACACGATTCCGCGTTCGGCTGCGGCGTCTTGGTAGTCGACGGCCAGCCTGTTCAGCCGGTCGTGCACACTCGTAGAGAGGCGCGTGGTACCCACGTTGTCGTAGGGGTTCATCGAGGCGATCACCCGGAAGGTGGGGGCTGCCACGATGGTACCCACGCGTGGAATGGAGATCGAGCGGTCGGCCATGGCGGTGAGGAGGGTGTTCAGGGTGTCTTCGGGGGCGCGGTTGAACTCCTCGATGTAGAGAAACCCACCATCGCGCATCGCCTCGACCAACGGGCCGGGCACGAAGTTGTCGGCGCTGTAGTCTTCCCGCAGCACGCGGGCCGGGTTGTGGTGCCCCACGAGCTTCGCGGGGGTCAAATCGGCGTTGCCCTCGACGAACAGCAGCGGAATGCCCCACTCCGAGGTGATCGCCTTCAGCATGGTGGTCTTACTCGTACCGGGCGGCCCCTCGAGCACGATGTCGCGCCCGGCCGCGACGGCCGCGAGCGTGAGTTCGAGCTCACGTTCGCGGCCGACGAGGTGCGAGGCGACCCTCGCCCGCGTGTCTCTGACGAGACTCACTTCAGCAGTTCTCCGGCGTCGACGGGCAGAGTGATTCCGGTGACGTAGCGCGACTCGTCTGAGGCGAGCCAGAGCACCGCGTTCGAGATGTCGACCGGCTCGACCCACGGAATGGGCAGGGTGTTCATGGTCTGAAACCGTGGCGCCAGCACTTCGGCCGTGCGCTCTTCGGGCGCCAAGTCGGGTGCGAACAACTCATAGGTCGCCGCGTTCTGAATCATGTCGGTGTTCACCGAGGTCGGGTGCACCGAGTTGACCCTGATGAAGTCGGGCGCCAACTCGAGCGCAAGGGTGCGCATGAGCCCCACCACCCCGTGCTTGGCCGCAACGTAGTGGCCGATGTTCGGTATGGCCTCGAGCCCGGCCGTCGAACTGGTCAGGATGATCGAGCCTCCCCTGCCCCCGGCCTTGATGTGCGGGATCGCCGCCTTCACCGTCTTCCACACTCCCGTGAGGTTGACCGCGATCATGTCGTCGAACAGCTCGTCAGAGAGTTCTTCCATGGTGCCGAAGCTGAAGATTCCGGCGTTGGCACTGACGATGTCGAGGCGGCCGAGCTCAGCCACTCCCTTGTCGACGGCTGCTTTGACCGCGCCGAAGTCACGAACATCGGCCTGCGTGGCCACGATTCGCCGGTCGAGGGCTTCGATCTGGCGAATGGTCTCGGCAAGGTCATCCGGAGTCGACATGGCGTACGGAACACTGCCGATCTGGCCACAGATGTCGACCGCGATGATGTCGGCACCCTCTTGGGCGAGCCGCAATGCGTGGCTTCGACCCTGACCCCGGGCGGCCCCGGAGACAAACGCTACTTTTCCTTCTACACGCCCCATTGCGTGCACCTTCTCTCGCATTTCTTTACGACGGGCAGACGTCTGCTGCCCGAAGCTTGTGCCACGCGGCGCTCGGATCAGGGCCGAAAACCCGCCAGCGGATTGTCTTCGCACGCGCTGACGGGTGGGGATTCGGGCCGGCGCAGCGACAGGGTGAGGCTCACCGGGCGCGAACCCGCGCTTCGGGGCTCTCGCGGAATGCGGTGCGAGTGATCGCCGTCGGGCTTCGGAATGGAGTCGACCTCTTTGCGTTTCGTGAGCGCGTCTTCGCCGAAGCCGCGCACGCATTCGGGGTCGGGCCCGTCGAGCGGCAGGCCGGTGAAGAACTTCGCTGCCATGCAGCCCCCGCGGCAGGTGTCGAAGAACCCGCACGAGGTGCAGGCGCCGCCGGTCTGCGGGGTGCGGAGCTTCTGAAAGAGGTCGGAGTGCCGCCAGACCTGCTGAAAGCCGCCCTCCGAGCGCACATTGCCGGCGAGAAAGTCGTCGTGAATCGCGAAAGGGCAGGCATACACGTCGCCGACGGGGTCGATGAGGCACACAACGCGGCCCGCGCCGCAGAGGTTCAGGCCGGGAAGAGCCTCACCGTACGCCGAGAGGTGAAAGAACGAATCGCCCGTGAGCACGTTGTCGCCGTGCGCGACCAGCCAGTCGTAGAGGCCCCGCTGCTGGCTCGCCAGGGGGTGCAGTTCTTCCCACACATCGGCGCCGCGACCGGATGGCCGCAGCCGGGTCAGTCGCAACTGCGCTTTGTATTTGTCGGCGATGGCCTTGAACTCGTCGAGCTGCGGCAGGTTCTGGCGGGTGCAGACCACCGAGATCTTGAAGTTTTCGAACCCCGCGTCGAACAGGTTCTGCATGGCCCGCATGGCCGTGTCGTACGACCCCGGGCCGCGCACGTGGTCGTTGACTTCGGCAGTGGCTCCGTCGAGCGAGATCTGCACGTCGACGTAGTCGCTGTCGACCAGCCGCTGGGCGACCTCGGGAGTGATCTTCACGCCGTTCGTCGAGAACTTGACGCCGACATGGTGTTCGGAGGCGTAGTCGACGAGCTCCCAGAAGTCGGGGCGAACCGTGGGCTCGCCGCCGCCGATGTTCACGTAGAACACCTGCATACGTTCGAGCTCGTCAATGACGGCCTTGCACTCGTCGGTGGTCAGCTCGCGCGGGTCGCGGCGGCCCGAACTCGACAGGCAGTGCACACACGAGAGGTTGCAGGCGTAGGTCAGCTCCCAGGTCAGGCAGATGGGTGAGTCGAGGCCGTATTCGAACAGGTCGACGAGACGGCCAGGCTTCGGCGGTGCGGCCGCGGTGCCGGCGGGAGCGCCGAAGGCAGAACGGGCATTCGGTCGGGATTCAAGAATGGTCACGATGCCCTCTCGACGAGCATTGACGAAGCAAGGAGGGTGCCGAGGGCCTGCTGGTAGCGGGGCAGGTCGGCTGCACTGATACCGGCGCCGGTGCACGCGTCGCGGGCGCTGGGAGCAGCAGAGAGCGACTGCACGACGCTCAGCAGGGTGCGGTCTTTCAGGAACGAGAGCTTTCGGGTGCCGAAGTGGTAGAGCAGGGCACCGAACGGCTCGGGTCTCACCGACACCTGGGGATGCAGATCCCATGCGGTGTCGAGATCGAGCGTGACCATCTCAGCGGCTTACGATGGGAGAAATCACGAGTGAAAGAATCAATAGACGCCACACATGCCATCGATGGAGACTTCTTCGACGAGGGAATCGTGTTCGAAAACAGGCTCTGCGACCGAGTGCTGCTCGCCGTTCACGTCGCTTTCGGTCACGGCGGCTTCTGAAACGGCGGCTTCTGAAACAATGACACGTTCACTGGTGCTCAAGGGATTCTCCTTTTGCTCGACATCACCCCCGTTGGCGAATGTCTGTGATGAGAAGATGCTAATGGCACCGAGTGCCGAATGGAAGAGCGACGAGCAGGAAGGGGCAGAGAATGTCGACAGTACGTCTCGGCCGGCAACCGTCGACCTCACAGGCCGAACTGAGCCATATCGCGCTCACACTGTTCGTCGAGCACGGCTTTGACAACACGACGGTCGACGACATCGCCTCGGCGGCAGGCATCGGCCGCCGCACGTTCTTTCGGTACTTCTCGTCGAAGAACGACCTGCCCTGGGGCGACTTCGAGACCCAGCTCGCCTCGATGCGCGCGTTTCTCGCGTCGCTGCCGACCGAACTGCCGTTGATCGACGCCCTCTGCATGGCGGTCATCGAGTTCAACCGGTTGCCTCCGGCGGAGATCACCTACCACCGGCGCCGCATGGAGCTGCTGCTCACGGTTCCGACGCTCGTGGCACACTCGACGCTGCGCTACGCGGCGTGGCGCCAGGTGGTCGCCGACTACGCAGCCGAACGCATGCGAGTGCCGAGCGACAGCCTCGAGCCGCAGGCCATCGCATGGGCCGTGCTCGGGGTGTCGCTGTCGGCATACGAGCAGTGGCTGAAAGAGCTCGACGCCGATCTGCCGACGCTGCTGTCGTCGGCGTTCGAGATGGTGCGGCTGTCGTTCGCTGGCGCCAGCGCGGGTGCGGGTGCTGGCACTGCGCGCGCGGCGAGTGGGGCGTCCGACGCGGGCGGCGCGGCGAATGCGGTTGGTGTACCGGATGCGGGTGGCCGAGATGGCAGGCACGCCGACTGAGGGCGCGCGCGGCCGACCGACGCGCGTGATCGTGGTGGGAGCGGGCGCCAGCGGCGCAGCTCTGGCCGCGAGGCTGAGCGAAGACTCCTGGCGTGAGGTTCTGCTGCTCGAAGCCGGTCCGGTACCGTTTGCCCACGATTTTCCGGCCGATCTTGTCGACGCCGACACCGTGCGAGGGGCCGTACCCGGCCACCTCGAAAACTGGTCGTTCGACGCTCACCTCACTGCAGACCGGCCGTACACCATCGCCCGCGGCCGCATTCTCGGCGGCTCCACCAGCATCAACGGCAGCTACTTCGTGCGGGCCCGCCGGGCCGACTTCGACGCCTGGTCGGCCGGCGGCAACGATGAGTGGGCGTTCGAGCGCGTTCTGCCGCTCTACCGCCGCCTCGAAGAAGACCAGCAGTTCGGCGACACCGCGGTGCACGGCGGCTCGGGGCCGATGCTCGTGAGTCGCCCACCACAGCACTCACCGGTTGTCGTCGCATTCACCGCCGCTACGCTGGCGGCGGGCTTTTCCGCCGAGCCCGACAAGAACGACCAGGGCGCCGCGGGCTGCGGCCCGCTACCGATGAACGTGTCGGGTACCACGCGCTGGAACACGGGGCTGGCCTACATCGAACCCGTGCGATCGAGGCCGAATCTCACCGTGCAGGGTGACACGTTCGTGCGCCGGGTGGTGTTCGAGGCGCAGCAGGCAGGCCGGGCATCCGAACCCCGTGCGGTGGGTGTCGAGGTCGAGCACAAGAATGCGGTCAGCACGCTCTACGCCGACGAGATCGTGCTGTCGGCGGGAAGCGTGAAGACGCCGCACCTGCTGATGCTCTCGGGCATCGGGCCGGTAGCAGAGCTGGCGGCCGCGGGCGTGGCGGTGGTGCGTGAGGCGCCGGGGGTCGGTCAGGGCTTCAGCGATCACCCGCAGATCGGGGTCGACTGGTGGCCAGCGCAGGGTGTTGTCGACTATTCGGCCCACCAATCGCTGGCGGTGTGCCTCAACTTCTGCGCGGCGGGCGACTCAGAACCCACCGACGCCGTGGGAACCTCGGGTACCGGCGGCGGCGCCGACCTCGAGATTCTGCCGTTTCTAAAGCCTACGCACTACCTGCTCACGGGCGAGCCCGCCGACGAGCCGCTCACCCTTCTGGTGTCACTGCAGAGCGGCGAGGCGCGCGGGCGGCTGGGCCTTCTCTCACGCGACCCGCACGTGAACCCGAGCATCGACTACGACTACCTATCGACTCCGGGAGACAGGGCGGCGCTTCGCGAAGGGGTGCGCACCGCAGTGGGGCTGCTGCGTTCGGCCGCTTTCGAGGGGGTGTTCGACCGGCTGAGCGTACTCGACGACGAACGACTCGGCGACGACGACCGCCTCGACGAATGGATGCTCGCGAACCTCGGCACCGCCCTGCACCTGTCGGGCAGCGCCGCGTTCGGCCTGGCCTCCGACCCCACTGCCGTTCTCGACCAGTACGGTCTCGTGCGCGGCGTGGCGGGCCTCCGGGTAGCCGACACGTCGATGCTGCCCACCGTGCCCACGCGCGGGCCGGCGGCGACCGCCGTTCTGATCGGCGAACTGATCGCCGACATCATGCGCCGCTGACGGCTCGACCCGGCCCAACACACGCACCACGCACCAACCACCACCCATCAACCACCACGCACCAACCACCCACCACCAACCGGGAGCGAACCATGACCGACGAAACCCCCACCGCCAGCTCGACACCTTCGATCTCCGACAGCGCCATCGCCGCCTCGGCCGCACCCGCCGTGCCGAGCACCGCCCGCGCCGTTCAGCTCGACAACTACGGCGGCGTCGACGTGCTGCACATCAGCCCTGTCGTCGTCGCGCGCCCCGCGGCCGGCGAGGTACTCGTACAGGTGCGCGCCGCCGGCATCAACCCCGGCGAGGCCGCCATTCGCCAGGGCTACCTCGACCAAATGTTCCCTGCCACCTTCCCCTCGGGCGAGGGCACCGACTTCGCCGGCGTCGTGGTGGCAGTGGGCACCGGCGTCGACGCCTTCGCGGTCGGCGACGAGGTGATGGGCTGGAGCGAGAAGCGTTCGAGCCAGGCCGAATACGTGACGGTGCCCGAGCACCAACTGATTCCGAAGCCGGCCGAGCTGTCGTGGGAGGTCGCCGGTTCGCTGTTCGTCGCCGGCGTCACCGCCTTCGCGGCCGTGCGCGCCGTATCGCTGGCCGGGGGCGACACCGTCGTGGTCTCAGCAGCGGCCGGCGGCGTGGGCTCGCTCGCAGTGCAGCTCGCGAAGCTGAAGGGCGCCGCCGTGATCGGCATCGCCTCCGAGGCCAACCACGGGTGGCTCGAGGCCAGGGGCGTCACGCCCGTGGCGTACGGCGACGGCCTGGCCGACCGCATCCGCGCCCTCGCACCGGGCGGCATCGACGCGTTCATCGACACGTACGGCCCCGAGTACCTCGACCTCGCCGTTGAACTCGGCATCGCAGTCGACCGTATCGACACCATCATCGCGTTCGAGGCCGCCGGCCGAATCGGAGCCAAGGCCGAAGGCAGTTCAGCCGCCAGCACAACGGATGCCCTCGGCGAAATAGCCCGCCTCGTGGCCGCGGGCGACGTGCTGGTCGAGATCGCCGCCACCTACCCGCTCGACGAGGTTCGTGCCGCGTTCGTCGAGCTCGAGAAGCACCACACGCGCGGCAAGATCGTGCTCATTCCCTAGACCACGCAGCGCGTGTCAGGCTCCGGGCCCCCAGCCGAAGTCGGGGGCCCGAACGCCCGCCCCGATCATCCGGTGTTCTGAAGGCCGGCGGCAACCCCGTTGACCGCGAGCAGCAGCAGTTGGTGCGGTGCGTCGGCCGGGTCGGTGCTTCCGGATGCCCGCACACTCTTCAACGCACGAAGCTGCAGCAGCGACAGCGCGTCGACGTACGGGCTCCGCAGGCGCACGGCTCGCCGCAGCACGGGCCTGCCCTCTAGCAGCTCGGAGTGGCCCGTCGTGCGCTGCACCCACTCGCGCGTGATACGCATCTCGTCGAGCACCAGCTCGGCCAGATCGGCACGGTCGCCGAGCGCGAGGTAGCGCTGCGCGAGACGGTCGTCGGTCTTGGCGAGCGACATCTCGACGTTGTTGATCATGGCGGTGAACAGCGGCCAGCGGGCGTACGCGTCGCGAAGCACCGCTTCGTCGCCCACAGCGGCCAGGGCCGAGCCGAGGCCGAACCAGCCGGTGAGGTTGATGCGGGCCTGGGTCCAGGCGAACACCCACGGAATGGCGCGCAGGTCTTCGAGCGACTCGATCGAGAGACCGCGGCGGGCGGGGCGGGAACCGAGTGCGAGAAGCCCGACCTCTTCGAGCGGGGTCACCTCGGCGAACCACGGCGCGAAACCGTCGCTCTTGATCAGTTCGTAGAAACGCTCGCGCGAGCGCACGTCCATCGTCGACGCCACCGCAGCGAAGTCGTCGGTCGCCTGGCGGTTCTCCTCCTCGTTCGCCGGGCTCGAGGCGAGCAGTGTGGCCGCGGCCATCTGCTCGATGTGCCGAGCGGCAATGGTCTTGTCGCCGTACTGCGCGAAGATCACCTCGCCCTGCTCGGTGAGCTTGAACCGGCCCTCGACCGATCCCGGAGGCTGCGCGAGAACGGCCTCGTTGGCCGGGCCACCGCCGCGACCGAGTGCTCCCCCGCGACCGTGGAAGAGCGTCAGCTCGATGTCGTTGTCGCGCGCCCACTGGGCGATCTTCGACTGCGCAGAGTAGAGGGCGAGGGTGGCGGAGACCGGCCCGACGTCTTTCGACGAGTCGGAGTAGCCGAGCATGACCTCGAGCTTTCGCCCGGTGGCTGCGAGCCGCGCCTTCACGGCAGGAAGCTCGATCATCTCGGCCAGAATCGTGGTGCTCGCCTGCAGATCGTCGAAGGTCTCGAACAGCGGCACGGCGTCAAGAATGGGCGCGGCCTCGGCTGACCCCATCGCCGCCTCAGCCAGCGCGTAGACGTTCGCGAGGTCGGCCGACGACTGCGTGAACGACACGATGTAGCGGCGCGAGACGTTCAGCCCGTACCGCTCCTGCAGAAACGAGATCGTGCGGTAGACGTCGAGCACCTCGGTGGTCATGTCGCTCAGCTCGCCACCGGAGCGAATCTCGGCGAGCGCCTGGCGGTGCACCTTCGAGTGCTGGCGCACTTCGAGCTCGGCGAGGTGGAACCCGAACGTCTCGACCTGCCAGATGAGGTTCTGCAGTTCGCCGTTCGCGCTGCGCATGGCGCCGGCAGAGCGCAGCGACCCCTGAATGATGCGCAGGTCGTCGAGCAACTCTTCTGGCTTGGCGTATGCCAGGTCAGCGTTGCGCAGGCGCGTCGCCGTGATGCGCTCGGCGATGACGAGCAGCACGCGGCGGTGCGGTTCGTTCGGCGCTCGGGTGCCGATCTGGGCGGTCACCTCGCCCGCGAAGTTGCGCTGGCGTTCCCAGAGGGCGAGCAGACGGGCATCCGGTGGAGTGTCGGCCGAGTCGAGCGTGAGCGTGCGCCCGATGCGGGTGGCGGCGTGCTCGAGCCCGAGCAGAATGTGCTCTGAGGCGATGGCGGCCGCCGTCTTCGTGACGGCGGCGGTGACGAATGGGTTGCCGTCGCGGTCGGCGCCGATCCAGCTGCCGAGGCGCATGAACGCGGGCGCCTCGACCGGCTTCGCGCCGGCATCGTTGCCGAGCAGCCAGTCGTCGAGCAGCCGGTACACGCGGGGCACGATCTGAAACAGCGTCTGGTCGAAGATGTTCATGGCCGTGCGCACCTCGTCGAGCGGGGTGGGCCGGGTCGTGCGAAGCGGCGACGTGCGCCAGAGCACATCGATCTCCTCGAGCAGCCGGCGGTCGTTCTCGGCGGCGGCATTGGTGCCGGGCTGGGTCACGTCGCGCTCGCCGAGCAGCTCGCTGATGCGGCGAATACCGGATGCGACGGCGCGGCGACGCGCTTCGGTCGGGTGGGCGGTCAGAACCGGGTGAAAGCGCAGCCGCCGAAGGCGCTCAGCGGTCTCGTCGGTGCCGACTTCGGCCACGAGGCGTTCGATGGCGGCCGGAAGGGAGTCGGCCGGGGCCGCCTCCCCCACCGCATCCCGTGCCCGCAGAACACGAACCCGGTGGTGCTCTTCGGCGAGGTTGCTGAGGTGAAAATAGCAGGTGAACGCGCGGGCCACCTGCTCGGCGCGGGCGGGCGTGAACGAGTCGACGAGCTCCTCGGCGTCTTCGATCGACGCGTTGTTCTCCCGCTCATAGGCGTCAATGGTGAGAGCGCGCAGTTTCTCGACATCGTCGAGCAGGCCCTCTCCCCCCGATTCGGTGAGTACGCGGCCGAGGAGGCTGCCGAGAAGCCGAACGTCGGCGCGGAGGTCTTCGTCAACCTCATCTCGAATGTCTCGTCGGCTGGATTCGGAACCCTGGCGGCTCTGGTCTGCAATAGTCGTCACGCCAATACGCTAGCGCGAACATATTGACAGCATGTTTCGGGCGGCGGTGCGGCGTCATGATTCAGCAGGGTGTTTCGGCGTCGAATTTCGACGCGCTGATTCGACTGCGGGTCTCGGCGCAGCCTTCGCTCAGCTTCATCGACCAGATTGGAGGTCTATGCAACCCGTCGTCGATATCGTGCTTCTCGTCGCAGCCCTTCTCGCCGTCTGGGCGGGCTGGGGCCGCGGCGCTGTGGTGATGGCGGCATCACTGCTCGGCGTCGTTGTCGGCGCCTGGTTCGCCACAGCGGCCGCACCGGCCGTGGTGACGTGGCTCGTGCAGTTCGGCTGGACCAGTTCGCTGCAACGCTCCATCGCCGCCGGCGTGGTGTTCGTGCTCTGCATTGTCATCGCCTCCTCCGTGCTCGGCACGATTGCGCTGCTCATCAGGCGGTCGATCGGTCGGGTCAAGGTGGTGCGCGGCATCGACTCGCTGGGCGGCGCTGCCATGGGGCTCATCTCGTGGGGGGTCGTAGTCTGGCTCGCCGCCGGGTTTCTGCTCACCACGGGGCAGCTGCAGGCCACCCAGCTCGTGAACGCCTCACGGGTCGTCTCGGTGCTGAACACCATGGCGCCCGTGCCCGCCACCACAGCACTCGGCACGCTCGACGCGGCGCTGGGCAGTGCCGGGTTTCCCACCGTCTTCGCCGACGGCGCCGAGATCATCGCGGGCGCCCAGGCACCCGAGTCGTCGGTGCCCGCAGCAGTGAAGTCGGCCTCCTCCGGCGTTGTGAAGATTCTCACTTCGGCGCCCAACTGCGGCTCTGACTCTGAGGGCAGCGGCTGGGTTGTCAGCCAAGACCGGGTCATCACCAATGCCCACGTCGTGGCCGGCGGCACCGACATCTACGTTCAGACCAGCGCCTCCACCAGCCTGCAGCAGGCGAAACTCGTGGTGTACGACCCCGAACGCGACCTCGCTGTGCTGGCCGTATCAGGCCTGGGCGTCACGCCGCTGACTCTCGGCACCGAGCTCGCCGCCTCCGACTCGGCCGTGGTGGCCGGGTACCCCGAGAACGGCCCATATACAACGGCCACCGCCCGGGTTCGGCAGACCGTGCAGGCCACCGGGCTCGACATCTACGGGCAGCAGAGCGTCACCCGTGAGATCTACTCGCTGCGGGGCACCGTGCTGCCGGGCAACTCGGGCGGGCCGCTGTTCGACACCGCGGGCAACGTGAGCGGCGTGGTGTTCGCTCGCTCCACGTCAGACACAGAGACGGGGTATGCGCTCACGCTGAACGAGATCGCGCCGGTCGTTGCGGCGGCGGGTGCATCCACCCCCGTGAGCTCGGGCGCGTGCCAGGCCGAGACCCCGTAGGGCGCGACACCGGCCGATGGGCCAGCAGCGGCACCCGCTAACATCGTGAGCACGGGGTACAGCTGCAAACGGCACAGGGGTACAGCGGTACAGCGGCACAGGGGGAATGTCATGAGACGTACGCGGCTGACACCGTTTCTGCTCTTCGCGGTCGTCTTCGTCGTGCAGTCGGTGAGCCCCACTCCTCAGACCGGTGACTCGCGGCTGTCGGCCATCGCTGCCTGGCAGTTGTTCACGCACGGCAACCTGCACCTCGAGGGGTATCCCCTCGTCACCGGGCTCGCCTACCAGGGCGACCTGCTTCCGGTCGGCGGGCACCTCGTACCGTTCTTCCCCTGGCCGCCCATGCTGCTCGCCCTGCCCGGCGACCTCATCGCCGCGGCGCTCGGCCACCCGCCGACGGGCCTATCGATCGCGAGCCCGTCGCTGGTGGGGTTCATCGAGGTTCCGACGGCCAGTCTGCTCGTCGCGCTGACAACACTGGTTCTCTGGCGGGTGGTGCTGAACCTGCCGTACGCGTGGGCCACGCGGCGTACGGCACTGATCGCGGCACTGACGTTCGCGTTCGGCACGATCGCGTGGTCGGTGGGCTCCCGGGCGCTCTGGCAGCAGACGGTGTCGATGCTGCTGCTGGCGCTCAGCCTGCTGGTGCTGCAGCGCCTGCAGCGAGCCGGTTCGCGGGCACCCGCGTGGGCAGCGCTTCTGGGCGTTGTCCTCGTGGCCGCCGTCGCCGCCCGACCCACCAACCTGATCTTCGCCGCTCTCGTGGGGCTCTGGATGCTCGTCACCCAGCGACCCCGCACGCCCTTCGTTCTCCTCGGCGCCCTCGTCGCCGCCACCCCGTTCGTGCTCTTCTCGCTGAACCAGTACGGCACGCTGGTGCCGCCGTACTACTACGTTCCGACCCGGCTCACCGACCCGCCGGTGTACGGGTTCTTCGAGAGCTTTGCGCTCATCCTCGTATCACCATCGAGGGGGCTGCTGTTCTTCGTGCCCGTGGTGCTGTTGGCTGGGCTCGGGGTGTGGCTGCGCATCCGGAGCCGGCAGTTCACGGGTCTCGACGCAGTACTGGTGGTCGCGATCGGTGCGCAGGTGGTGCTGATCGCGTTCTACGGGTCGACGGGCGGGTTCACGTATGGGCCGCGACTGCTGATGGACGTGGTGCCGTTCATCGTGTACCTCGCGTTGCCGGCCATCGGGCTACTGGGGCGGCGTGCCGCGCCGGGTGGGGGCAGTGACGCGACGGGTGCTGCAGGCCGTGACGCGCTGGTCGAGCCGGCTGCGGGCCCGGAGCCGTCGAGTCAGAAGGCACTGACATCACGCGCGCCCGAACGGCGGCTCGTGGCGCGACGCGTTCTGGCGGGCGTGGTCGTGCTCGTGCTCGCCTGGGGACTGTTCGTGAACGCCACCGGCGGCCTGATGCGCGCGGCCGACTGCTGGAACGTCACCCCCGCCCTCGTCGACGCCCAGCCCGAACGGGTGTGGGACTGGTCGGATCCCCAGTTTCTTCGCCCCTACCGCGACCTCGCGTCGGGGGTAGCCCTTCGTCAGGTTGTCGCCGGCAGCTGCACGGCCTGATCCGTCGAGTTCTCCCTCTCGCCTCGCAGCCGCTCGCACTCGAGCAGCAGAATGCGAAGCGACGCCTCGAGCTCGGCGTTCTGGGCGGGCGAGAGCACCGAGCCGAGCCGACGATCGAACTCGAGCTGCGGGGGCATGGCGTCATCGATCAGGCTGAGCCCGGCATCCGTCAGCCAGACGGTGCTCACCCGCCCGTCACGACTGTCGCGGCGGCGCTCAGCCAGACCGGCACGCTCAAGCTGAACAAGCCGCTTCGTGATCGACGCGTTCGACGCCAACAGTGTTCGGGCGAGATCGGAGGGCGTAGGGGCTCCGGATGCCCGGCGAACCGCCGAGAGAACGTCGAACTCGCCCCGGCTGATGCCGATACCCGCGAGAAGGTCGTCGCTCAGCAACGCCAGGTGCCGGGCGATGCGCAGCACTCGGCCGAAGGTACCGATCGGGTCGGTGTCGAGGTCGGGGCGTACGTCGCTCCACTCCGAGCGAATCGCGTCGACGGCGTCGGCATGCCTGGGACGCCCAGGGTGCCCAAGATCGGGCGAATCTGCTCCGGGCAACTCGGCTTCGGCTTCGCGGTCAGTTTGATGCGTCAATGGTTCCACACAATGTATTTTACTAGTAAAATAGTTTTCGATGAAGTCACTATTCGAATTCGGCGCTCACGCGGGCGCACACCGGGTCGCTGTGCGAGCAGGCATGTCGGTACTGGTTCCGCTCGTCGTGCTGTACTCGATCGGCCACATCGAGTGGTCGATCTTTGCCGCATTCGGCGCGTTCACATCGGTGTACGGCCGCAACACCGCCTACGCCCCGCGTCTGCGCATGCAGGGCATCGCCGCCGCCATCATGGTGTCGAGCGTGCTGCTCGGTGCCGTTGTCGCCGTGCTACCCAACCCCGAGTACACCGTCGTTGCCGTTGCAGCCGTGTGGGCCTTGGTTGTAGCGTTCGTCTCCGACGCCGCCCGGCTGTCGCCTCCTGGGCCGCTGTTCGCCGTCTTCGGGCTCTGCTCGGTGGCCTCGGTGCCGGCCGGGCC
Organism: Subtercola vilae; assembly: GCF_004923255.1. GTDB lineage: Bacteria > Actinomycetota > Actinomycetes > Actinomycetales > Microbacteriaceae > Subtercola > Subtercola vilae. The sequence goes on along the minus strand of NZ_QYRT01000018.1, from coordinate 27,000 downwards.
GAACGAGTTCGCCCTGGCCTTCACCGTGAGCGCCGGCGCGGCGCTCTTCGCGCTGCTCGTGGGTCAGGTCGGGCGCGTGCGGGCCGGGCAGGTCAGAAATTCAACTTGGGGAGCTACCAGTGCGGTGAACAGTAGCCGCGAGTCGGCGGGCTCCGCGGTGCGCTCCGCCATTGTCGCTACACTTCGGCGACCCGGCGAGCTGCGGCACATTTCGCGGTTCGCCGTTGCCGCCGCCCTGGCAGGCTCGCTTTCGACGGGGCTGGGTATCGGGCATCCATACTGGTCGATGGTCGCTGCGATCGTGCCCCTCGTGGCGATCGACCTCGGCAACTCGTTCGCGCGCGGGGCACACCGCCTTCTCGGAACCGTCGCCGGCCTCGCGCTCGCCTCCGTGCTGCTGCTCTTCGCGCCGTCGGGTCTCTGGGCCATCGGGCTCGTCGCGGCACTGCAGGTCGTCGCCGAACTCTTCGTGGTGCGCAACTACGGGTTCGCGCTCGTGTTCGTCACCCCACTCGCGCTCATCATGGTGAGCCTCGCACATCCAGTCTCGACGTCAGCCCTCATCACAGACCGCGCGGTCGAGACCCTGCTCGGCACCGTCGTCGCCATCGTCGTGGCCCTCGGGTACTGGCTGGCATTCGGTCGCTCCCGCCGCACCTCCCCGGCCACGACCCCTCCCGGCGCCTACACCGAGCGCGCCGCCACAAAAGCGTCGACCTCGGCCAGGTAGCGCAGCTTCTCGTCGGCCGACAGCCACGACGCCTCGAAGGAGTTCTTCGCCAACCGAACCACGTCGTCGGGCGACAGGCCCGCCTTCTCGACCAACGCCACATAGTTGTCGGCAACATAGGCGCCGAAGTAGGCCGGGTCGTCAGAGTTCAGCATGACCTTCGCGCCCTGCGCCAGCAGAGACACGATTTCGTCGGCCTTCATGTCGGCCGAGACGAAGCTGTTCGACACCGGGCACGTCGTGAACCCCACACCCCGCTCGATAGCCAGTGCCACGAGCTCCGGGTTCTCGACGATGTTCGTTCCGTGGTCGATGCGGTCGACGCCGATGTCTTCGAGCACTTGCCGGATGTTCTCGATACTGCCCACCTGGTCGATGTCGCAGTGCATGGTGAGCTTCAGCCCCGCCTCGCGGGCGAGAGCGAACACCTCGGCGAACTTCGCCGGGGGGTTGTCGCGTTCGTCGGAGTCGAGTCCGACGCCGACAAGGTGCTCCGCGAACGGCAGAGCGCTTGTCAGGGTCGCGAGGGCGCTCTCGGCCGAGAAGTCACGGAGGAAGCAGAGGATGAGCGCTGCGGAGACACCGAGCCCCGCAGCATCCCGAGCCGCCCGGGAGTAGCCCAGAATCACGTCGTCGATCGCGACCCCGCGCGACGTGTGCGCCTGCGGGTCGAAGAACGCTTCGACGTGCCGCACGCCGTTCGCGGCCGCCCGCGTGAAGTACGCCATGGCGAGGTCGTAGAAGTCCTGCTCGGCGACGAGCACGTTCATGGCCGGATAGTAGACGCCGAGAAAGCTTGCCAGCGAGTCGAACTGGTAGGTCGCCGTGATCTCGTCGACGGTGCTCTGGCCGATGTCGACACCGTTGCGCACCGCCAGCTCGAGCTTCAGTTCGGGCTCGAGGGTGCCTTCGAGGTGAAGGTGCAGCTCGCACTTCGGCAGAGCGTACAGAAAGTCGCGGGTCAATTCGGGCGTGGGCATTCGTGTTCTCTCCGTTGCTCTCGTTCGCGTTCGTGCGCTGTGGTTCGCTGTGGTTCGCTGTGGTTCGCGTTCGCCGCGACACTAACACGGCCAGATCACGCGCACGTTTCGCGACAGGTTCGTGCATCTTCGGGTACGGCAGGCGACGTTCGTCACGTGACGCGAGAGGCGATTGCGATAATCTCCCCCCATGACTCTGCAACCGTTCCAGGCGGGCCCCACTCCCCAGTTTCTCGTGGGCGTCGGCAACGTCAACGCCACCGACTACTGGGTCGTCACACCCGCCGGCAGCTGGCCGCTCGCCGACGTCAACGTCACGTCACACGACCAGACCGCGACAACCACCCACACCCCCGCGTGGGCCATCGTCATGGTGATCGTCTTCATCTGGTTCTTCTTACTCAGCCTGCTCTTCCTGCTGGCGAAAGAGACCAGGGTCAGCGGGTACATCGCCGTGCACATCCAGGCGGGCGAGCAGTCATTCACCGAGCAGATTCCGGTCTACAGCGCTGTGCAGCGAGCCGACACCCTGAACCGGGTGGCGTACCTGCAGATGCTCATCGGCCAGGCCCGGTACAACCGCTCGCAGAACCCCGGCGCGTCGTCACCGAATTGAGCCGGGCGGCATGGTTGCCCCGTCGCTCAGGGCCGAGAACCAACGACGATTCGAGCGCAGAAACGGTGCTCATCGTGGCCGCATCGCTCTCGACGAGTGCCTTCAGAACCTTCTCGAACCCTGCCTCCTGATGGGCAATGGCGCCGGTCTGCGCGCCTGTATCCCGCAATCGGCGGCCCTCGTTCAAACCGCCGCCCCATTTGGCGCGGCTTCAGCCAGGGCCGACGATTCCGTTTTTTGCTACGCGCCCCAGGCGCTTGGCGAAACCCACGATGAATATGTACCACCCTGCGGCGAAACCCAGACCGACCCGATAGCGCCGGTTCACGATGGCCGCAGACCCGTTCACCTGCGAATAGAGTGAGTATCTCGGCGCGCGATGTCGCGGCGAAGAGAGCCGACCGATGACAGACCTGCCCCAGCTCCCACCGGATGACCGGCCGCCGCTCCCGACTCCACGACGAAACATGCCCGCGGCCACGCCCGCCTTCGGCGGGTCGTCGTCGGAGATTCCGCTGAGCAAACAGGCGGTGGCCAGCGTCGCGATAGCCTGCATCTCCCTGTTCGTCTTCGGAATCCTGGGCGTTCTCGCCGTGCTGCTGGCGCGGCGGGCGCTCCGCGACGTGAAGCAGGGCACCGTGCGTGGCCGCGGTATTGCCATCGCGGGCATGATCATCGGTTATATCGCCGCGATTCTGTACATCATCAACATCGTGGTTCACTACCTTCACTGAAAACGCGCCCGCCGCGAGGCGAAACCCGCGCGCCCACTACTCTGTCAGCGCGTCGATACTGCTTCTGAGGTGGTGCCGCAGTTCGCTCTGCTGCTCGGCGTCGAGTTTGCTTCTCATGCGCAGTTCGACCGTCTTCACGGCAGCACTGGCGGTCGCGAGCTGTCGGTGGCCGAGCTCGGTCAGCTCGGCGGGCAGGATGCGCCCAACAGGCGGCTGGGCGGGCCTGCTCACGAGACCGTCGCGTTCCATTGCCCGCAGCAGGGTGTTCATCGACTGGCGGGTCACGAAGGTGCCGCGCGCGAGGTCGGAGTTCGAGAGTCCGGGGCGCTGCGCGAGCAGCTCGAGGCAGGCGTAGTGGGTGATTGTCATTCCGAGCGGCCGCAGTACAGCATCCATCGCCGTGTGCAACACGCTTGCCGCCTGCTTGAGCAGATACCCGAGTGACGCATCAAGGTCGAGCCCGGCTCTTTCGGAGTTCGTTTCACCGCGGTCAGCGTCGCTCGACGACGTGCCGCCCGGAGTGATGGCGCTTTGACTCATGTCAGTATTCTGACATAGAATCATCGGTGTCAGTTAGCTGACACAACCCAGAGGAGAACATCTGATGCCCGTGACCGGCCCCGACTTCATTTCACTGCAGGTGCGCGACATGCACCGCTCCGCGGAGTTCTACGAGACGTTTCTCGGGCTCACTCGTCAAGCCGGGCCGCCCCACGCGGTGGTGTTCGACACCAAACCGGTCGCCTTCGCCGTTCGCGGCGTACTGCCCGGGGTCGATCTCGACGCGCTGTCGCAGCCGGGCCAGGGTATCGCGCTCTGGATGCACGCCACCGAAGTCCAGGCCATCCACGACGCTCTGGTCGCCGCCGACACCCCGATCGTCGCGGCACCGATCGACGGACCGTTCGGTCTCACCTTCACCTTCGCCGACCCCGACGGCTACCACGTGACCCTCCATGACCGGGCCTGAGCGCCAGTTCTGGATCAACACCGTCAGCCTCGACCACGTTGAGGGCGCTGCCGCCGGCGGCTTCACACAGGCCGACCACGGAGCCAACACCCGGCTTCGCCGCCCGCGGGTGGGTGACGGCATGATCTTCTACTCCCCTCGCACCGCGTTGCACGGCGGCTCGCCCGTTCAGCAGTTCACGGCGATCGCCATCATCATCGGCGAAGAGCCGTACCAAGCGATCGTGAGCGACGACTTTCACCCCTGGCGGCTCGCCGCGCGCTTCGAACCGTGCCGTCGAGTAGACGCGAAACCTCTGGTGTCTCAGCTGTCGTTCATCCCTGACCCGTCGCACTGGGGCTTCCCTTTTCGGCGCGGTCTGTTCACGATTCCCGAAGCCGACTACCGCACCATCACAACCGCGATGGAGGTCGCCCCACCCGCGTAGCCGAACGGCACGATGCATCAAGCGAGATGGGCTCCCCTCCGGCAGAATCAGAGCATGCCAGAACCAATCGTTCGACTCACCCTGCTCCAGCAACCTCTCGACAACCGTGCCCTCGGCGCCGTGCACATTCGCCGCATCACCCTGCAGCCGAACGTTGCCGGGGGTGCGCACCACCACAACACGCCTGTCTTCGGGTCAGTCGAATCGGGCTCGGTCGTCTTCCAGGTCGACGGAGGCGCAGAAACCATCCTCCGCGCCGGTGACGTGTTCTACGAGCCCGCCGACGTGCTGATCGATAGGTTCGACGCCACCGCGGAGGGCGTCACCTTTCTGGGTTACTTTCTCGCGGCCCCCAACCAGAGCCCCGAACTCATCCCGGGCAGCCCGGAAACTCACCACCACGACAGAATCACGCAGTCTTGAAACTGAGTGTTTATCGCAATAGACATGAACTCGCGATAACGTGAGGTGAGCCGGCGGGGGCCCCTTTTGGTGACGCCAACAGCCGGAACGGCCCACACAGCCAGAACGACTCGAACAGCCGGAACGACTCGAACAGCGTGCGACAGTGGCCGGTGGTGGAGATGGGGGGAATTGAACCCCCGTCCACTGCTGTGGTCATGTGCCTTCTACGGGTGTAGCCAGTGAAAGCGTTCTACTCGGCTCCGGAATGTGCCACTGGCACCTAATCCGACAAGCCCAGCCTCAGTGCATGTCCTCCGACACCCTGAGACTCAGAGTCGGAGCAATCTCTCTAAATTACGCCAGGGTCTGGGTAGAGAGCATTCCCAGTCTGACGGTTGCTATATGTAGCTAAGAAGAGACTTAGGCCGCGAGGGCGAAAGTCGACTTAGCAGCAACAGTGCTGTTTTTATCGGCACTTATAATTTGCACGGATCGTTAACGAGATAACCGTGCGTTCTCGGCCCGCTTCTCACACTCACTCAGGCAATGTCGAAACCGATCATCCCCCTGGTGAGCCACTATCGCACGCTGTTGAGTTGTGAACACGAAGGCCGGGCGAGCCGACTTCGTTCGAGCATCCGGCAACCGGATGCAGCCCTCTAGTATAGCCCGAACTTCGCCTGCACTGCACAGTGTGCCCGGTTCGCGCAAGCACCCGCCGCTCGGCCCCTTCGTTCTGCATGCTCGGATAATGTCGATCACATGAGCACAACGCACTGGACCCCGGCACGGCTGCCCTCGTTGGTCGGCAAACGTTTCATCGTCACGGGGGGCACCGCAGGCCTCGGTTACTGGGCGAGCGAATTTCTGGCCCGGCGCGGGGCGTCGGTGGTCATCGCGGCGCGCAACGAGCAGAAAGCCACCTCTGCCATCGCGTCGATTCTGTCGCGCGCACCGCGAGGTGACGTGAGCTGGGTCAAGCTGAACCTCGCCAACCTGGAATCGGTGGCAGCAGCAGCCCGGCAGCTCGGCGACTCCCCCATCGATGGTCTCATCGCGAACGCCGGCGTTCTGGGGTCGTCAGATCTCGGCTACACCGATGACGGCTTCGAGCAGATGTTCGGCACCAACGTTCTCGGCCACTTCGCCCTCATCGCCCAGCTGATGCCCGCGCTGGCCGCCACCGAGGGCTCCCGCGTGGTGTCGCTCGGCAGCATCAGCCACGAATTCTTCGAGCTCGATCTGAACGACCTGATGAGCGAAGACGACTACCGCAGCTTTCGCGCGTATGGCCGCTCGAAGCTCGCCGTCATGCTGCTCGGCTTCGAGCTCGACCGCCGCCTTCGCGCGGCCGGCCTGCCGACGCGCAGCCTCGTGGCGCACCCCGGGTTCGCTCTCGACGGCCTCGGCGCGTCACGACCCGGCATCGCCAACGCCCGGCGCTACGACCCGCTGCGTCGCACCGCGCTCAGCCCTTTCGCGCAGGGCAAAGACGCCGGCGCCCTGCCCATCGTGCGGGCCGCCGCAGACCCCCTCGCCGAGGGCGGCGAGTACTGGGGCCCCGACGGCTGGCGCCAGCTGAAGGGTGAACCCACCGTTGTCGAGGCTCGCAACCGTGCCCGCGACATCCGCACGGCGGGCGTGCTCTGGTCACGAGCAGAAACGATGACGGGCCAGTCACTCGCGCTCTGAGCTTGACAGGCGCTCGACTCGGGCTGTGGCGACCGAAGCGGCGATGTCAGCGGCCGCGGTGAGCCCCGACGCCATGGCGGTGATGACGGCGGCCGGGATTCTCAGATCAGCTCGCTCTGCGACATCGCCCGCCGCCCACACACCGGCTCGGCTGGTGCGCCCGAGGGCGTCAACTGCGATACCGCCGGGGCCGCAGTGAACGCTGAGATCGTCGGCGATTGCGGAGCGCGGAGCGGCGTTCGGCGGAATGAACACGCACGCCGCCTCGACGACCCCGCCGCCGCGCAACACGATGCTCACCCCCGAAGGCGAGCGGGTGACCGCCGCCACCTCTCCCGGCGCGAAGACTGGCACGACAGACGACAGCCCGCGTAACAGGCCGCTGACGTGCTCGGCGTGACTTCCATCGGAGATAACCGCGATCGGGCCGGGCGCGAACTCGTGCCCGTGGCAGTACGGGCACGGGAGCACAACGTCACCCCACAGCTCGCGGAGGCCCGGGATGGGCAGCAGGTGGTCTTCGACGCCGCTGGTGATCAGGAGACGTTCGACCCGCCACTGCGAGCCTGCTGCGGCAAGCACCAGACCCGGCCCGTTCCACCGAGCAGACTCCACTCGCTCGCGAACCACCCGCACCCAGGGATAAGTGGCGAGGTCGGCGTGCGCAGCCGACCGCAGGGCCTCGGGCGTTGCTTTCTGCCACCCGAGCACATTGCCCATTCGCACCGATGAAGCATTGCGGTAGCGTGCATCGTCGAACACGACCGTGTCGACATGCATCCGCCCGAGGGTGAGTGCCGCCTGCAACCCCGCAGGGCCACCGCCGACGATTGCCGCCTGATACTCGTGGGTCATGAACCCATTCTGCCGCCCGATGAAGCGAAGCCGACGGGCGTGAGCCGGTCGGCCCGGCCAGCACGGCCAGCACGGCCAGCGCGGTCAGCCCGAGCAGAGCTGGCCAGCGGCGTCAGTCGCCGAGGTTGCGGTGCGTTCCCATGGCCCGGTCGGCCTCGCGCTTGTCGGTGCGCTCGCGCAGGGTCTGGCGTTTGTCGTACTCGCGCTTGCCCTTGGCCACGGCGAGTTCGACCTTTGCCTTGCCGTCGCTGAAGTACAGTCGCAACGGCACGAGGGTGTAGCCGCCCTCTTTGACCTTGTTGTGAATCTTCAGAATCTCGTGCTTGTGCAGCAGCATCTTGCGCTTGCGCCTGACGGGGTGGTTGTTCCAACTGCCCTGGTTGAACTCGGGGATGTGCACGGCGTCGAGCCACGCTTCTCCTCCGTCGATGTAGCCGTAGCCGTCGACAAGCGAGGCCCGGCCGGCGCGCAACGACTTGACCTCGGTGCCGGTCAGCACGAGGCCAGCCTCGAAGGTGTCTTCAATGGTGTAGTCGTGGCGGGCCTTGCGGTTGGTCGCTACGACCTTTTCTCCGCGTTCGCGTGGCACGATTACTCCTCAGATCGATGGATGCCGCACTCAGTTGACGGCAGCCTTCAAGCTTACCGGGCCGAAGCCCGGCAACTACACCTTCAGGTACCGGGTGATGGCGAACTTCGCCGAGAGCGCAGCCAGTAGCGCTGCCAGCACGATGAGCACGGGCACCACGATCGACAGCGCATCACCCTCGGTGACGAAGTTCGTGAACTGCAACAGCTGTTGCAGGTAGCCCTGAACGAAGAAGTGCACAATGGCCCAGATGGTGACCCCGGCCAGAACCGATCCCACGAGCGCGGCGATCACGCCCTCGAGTATGAAGGGTGTCTGAATGAACCTGTTCGACGCCCCCACGAGCCTCATGATGCCGATCTCACGCCGCCTCGAGAACGCCGAGAGGCGGATGGTGGTGGCGATCAGCAGCACGGCGGCCACGAGCATCAGCGCAGCAATTCCGACGGCGGTGTAGCTCGCCGCGTTCAGAATGGAGAAGATCTGTTCGAGGTAGCTGCGCTGGTCGACCACGCTGTCGACGCCCGCGAGGCCCGAGAGGCTCTCGACGAGAACGTCGGACTGCTGGGGGTCGACCATGTTGACCCAGTAGGTCTCGTTGAGCAGGTCGGGAGTGACGTACTTCGCCACGTCTTTGCCGGCGAACTGCTGCTGGAACTGGTCGTAGGCCTGCTGGTGGTCTTCGAAGTAGTACTGCTGGATGAACGGGGCCAGCGTGGGCGACTTGAGTTGGGCATCCACTGCCGCCACCTGGTCGGGTGTGGCCTCGCCGTTGGCGCAGTTCGCATCGCTCGAGGTCGCCGTGCACATGTACACCGCGACCTGGGCTTTGTCGTACCAGTAGTTCTTCATCTGGCCGATCTGCATCTGCAGGAGAATCGCTGCGCCCACGAAGGTGAGCGAGATGAAGGTCACGAGAACGACCGACACCACCATCGACATGTTGCGGCGGAGGCCGGTGCCGACCTCGCCGAGAATCAGTGCAAATCTCACGAGGTGGGGCCTACATTCTGGTCAGCCGCGGGGTCATGGTTAGCACCGGGAGCACGCAGGCCGAGCTTTTCGGCCAGGCTCAGCTGGCCAGTGGTGAGATCGTCGGGGTCACCGTCGGGGTGCGCGGTGTTCGCCCCGTTCACGGTGTTCACGGGATTCGGTGCCGCAGCGGCATCGGCCGGAGCTACCGTGCTCAGTCGTTCGACAGGGCCGGTATCGGCCTGCCGTACATCAGCCGCTGCGGGCGGAAAGAAGTGCGGCGGTTCGCCGACCTGCGGCTGTGAGTGCGAGCCGGCCTGCGTCGATACCTGACCAGTCTGAGTCGATATCTGACCGGTCTGTGTCGATACCTGAACCGGAACCGAAGTGGTGGGCACGCGCGGAACGACCGGTACCACGGGCACCGACGACGTGTTGCGGTTCAGCTGCGGAATGACGGGCGTGCCACCCGTCGAGACCGCGGCACTCTCACGACCCGCAGAGGAGTTGACCGCGTTGGCAGACGAAGTCGAAGCAGGTGCAGCAGCAGGCTCGCCAGCCACCGGCAGCACGGGCCGCTCGATGGCCCCCGTGGCCTGCATGCGGAGCGAGAGCGGGTCGGGGCGGGTGATCTCGGCCGTCATGCCGCTGTCTTGCAAGCCGATGGCGGCCGTCATGCCGTAGCCGCCCTGGCGGTCGTCTCGAATGATCTGGCCGCCGACGAGTTCGATGACGCGACGCTGCATCTGGTCGACGATGGCGTTGTCGTGCGTTGCCATGATGATGGTGGTGCCGCCCGCGTTGATGCGATCGAGCACGTTCATGATGCCGGCGCTCGTGAGCGGGTCGAGGTTGCCCGTGGGTTCGTCGGCGAGCAGGATGGCCGGCTTGTTGACCACCGCACGGGCGATGGCCACGCGCTGCTGCTCTCCACCCGAGAGTTCGTGCGGCAGGCGATTGGCCTTCTCGGCCAGCCCGACCATCTGCAGAACATCCGGAACCGCTTCTTGGATGAACCCGCGCGACTTGCCGATGACCTGCAGCGTGAACGCCACGTTGTCGAAGACGTTCTTGTTGGGCAGCAGCCGGAAGTCTTGAAAGACGACCCCGAGGTTGCGCCTGAAGTAGGGCACCTTGCGCGACGAGATAGACCCGAGGTCTTGCCCGAGCACGTGGATGTTGCCGCTCGTCGGCCGGTCTTCTTTCAGCACCAGCCTCAGAAAACTCGATTTGCCCGAACCCGAGGCGCCGACGAGAAACACGAATTCGCCCCGCAGTATCTCGAGGTCGATGGTGTTGAGCGCCGGCTTGGCCGTGCCCTTGTACTTTTTACTGACGTGGTCGAATCGAATCATGGCCTTTGCAGCCTAAACAGGGGCCATGTGATTCACCGCAGCGACGCGCCGACGTTCAGTCTTGCTTGCGTTTGCGCCACCGGATGCCGGCGGAGATGAAACCGTCGATGTCGCCGTCGAACACGTGCGAGGGGTTGCCCACTTCGTAGTCGGTGCGGAGGTCTTTGACCATCTGGTACGGCGCGAGCACGTAGCTGCGCATCTGGTCGCCCCAGCTCGCCGTGATGACCCCGGCCAGCTCTTTCTTCGTGGCGTTCTCCTGCTCGCGCTGCAGGAGCAGCAGCCGCGACTGCAGCACCCGCATGGCCGCCGCCCGGTTCTGAATCTGGCTCTTCTCGTTCTGGCAGCTCACCACGATGCCGGTGGGCAGGTGGGTGATGCGCACGGCGGAGTCGGTCGTGTTGACCGACTGGCCGCCGGGACCCGACGAGCGAAAGACGTCGACGCGGATGTCGTTCTCGGGAACCTCGACCACGTCGGTCTGCTCGATGAGGGGAACGACCTCGACCGCTGCGAAACTGGTCTGGCGCTTGCCTGCCGAGTTGAAGGGGCTCATTCGCACCAGGCGGTGGGTGCCGGCTTCAACCGACAGCGTGCCGAAGGCGTAGGGCGAGTCGATCTCGAATGTGGCGCTCTTGATACCCGCCTCTTCGGCGTAGCTCGTGTCGAGCACGGTGGTCGGATGCCCGTGCTGCTCGGCCCAGCGCAGGTACATGCGCATGAGCATCTCTGCGAAGTCTGCAGCGTCGACGCCGCCCGCGCCGGCCCGGATGGTGACCACCGCTGCCCGAGGGTCGTATTCGCCGTTCAGCAGGGTCTGCACTTCGAGCTCGCCGAGCACCTTCGTGAGACTGACGAGCTCGGCCTGCGCTTCGGTCGCCGACTCTTCGTCGGACTCGTCGTTGGCCAGCTCGACCATGATCTCGAGATCGTCGAGCCGTGAGTCGATGCTTTCGATCTTCGCGAGTTCGGCCTGGCGGTGCGAGAGCGCGCTGGTGACCTTCTGCGCCTTCTCGGTGTCGTTCCAAAGATCGGGAACACCGGCCTGCTCGCTGAGGTCGGCTATCTGCACCTTCAGGCCGTCGACGTCGACCACCGAACGGATGTCGCCGAAGGTGGAGCGGAGAGCAGTGATCTGCTCGGAGAGATCGAGTTCTAACACGATCCCCCAGCCTACCCGCGTAAACTGCTTAGCTGATGAGTACTACAGAGCAGGCGTTCCAGTTCAGGTCTATTGCTCTTCCCGCTCTTTTGCCTTCGCTGTTGTTCGCAATCGGCGAGGGAGCGATCATCCCCGTCATCCCCGCAATTGCGAGCAACCTCGGTGCGAGCCTCGCGGTGGCCGGGTTCATCGCGGGCATGACCATGATCGGCGAGCTGGTCGGCGATATTCCGAGCGGGTGGGTGGTCAGCCGTATCGGCGAGCGACGGTCGATGATCTACGCCGCCATCCTGTCGATTCTGGCGATCGTGCTCTGCCTTCTGGCGCCGAACAATCTGTTGTTCGGTACGGGCATCTTCTTACTGGGTCTCGCTGCGGCCGTGTTCGCCCTGGCGAGACACGCCTTCATGACCACCTTCGTGCCCGCAGCGTTTCGGGCCAGAGCGCTGTCGACACTCGGCGGCACCTTTCGGGCCGGCTGGTTCGTGGGGCCCTTTCTCGGGGCCGGGGTCATCGCGCTGACCGGCGTGTCACAGTCTGTGTTCTGGATTCAGGGCGTGTGCGGTGTGGCGATCATCATTCTGCTCTTCATCATTCCCGACCCCACCGAGAAGCTCGCGAAGCCCGATGCTGGGGAGACCTTCGTGCGCGAGGAGTCTGTCGGGCTGTTCGCTACCCTCGTGCAGTTTCGCTCGCTGCTCGTGCGCGTGGGCACCGGTGTGACACTGGTTGGCGCGCTGCGGGCAAGCCGCACCGTCGTGCTGCCACTCTGGGCCGTCAGCCTGGGGCTCAGCGAGAGTTCGACGGCGCTGATCATCGGCATCGGAGGCGCCCTCGACTTTGCCCTGTTCTATTCGAGCGGCCAGATCATGGACAGGTTCGGTCGGCTGTGGAGCGTCGTGCCCTCAATGGTGGGTATGGGCATCTGCTTCGTGATCCTGTCGTTCACCCACAACCTCGACGGAGCCGTGGGCTGGTTCATCGCCCTCACCGTGTTCTTGGGCTTGTCGAACGGGGTCGGCAGCGGCATCATCATGACGCTCGGAGCCGACCTCGCACCGAAGACCGACCCGGCTCCGTTTCTCGGGGCCTTCCGGTTCACGGGCGACCTGGGCACGGCCGCGGCACCGGTTCTGGTGGCGGGGGTTGTCGCCGTGGCGTCGCTGCCGCTGGCTGCGGCGATCATGGGCGTTCTGGGGTTCGCGGGGGCGGGCATCCTGATTCGTTATATTCCGCGCTACCTGCCGCACGTGGGCCGGGTGCCCCGCTTGGTGAAAAACTCCTGAGTAACGCACTCGAGCCCTGATACCCAGCCATTACACTGAGGGTGTTCTTCGCGGGAGTGGTGAAATTGGTATACACGCAGGTTTTAGGTACCTGTGCTTTCGAGCGTGAGGGTTCAAGTCCCTTCTCCCGCACGCGCGTCTGCCCGACCGGCTGGCAGCGCAGGCACCAACGACTGGAGCTTCACCAATGCACACAGCTTTCAGCCTCACGGCGTTGATTCAGGCCTCGCCTGTTCACGCGGCCCTGATTCCCTTTCTCGATCCGCAGGGCATCATCACTGCCTTCGGCCCGTTCGCCATTCTCGGTATCTGCTTCATCATCTTCGCCGAGACCGGCCTGCTGGTGGGCTTCATCCTGCCGGGCGACACCCTGCTCTTCTTCACCGGGCTGCTCACGTACACGGGTACGACGAGCGGCCAGGGAATTCAGATTCCCATCTACATCGTGGCTCCGGCCATCGCCATCGCCGCCTTCCTCGGCGGTGAGATGGGCTACCTCATCGGCCGAAAAGCCGGCCCGCGCATCTTCGAACGCAAGGAGTCGGGCTTCTTCAGCATCAAGAATGTCGAGCGCACCAACGCGTTCTTCGAGCGCTTCGGCGGCGCGGCGGTGATCGTGGCTCGCTTCGTGCCGATCGTTCGCACCTTCGCTCCCATCGCGGCCGGTGTCGGCAAGATGGACTACCGCCGCTACAGCCTGTACAACGCCATCGGCGCACTCGCGTGGGGCGGCGGCGTGACGATGCTCGGGTACCTGCTCGGCCAGATTCCGGCGGTGGCCGACTTCACCGCGAAGTACATCGATGTTGTGCTGATCGCTGTGGTGCTTCTCACCCTGATTCCCACGGTGTTCCACACGATTCGTTCGACCCGCAAGGCCCGCCGCACCGCCGCGCTCAGCGAAAGCAAAGCCGACTGACCCCACGTGAATGAAGCTTTCGCGTCACTCGTCGTCGTTGTTCTGCTGAGGGCCGCTGCACCACTGATCGTCGACCTGCTGCCAGGTCCCATCCGCGTTCCCCAGGTGGCGCTGCTTCTGGCCGGTGGCGTGGCGATCGGGCCCTCGGTGCTGAACTGAGCGCGCGGGGCGGTTGGCTAGCATCGCGTGGGTCGCGAGCCTGGCAGTGGCGGGAGTGCTGATGTTCTCGCTGAATGCTCTGGGCATCATCGAGTCGCCGTACGTGCTGACCATCGCGCTCAGCACCACTGCGCTCGGCACCCTCATCCCCATTCTCAAAGAGAACGGCATGTTCGGCACCCGGTTCGGCCGCTTTGCCTTTGCGGCTGGCGCGGGGGGCGAAATGGCGCCCATCGTCGCGATGGCACTCTTTCTTCGAACGGTTTTGGTTTCGACAGCGTTCTCGGTGCCTTCGCCGCAGGAATGCTGCTGAAACGCTGGTCACCGGTACCGAGCGAAGTTCTTGAAGTGAAGCTCGAGGCGGTCGGCTACGGGTTCTTCATCCCCATCTTCTTCGCCTATTCCGGTATGACGCTCGACGTCGACTCCATCGCTTCGAACCCAGCGCCCCTGATCATCTTCTTCGCGCTGCTGCTCATCCGCGGAGCACCCGCCCTGTTCTGGTACCGGCGCGACTTCGAGCTGCGCGAACGCATCGAGCTCGCCTTCTTCAGCGCCACAGCGCTACCGCTGCTGGTCGCACTCACCGAAATCGGGGTCTCGAACGGTCAGATGACCATCGCCACGCAGGCGAGCATCATCGGCGCGGGGGCGCTTTCGGTCTTGGTCTTTCCCATCGCCGCGGTGCTTGTGTCGAACAACATGTCGCTCAGCGGTGCTGGTCGTGCTCGTGCCCCGCGTGTTCAGCCGGTTCCAGCTGAAAAGTAGAGTGCTCGACGTCGAAGTGGGCTGTCAGGCACTCTGACAGGCGGTCGAGCAGTTCGCCGGTCGCTCCATCGGCGTAGACCTCCGGCGAGACAACGATGTGCGCCGAGAATACCGGCTCGCCCGAAGTGATGGCCCACACATGAACGTCGTGCACCTCGAGCACACCGGGAGTGCCCAGCAGGTGCGCCCGAATCTGCTCAACATCGGTGTCTTTCGGCGCCGACTGGATGAGCACCCCCACCACATCGCGAAGAAGCGACACCGCGCGCGGCACGATCATCACGGCAATGGCGAGCGACGCCAGTGCGTCGGCCGCCGCGAAACCGATCGTCAGAATCAGGATTCCCGCAATGATCACCGCGATCGACCCCAGCGTGTCACCCAGCACCTCGAGGTAGGCACCGCGCATGTTGAACGACTTCGTGTCTCCCCCGCGCAGCACCAGTAGAGCGGCGATGTTGGCTACCAGCCCGATCGACGCCACGATGAGCATCGGTGCACCCTGCACCTGGTCGGATGCGGGTGCCAGGAGGCGAGACACACCTTCGATGGCCACAAAGACAGCGACCCCGACGAGAATCAGCCCGTTCACCAGCGCCGCCAGCACCTCGGCCCGTTGAAAGCCGAACGTGTGCCGGTCGGAGGCGGGCCGCAGCGCCAGAATTGACGCGAGCAGTGCAATGACCAAGCCGAACAGGTCTGAGAGCATGTGGCCGGCATCGGCCAGCAGCGCCAGCGAGCCGCTGAGCGCCGCACCGCCGATCTCGACAAGGAGAACGACACTGACGATCGCGATGGCGATGGTCAGGCGGGTTCGGTTCGTCGACTTACTGGCGTGACTGTGCCCGGCCTCGTGGCCTCGTTCTGCCGAAGCGGCATCCTGGTTCATTGCTCTCAGACTAGGCACCGGCGACCTCGGCCGCCAGAGCGCGGCGCCAGATAGGAATGACGCTCATTCTCAGCAAGCACGCGGCCGTTCGGGCCAGTCGGTTCTAGGGGGCCGCGGGCCCACCCGAACTGTCAGAGCGCGAGCGTGCGGCTGAGGATGGGCAACAGATTCTCGAACGCGAGCGCCCGGTGGCTCACCGCATTCTTCTCGGCCGGAGCCAGTTCGGCTGCCGTCAGCGCACTGCCCGCAGGTTGAAAGACGGGATCGTACCCGAACCCGTGTTCTCCCCGTGCCTCGCGCACGACCATGCCACGCCAGAAACCGCTGGCCACTTCTTCGACAGCGAATTCGCCGGCCTCGGCCGCTTTACCCCGTTCGGGTACGACGAGGGCGATCGTACAGACGAACGCGCCCTCACGGTGCTCGTCGTGAATGTCGGCGAGCTGGTCGAGCAACAGGTCGCGGTTCGCCCTGTCGCCCTTGCCGTGCCCGGCCCAGCGGGCAGAGAAGATACCGGGTGCGCCGCCCAGAATGTCGACGCTCAGACCTGAATCGTCAGCGAGCGCAGGCAACCCCGTGTGAAGCGCGGCGGCCTTCGCCTTGATGAGCGCATTCTCGGCGAAGGTGGTGCCGTCTTCGACCGGTTCGGGGCCGTCGTAGCGCACAATGTCGAGGCCGGGCATCCGGGCGCCCAGGATCTTCTGGAACTCGTCTACTTTGTGCTGATTGTGCGTGGCGAGTACCACGCGGATGCGTTCGCCACTCACGCCGTCTCACCCAGCGAGAGAAGCTGCAGGCGGGAGAGTTCAGCGGTGCCGACCAGGGCGAGGTCGAGCAGCGAGTTCAGCTCGGTGCGGTCGAAGGGAGCACCCTCTGCGGTGCCCTGCACCTCGACGAACAGGCCGCGGCCGGTGACCACGACGTTCATATCGGTCTCGGCACGCACGTCTTCGACGTAAGCGAGGTCGAGCATGGGGGTTCCGTCGATGATGCCCACCGAGATGGCCGAGACGCTGTCAATGAGAGGCACGGCCTTCTGCCCGATGAACTTCTTGCCGCGAGCCCACTCGATGGCGTCGACCATGGCTACGTATGCACCGGTGATGGCTGCCGTGCGGGTGCCGCCGTCGGCCTGCAGCACGTCGCAGTCGATGACGATGGTGTTCTCACCCAGGGCCTTCATGTCGACCACCGCACGAAGCGAGCGCCCGATGAGGCGCGAGATCTCGTGCGTGCGGCCCCCGATTTTGCCCTTCACCGACTCGCGGTCGGTGCGGCTGTTGGTGGCGCGGGGCAGCATGGCGTACTCGGCGGTCACCCAGCCTTTACCCTTGCCCGACATCCAGCGCGGAACGCCGTTGGTGAACGACGCGGTGCAGAGCACTTTCGTGTTGCCGAACGAGATGAGAGCCGAACCTTCGGCCTGGGCGCTCCAGCCGCGCTCGATGGTGACTTCGCGCAGGTCATCGACCGAACGGCCGTCTTTACGAACGAGGGGCTGAGGGGTGGGGTCAGTCATGGTGTCTCCTGTGGTCAGCGAATGAAGGGCAGTGAGATGGCGCCGGTCTCGACGAGGTCGACGGCCGAGACCTGGGGCCCGAGCAGTTGGCGGGCAAGGCGCAGAAATTCGGCTGCACTCTCGCCGGTGGCCTCGTAGCGGTACGTGGGCGGTGTGCTTGCGGTGCGCTGGATGCCCTGCTGAACCAGTTCGCGATACACATCGTTGGCGGTCTCGGTATCGCTCGACACCAGCGTGACGCAGTCGCCCATGACCACGCTGATGGCGCCTTTGAGATAGGGATAGTGCGTGCATCCGAGCACCACCGTGTCGACGGCGGCGGCCTTCAACGGCTCGAGGTACTCGGCCGCCAGCTCGAGCAGCTCGGGGCTGGAGGTGTCGCCCGCCTCGACGAAGTCGACGAAGCGTGGGCAGGCGGCAGAGAAGAGTTCGAGGTGCGGGGCGGCCGCGAAGGCGTCGTTGTAGGCGCGCGACGTGATGGTGGCGACGGTACCGATCACCCCCACCCGGTTGGTGCGCGTAGCGGTGACGGCGGCGCGCACGGCAGGCTGGATGACCTCGACGACAGGCACGGAGTACCGCTCGCGAGCGTCGCGCAGCATCGCAGCAGAGGCCGTATTGCAGGCGATGACGAGCATCTTCACGCCCTGGGCGACCAGGTCGTCGAGCACAGCGAGCGAGAACCGGCGCACATCGGCGAGGGGCTTCGGGCCGTACGGTGAGTGTGCTGTGTCGCCGACGTAGAGCAGAGATTCACGGGGCAGCTGGTCTCTGATCGAGCGGGCCACGGTGAGCCCACCGACACCGGAATCGAAAATGCCAATCGGTGCGTCGCTCACAGCACCCCAGCCTACCCTCACCCTTCGCCGGCGCAGCTGACAGTCAGGCGGTTGCTGGGCGACAGCTAGGCTCAACAGTGTGAGTACTTCTACCGCGCTTCTCACCGATCGCTACGAACTGACCATGCTCGACGCCGCACTTCGAGACGGTACGGCCGAGCGCCGCTGCCTGTTCGAGGTCTTCGCTCGTACGCTGCCGCACGACCGCCGTTACGGCGTCGTGGCCGGCACGGGCCGCGTTCTCGAACTCATCCGTGACGTCACGTTCGGCCCCGACGAGCTCGACTGGCTTGCTGCAAACGACGTGGTCAGCGCACGCACCCTCGAGTGGCTGGCCGACTACCGTTTCACTGGCACGATCACGGGATATCACGAAGGTGAGCTGTACTTTCCCGGCTCCCCCATCCTCACCGTCGAAGCAAGTTTTGCCGAGGGCGTCATTCTCGAGACCCTCGTTCTCAGCGTGCTCAACTACGACTCGTCGGTGGCGAGCGCGGCCGCCCGCATGGTTTCTGCGGCCGGCGGCCGGCCGCTTGCCGAGATGGGGTCGAGGCGCACCGGCGAACGGTCTGCGGTCGCTGCGGCCCGCGCGGCGTTCATCGCCGGCTTCTCGGCGACCTCGAACCTCGAGGCCGGGCGATCGTGGGGAATTCCCACCATGGGTACCGCCGCGCATGCCTTCACGCTGCTGCACGACACCGAAGAAGACGCGTTCCGCTCACAGGTCGCCACCATGGGGCCGGGCACCACTCTGCTCGTCGACACCTACGACGTCGAGCGCGGCACCGCCCTCGCGGTCGAGGTCGCTGGGCCCGAACTCGGTGCCGTGCGCCTCGACTCGGGTGACCTGCCGGCACTCGTCGCATCGGTGCGAGCTCAGCTCGATTCGCTCGGCAACCACCACACGAAGATCACGGTGACGAACGATCTCGACGAGTACACCATTGCCGCGCTGGCCGCGACACCGGTCGACTCGTACGGCGTCGGCACCTCGGTGGTCACCGGTTCGGGGTCGGTCGCGGCCGGAATGGTCTACAAGCTCGTGGCGCACCGAACAGTTGACGGCGAATGGATGCCCGTGGCGAAGAAATCCGCCGAGAAGACCTCGATCGGCGGCAAGAAACGCGCCGTTCGACGGCTGAATGCCCGCGGCGTCGCTACCGCCGAGGTGCTCTACGTCGAGGCGGCCATCGGGGGCGCCGGCCCACGCTCGAGTGAGAATGCCCGCGACCTGCTGCACACCTTCGTCACCGAAGGCGTGATCGATGAGCGCTACACCGGCGCGGCCGGGGTTCTGGCAGCGCGGGAACACCGAGCGAAGGCCGTGGCCGAACTGCCGGCAGAGGGGCTGCGGCTGGCGCGCGGAGGCGAGCCGGTCATCCCCACCGAGTATGTGGCAGGCGCCTAGCCCTCGTCTTGCATCTGTTCGTAGATCGACTTGCAGGTCGGGCAGACGGGAAATTTGTCGGGGTCGCGCCCCGGAATCCACTTCTTGCCGCAGAGCGCCTTCACGGGCTTGCCCGTCATGGCCGATTCGAGAATCTTCTCTTTCTGCACGTAGTGCGAGAATCGCTCGTGGTCACCCGGCTCCATCTGCTCAGTCGTGAGCAGCTCTTCGATCTCACGGTCGAGCGTTGCTGTACCGCCGCCGTCGGGAATGCTGCCGGGGTCTGAAATGGATGCACGCGGCGAGAAACTCATGTAAAAAGTCTAACTCCGAAGAGAGGCTTGCAGCAGCTCAGGGCCACGGCGGTTGAACACGGCACCGCCGCTGAGGGCGCCGAGCACGAGCACGAGCACTCCGACACCCACACCCCATTCGAGCGAGGCCCAGTGCAGATCGTCGGCTGCGGTGGTCTCGGCCAGAATGGCGAACACGATGCTCGGTGCCGAGAGGGCGAGTGTGCCGAGCACAACGACACCCTGCACGATAGCC
Source organism: Subtercola vilae (assembly GCF_004923255.1). GTDB lineage: Bacteria > Actinomycetota > Actinomycetes > Actinomycetales > Microbacteriaceae > Subtercola > Subtercola vilae. The sequence goes on along the minus strand of NZ_QYRT01000018.1, from coordinate 7,198 downwards.
GAGGTCGAGCCAATCGACTGCGGCTGGGTGAAGGGGCTGTCACCGGGGCGAGTCGCGCCGTAGGGGAACCGTGCTGAGATCAGCGAGCCAAGCCCCATGATGGTGAACAGCAGGCACGTGCTGGCCCCGAGAACCGAGGGGAGGGCGGCATGATTACCAGACAGGAACACGGTCACCACCGACCCGATGCCGATCAGCGGCAGGCCCAGCAGCAGAACGGGGGCCATGCGGCCCACCCGGTCGGCAATGCCGCGCTTGCCTGAGACCACGTGCAGCCAGATCGCCGAATTGTCGAGCGCCACGTCGTTGTGTACGGAGAAACCGAGAAAGAGGCACATGACGGGCAGAGGGATGAGCGCGTACCAGGTGGGCGGGAATGAGACGAGCAGCAACGGGATGGCCATCAGAATCGGCACGATCGGAACGATGATGAGCGGAACGAAGTAGCGCGGGTCACGAGACCAGTACGTCAGGCTTCGGGCCGCAATGGCCCCCGCTGGCGTCGACGGAAACCGGCCGAACCACCCAAGCCCGGCGGGCTCTGCTGACGGGTCATCGCGCTGCGTCGACGTGACCATGAACGACACCAAGGTGCGCCACGCCAACCAGAGCACTGCCACCGTCAGCACCGCCACGACGAACGAGAGAAAAGCAGCCCCCGGGTCGTCGATCGCGGCAGCGGCCGGCAGCGCCCACGCAGCGCCGAGCGGGGTGTACCCGAGGGTCGATGAGACGCTCTCGCTCCACGATGCCGCGGCGCCGCCCCAGTTCAGACTGAGCGCGAGTACGACGGCCGGTGCAAGCAGCACCAGAACGAACACGCCGATGACACCGGCGACCTCACGCGCGCGCCGCGTCGACAGCACCAGCGACGCGAACGCCGACGAGAGCCGGCCCACGAGAACACACGTGGCGACAGCCAGCGCGCCTCCGACGACCGCGCAAACCGTTTCAAGGGGAGATCGTGACCACGCGACAACGCTAGACAGAGCAAAGAGAATCAGTGCGACCACCGGCAACGCCACAAGTGAGCTGACCGCCAGGCCAAGCGCCAAGGGCCGGGGCGCGATTCCGAAGAGCGAGAACCGCCGTGGGTCGACAGCGTCGGTGCGCTGCAGGATGAGCGGAACCACGACGAACGCGAACACGATGATCGACCCGCTGACGACGAGGTCTGAGCGGGCGACCATCGGGGTCGCCGAACGCAACTCGAGTACGCGGGAGCACACGATGGCGACGAGAACGAACGCCACCACCAGCCCGGCCACGACCCCGAGAACGCGCCGTGGGGTGCCGGTGAGAATATTGCCGAGGAACGCGAGCCTCAGTCTAAAGAGCTGAGCAACCACTCCATGCCTTCAACTGCTTTGTGGCTGCCCGCGAGTTCGAGAAACCGGTCTTCGAGCGTCGAGCCGTTGCGCACGGCGTCAACCGTGCCGCTTGAGAGAACAACGCCGTGCACGATGATGGCAACGCCGTCGCAGACGCGCTCGATCATGCCCATGCTGTGGCTCGAGAGCAGAACGGTGCCGCCGTGAGCGACGTACTTCAGCAGAATATCGGTGACAGTGTCGGCTGACACGGGGTCTACGGCTTCGAACGGTTCGTCGAGCACCAGCAGGCGCGGCGAGTGGATCATCGATGCCGCGAGCGCGACCTTCTTCGTCATGCCGGCGGAATAGTCGGAGACCAGGCGACCGAGCGCATCCTGCAGCCCGAATGCCTCGGCGAGTTCTTCGCTTCGTTCCCGAACGGTTCTGCCGTTGAGGCCGCGAAGCGAGCCCGCGTAGTGCAGCAGCTGCCGACCGGTGAGCCGGTCGAACAGACGCAGTTTGTCGGGCAGCACGCCGATACTGCGTTTGGCGGCGGCGGGGTCTTTCCAGACGTCGCGGCCGTTGACCTTCACGATGCCCTCGTCGGGTCGCAGCAGGCCGGTGATCATTGAGAGAGTGGTGGTCTTGCCCGCACCGTTCGGGCCGACGATGCCGTAGAAGCCACCGCGCAGTACCTCGAGGTTCACGCCGTCTACAGCGGTTGTGGAACCGAAGCGCTTGACGAGGTTGTCGAGTACCAGAACGGTGTCGTGGGCGGCCAAGGGGTCGGCCGGGGTTGCCCGGTCGTGCATGAGGGGCCGCGACTCGACGGCGACCGGTAGTACGTCGATCGGTGCAGCTGGCTGCTCGATCGGTTCGGCCAGCTCGATTGGTTCGGCCAGCTCGACTGATTCGGCTGAGGCGGCGTGTTCGGTCGAATCAAGAGGTTCAGTCAGCTCGACGAGTTCGACATGATCTTCGGACGTGTTCGCTGAGGGTGTGCGTACCGCTGGAGTGCGCGGTGAAGGAGTACGCGACGCCGACGTGCCAGCCGCACCGGGCTGACGGGCAGCAGCAGGCTTACGAACGGCAGCGGGTTTGCGAGCTGCCCCTTCGGCAGTGCCTGTGTTCTCCGTAGCGGGCCGAGCCGCGGTGCTCGTTCGTTTCGGAGGAGTCTTCTTCGCGGTCGACGCCGCCCCAGCAGACGATCCCCGGGTAGACGATGCCCCAGCAGACGCCGCCCCGGTGGTTTTCGGGCGGGCAGGAGCCCGACGAACCGGCGGGCGCACTACGCCCGTCTCGCCCTCGACGCCGGGAAGTTCTGACTCTGAGCTCACTGGCTAAACCTATCAATCCCCGAAGAGATACTAACGAACCACTGCCGACCTTGCCCCCTGGCCTCCAGCATGTATATCACAGCACGTGGTGGCTTTGCTGAGCCCTGTCATGCGCTCGGATTACCGCAGCCCGGCACGTACAATTGACCGCTCACAGGCCGTTCTGGAGGGCAGACTGATGGCACGAAAGCAGAAGACAGACGAGAGCGAGCCGGCGGAGCTGAACCCTCGGGTAATCAGAGGCGTCGACCGGGTGCTGAGCATCCATCGCCCGGTGGTTCTGGCACACATCAGGGGGCTGCGTAAGCGCAACCCCGGCGCATCGCCCGACAAACTGATCTCGGCACTCGAGCGGCACTATCTCGCTGCCGTGACGACCGGCGGCGCCGCCGTGGGCGCGACAGCAGCTATTCCGGCCGTCGGTACGGCAGCCTCGCTGGCACTGACCGGGGTCGAGACACTCGGGTTTCTCGAGGCGAGCGCCCTGTTCGCGCAGTCGATCACCGAGGTGCACGGAATCGCGGTCGAGAGCCCCGACCGGGCTCGGGCCCTGGTGATGACACTGCTCATGGGCAGTGGCGGCGCAGACCTGGTGCAGCAGCTCACGCAGCAGGCGGTGGGCACGGCGGTTCCGCGCACGCAGTTCTTCGGCACACTGCTCACGCGAAACCTGCCGCAAGCCGCGGTCGGGCCGGTGGCCGACCAAGTGAAGAAGACGTTTCTGAAGCATTTTCTCGCGTGGACGGGCTCAACCGCTGTAGGCCGTCTGATGCCCTTCGGCATCGGGGCCGTCATCGGTGGTGCGGGCAATCATGTGCTCGGGCGACGGGTCGTGAAGAGTGCGCGCGCAGCATTCGGGCCGGCACCGCTCGAATTTCCGCCCGGACTGGAGCCGACGCTGAGGTTGCCCCGCTCAGGCTCAGGCTCCGAGGCCGCCGCCGGCCGCGGCTCCAGTTCCAGCTCAGACACCACTCCTCCACAGCCGGCGAATATCGAGTAGTTCTCCCGGGGGCGTACTCGCTACTCCCAACCCGCCCGCTCGCGTCAGACCCGACCTCTATGCTGGCGGGCATGGTGAGAGCCGTGAGCCTAGAAGACGCTATGCCCGAGACGGCATACGCCGTGCCGCTGCGCGTCGACCGACGACGCGCTCCGGTGTACGCGCTTGTCAACGTGGGCCACGAACGCATCGTGGGCCTCACCTTCTGCCTGCTCGGTTCGGGCGCGATGAACGTGAGCATCCCGCAGAGCCTCGATGTCGGTGGCGCGGCCGAGGTTCTCATCCGCGGGCACGATCTGGCGCGGCGAACAGTTCTGGTCGTGCGTTGGTTCAGGCCGAGCGGCGAAGAGTACCTGTGGCGGGTGAGCTTCTAGCGGCGGCGGTTGCCGTGTCGGGGGCTGATGCTTTAATGCCTCATGCCTCTCATCGCTCTTCGTCCGTTCTCCGTCTCGCTTCACTGGTGCCTGCCCGAAGCCCTGTGGCACGAAGCGCAGGTCGAACTGCACGACACGCGATCGCCGAGCGGTGCATCCATCGTCTCGTGGAGCATCGACGGTGAGACTCACTCGACGCTACAGCCGGTCGTACGCCTGCGAGTCGAACGTCACGACGGGCCGCGAAACGTCACGGTGACCATCACCGACACTGGGGGTGAGAGCTGGTCGACCGTGTTCCGCTCGGCCGGCCGTGGCCTGGTGTGAACGAACGTCGCCGATCAGTCGAAGTCGACGATCACGGTGTCGGCGGCGCCTTCGATATTGAGATACCCGGCGAGGTAACCGAAGCCCCAGCAGAAGTGGATGAACGGCAGCACGAGCAGAAACCACACCCCTACCCGCAGTGTCTCGCGGGCGGCAACCACAATCGACAATCCGATGACACTCACCACATACGCGACCGGAACGATGAGCAACGCGAACAGCACGAACGAGATCACTGAGGCAACACCGATGGCTCCGGCGACGACGCCGAACAGCCCACCCGCGCCGAGGATGAAGCCGAGAATCGTGGCGAGCACGACAACCGGTGGCAGCGCGAACCGCAACTCACGTGATTCGGGGAAGGAACGCGCGAACTCGCCGCGCCACAACCCCTCTGCGAAGAGCGACCGGGTGAGCGCGAGGGCTTTCGACGGCGGCCTGAACCGGTACATGAGAGAGGGAGTGAACCAGATGGTCTGGCCGGCCGCGCGGAGGCGTGCGTTGAGCTCCCACGACTGGCCGTGGCGAATCTCTTCGTCGTACAGACCCACCTCGATGAACGACCGTCGGCGGATGACATGGGCAGCGGCGACGTGCGAGGGGCCTTCTCCGGCCGCCGACGTGAGCGGGTCACCCGCAAGACCGAGGCGGTGGCGGTAGCCGAAAGCGACGGCACGTTCGAAAGGGGTCTGCCCGACAGGGCGGGCGCGGCCGACCAACGCCGCGGCATCGGTTCTGACCATGGTCTCGACGGCGCGCACGGCGTAGTCGGTGGGCAGTGCGCCGCGCGGGTCGACCCTGATGATGAGTGAGCTGCGGGCGGCGGCGATGGCTTCGTTCAGAGCCACCACCTGCGACACCGAAGTGGTATGCAGCACGGTGAGGCGCGGGTTCGCCGCGGAGAGAGACGTGAGCAGTTCGGCAGTGCCGTCAGTACTCGGCGCGGCCGCGACAACGATGTCGATTGCGAGTGGGTAATTCTGGTCGACGATGCTCTGCACCGCCTGTTCGAGCGTCTCGACGTCGTTTCGCACCGCCAGAATGGCGGTCACGGGAGGCAACGGCGTCGTGCCAGGCGTGGGGTCGGTCATGGGGTCTGCTTGTCTGTCGTGCGCCCGTGGGCCCGGGTTCGCACCGGCCTGCCCATCGCGGCGAATTTGCAACGATGAGCCTAGCAGCAGGCCGCGACGCGGGTTCGCAGATGCTCGCCGCGCCGCGATGCTGCCTAATTGGCCAGCTGGCCGAGGGTCACAGTGACGGTCGTCGACATGGTGCCGCGCAGGTAGGTGACGGTCGCAGAGGCACCTGCCGGCAGTACGCGCACCTGTGCCGTGAGGTCGGTGGCGTCGGTCACGGCGATGTTATTGAAGGCGGTGATGATGTCGCCCTTCGCGAGGCCCGCTGCCGCGGCTGCTCCCCCGCTCGTGACGTCGGCCACAGTGGCGCCGACGACTGAGGCATTGGCATCGGCTGTCTGGGCGATTGACGCGCCCAGCAGCCCGTGCGTGGCCTTGCCTGTGGCGATGATCTCGTCAGAAATGCGCTTGGCGAAGTTGGCAGGAATGGAGAAGCCGACTCCGATGCTGCCCGACTGGCCACTCGAGCTGCTCGTCGAACCTGCGCTCGCGATGGCGACGTTGATTCCGATGAGCTTGCCTTGGGCATCCAGCAGCGCACCGCCCGAATTGCCGGGGTTGATGGCGGCATCGGTCTGGATGACGGCCAACGAGATGGTGCTGCTGGCCGTCGTGGGCGTCTGGCTCTGGGTACCGCCCTGGCCCGGAATGTCGAAGTTCCAGAAGTCGTAGGGGCTTCCCGTGCTGCTGGGGTCGGGGGTGGCCTGCTCGCCCGAGGTGTTGGGTGCGGCTGACGAGGCGACGGTGATGCTGCGGTTCAGCGCGCTGACGATGCCGTTGGTGACGGTTCCTGACAGGCCGAGCGGTGCGCCGATGGCAATGGCTGTGTCGCCCACATTGAGAGTCGATGAGTCACCGAACTCGATGGGGGTGAGGCCCGACGCGTTCTGCAGTTTGACCACGGCGAGGTCGGCGACCGGGTCGGTGCCCACGACCTTGGCGGCGTAGATCTTGCCGTCGGCCGCGGTGACCGAGATGGTGGGGTTCGCCGTTGCGCCGTCGAGGGTGACCACATGGGTATTCGTGAGAATGTACCCGTCGGCCGAGAGAATGACGCCTGAACCTGTGCCAGAGGTGGTGCTGCCGTCAGTGACGCCGATGGTGACCACTGAAGGTGAGGCCTTCGCGGCGACGGCCGTGATCAGGTTGGCGCTGTTCGGGTTGTTGACGGTGATGGTGGTGGGGCTCGAGGCCTGGTTCGTCGACGTCGAGCCATTGTGGCTGAGTGCCCAGACGCTGATACCGGCTCCGGATGCTCCGCCGATCAGTGCCCCGATCGCCAATGCCGCTACGAGGGCAACGCTGCCCCGGCGTCTGGCGGGCTTGAGCGCGGGCGCGATGGGCTGCCCGTCTGCCCCGTAGAGCACCTGGCCGGCGGCGGGCTGTCCGAACGATCCGTTGCCGTAGTTCGGTTGCTGCGGCTGCTGGCCTGTCACGGGGAGTTGCTGGGGCTGCTGCCCGGCGACGGGGAGTTGCTGAGGCTGACCGGCGACAGGAACTGTGGGGGAGGTCGAGCCGGGGGCGGAAGCGTACTCGCCGTAGCGCGGAGTGCCGGTCGACGGCGAGACGGGGGTAACCGGGGTCGTGGGGGCGGTGCGTCGTCGCCGTGCGGTGGGCGACCGGCTAGCGGGCGGGTCATGCGGGTTCGTGGCGGGCCAGTTAACTGAGGTGCCGGTGGGCGTACACGGATTTCATCGAACGGGTTGTGGAG
>NZ_QYRT01000017.1 GCF_004923255.1 Subtercola vilae | reverse complement strand
CCACCAGCCCGCGGGTGGCCGGACTCGAACACCTCCGGCTACGAAACCTCACGTGTCGGGCGGCGGAGGGAGGGCGACGGTGTAGCTGTCTCTGCCGACCGCGGCCGCCGACCCGGCCGCGGCGGTGAGTGTTTGACCTGGGACGCTGGCGATGTGTTGGGTGCTGGACCAGTCGAAGCTCGGCTGGTTCACGGCGGCTGCGGGGATAGATACCGCGATGGCGAGAAACGCCGCGAATGCCATCGCTATCACGCTCAGCAGCCGGCGGGGAATCAAATTGCCACGGACAAATGCTGTCCTTTCAGCTGGTTGACGTCGTGGCGATTCCAGCGAAGGGGGGGAATGGCGTTCTACCGAATTTCTACTCGCTGGCACAGGCTCTACGAGGTGCTCGGAGGGCTGGGCAAGACCCGAAAACAGGGACTGGTCGTGCCCGGGGCTCACTTCGGGAAGCGGCTCGTCTTCGATGGATTGGCCACTTGCTTCCTTGGCGTCCCTGCTGGCGCGTAGCTGCCTTCGGGTGGGATTCTGGCTTACCTGTAGAGGAGGGGCTTGTTGACTTTCCGCTTCGCGTGCTGCCCGTCGGGTCGCTGGTATCGGGCTGATCGGATTGTGGTGTTCTGTCAAAACGTGTGTCTCATCTATGGATTCAAAAGCGGAGCCGCCGTGTCGCGTGTGGTTGCGAAGCGAGGGGCCGGGCAGCCGTCCCGTTTTGGGTGGGGGCCGCCCGGCGCTGCGGTGGGTCAGGGTTAGAGCATGGTTTGCATCGTGGTGATCTCCGCTGTCTGGGAGGTGACGATGCTTTGCGCAAGCGCCATCGCATCTGCGTTCTGCCCGGCGGTGAGTTCCGTCTTCGCCATATCGATCGCACCGGTGTGATGCACGATCATTTGTTGCAAATACAATTTCGCGGCATCGTTCCCGGTCGCCGCGGCAAGCTTGTCCATGTCATCTTGGGACATCATCCCGGTGCCCATACTCATCCCCGACATTGCTGTGCTCCCAGGTGTGCTCATCCCGGACATGTCTGTGCTGGTGGGCGTGCTGGCACTGGTCGCACCCCATTCTGTTAGCCACCCGTTCAACTTGACGATTTCTGGGGATTGTTCCGATTTGATGGTGTTGGCGAGCTGCAACACCGTCTCCGGGACATTGCCCTTCGCCAGCAGCGTGTCGCTCATCGCAACAGCCTGCTGGTGGTGAGGCAGCATGTCCTGGGCGAAGGTGACATCCGCGGTATTGAAAGTCGCTGACGCCCCAGCGGTGGGTGCTGCGCTGCTCATCGAGCTGCCGCCCATATCCATACCCGGCATGTTCGAGTTCGAACCGGAGCAGGCGCTTAACGTGAGGGCTGCGGCGATCGCCGCAGCGGAGACAACAGTGAGTCGTGGGATGTTCATTGAAGGAGTCCTATTCGTAGTCGCACAAAGAAAACAATCAAAACGTGTCGGCGCGACAGCGCCGTAGCCGCGGGCGGGGACCCGCCGGGACAGTTTTGGTTTAGGTGCGACTGATCGATAGGGCGACCAGGGACGGCCGCAGCAGATGGGGTTCTACTGCTCGAACGACAGGGAGCAGGTATCGCCCAGCCGCGACGAGTGCTGAAGAGATTGCGGCGAATCGTGCAAAAGCTACGACCAGGCTGAGGATGATCAGGATCACGCAGCTCATCGCGAAGACAGCGCACTGCATGGCACAGCCAGGGCACCCTTCGATGCCCGCCATGCTCATTTCCTGGATAAGAGGTAAAGCCAGTGCAGTTGCCGCGACCGGAACAGCGGCCGTTCCCCTCATCGAATCAGCGGGAGCATGGCTGACCGCTGACGTGCTCGCGGCGGACATCGAGTCATGGCCGGGCATCGATTCGTGATTGTTCATCGTATGCAAGGCAAATAACCCCATCAGGGCAGCAGCAATCGCGACGAGAACAAGCAATCGAGCAGAAAGAAACCGGAACGCGCGCGCAGGCGAAGAAGTCACATCCGCTCGCACGCTAACCATCCGCTTCCTGCAACCCTTCCCGATACCGCCGTCACCAGATACCCCCTCAGGGTACGTGATGATCCTCCGAATTCTCAAGGGTCCGGTTTGGGTACCCATCCCGCTGCCGGTCGCGTTCCGGCGTGTGCGAACACGAACACGGGTTTCCGCGGGTAGCGTCAGAGCGGTGCACCCGTGATCCTGTGTGTGGATCGTTGACCTACCCGATTCGGATTCCCTATGGCAGCCGCCGTCTCCCCATTCCCGCGTCACCCGACACCGCGTAACCGGTTGCCGGTGTGGCGTGCCGTGCTGTCCTTCGTGGTGCTGATGTGTCTGGTCGCGGCGGGTGGGGTGACCGCTCCGACGGCGTTCGCGGACGACTATCCGACCTGGAACGATGTGCAGGCCGCACGTCAGAGCGAAGGCGCGAAACAAGCCGAAGTGGCCACAATCACAGCACTGATCACGCAACTGCAAACTGAAGTCCAAGCCGCTCAAGCCGCGGCGTCCGCGGCGACCGCGGCAAACGCGGCCGCGCAAGATGCCCTGCTGGCCGGCCAGGCCCAAGCCGACCTGCTCACTAGCCGGGCCGCCGCGATGCAGGCACAGGCCAACAAATCGCATAAACAAGCCGCGCAGCTCACCGCCGAGCAGTACCGCACCGGTGGCCAGGACCTCACCGGCACTATGCTGGCCAGCAGCTCCGCGGACGTGCTGGATCTGCTGTCCCGGCTAAGTAGCATGGGGAAACTCAGCTCCACCATCAACGGCGTCTACGTCAAAGCGGTCCAAGACACTAACACTGCAAAAGCGATCAGCGACCAGGCTGGTGTCGCCCGGGATGCTCTCGCCGGGCTCGCTGCCGCCGCGCAAGCAGCGCAAGACAAAGCCGTTCAAGCCCAAAAGGACATGGTCGCAGCCCTCGACGCGCAAACCGCCCATCAGAACGAGTTACAAGCCCAGCTCGCCTCGCTGACCGCCGCGACCGCGACCACCGAACAGCAGTATCAAGCCGGCGTCGCCGCCCGCGCCGCCGCAGCCGCGGCAGCAGCAGCGGCAGCGCTTGCTGCCGCACAGGCAGCCGCCCAGGCAGCGTCAGCGTCAGCGTCTGGGTCTGGGTCTGGGGCGCAGCAGTACTCAGCTGGGCCGGTGTCCGGAGACGCTCAGACGCTTGCGCAGCAACTGATGGTCTTCGTTGACGGCGGTCAGCTCTCCGGGTCCAGCCCTGACCACATCAAAGAGATCAGGTGGATAGCGCAAGGCCAGTCCGTACCGAACTGCGGCATCGACGTGAGGGTTCTGCAAGTGATCCTGATCGCGGTGGAAACGTTCGGTAGCGCCGGGGTCAGCGACATCAACCGGCGCTGCACCGGTCAAATAGAAGGAGCCGGTATCTACTCCGCGCATTACCGAAACGGCGGCGGTCACGCCGTGGACTTTTACAGCCTCGGCGGGAACGGCGCGACCGGTGCTGATAGTAACTCCCTGACCCTGATCGGTGTCCTTGACCCGGTGATGCCGGGCGGGTCAGGGCTTGGCCAAAGCAACTGCCGCCGCGCCGCAGGCGACGAGCCGCGGCTCCGAAACTTTCAAGACTTCTACGACACCTGCGATCACTTACACATCAACGACCCCCTCAACTAGCTCCCCACCCACCCGGTGGGGAGCTCGTTCGCAGGCCCGTCACCCCGAGCGGCCTGGGGCTCCTTCCTATTTTGGTGGGGTCGCATCTCCTGGGGGCGCGATTTCTACTCTCCCCGTCACCGGCGGGGCGGTTCGCGGTGTCGCAGCGGCCGTGGCGGGGCCGGCGATAGCGGGCGCCCCGACTGTGTCGTAGAGGGCGTAGTCGTCGGTTGTCAGGGTTCCGTTCCGGAACAGGTTCAACCCGAAGCTGATCCCGGTCATGTCCGCGGGGATCGCCGGGGTGGTCCACAACGCCTGCGTGTATGCGGTAGTGGCCGGGAACCACGGACTTGACGTCCAGTACCGCCAGGTGCCGAGGCTGCTTCTGAGATATACGGCGAACTGGGTTACCGCTGTGGAGTTGTACCAGGTCCGGAGGGAATAGGTGTGCCCAGCCGTAACGGTTGGGGCGCACGCCCCGAGATCCAGTGTCGGTAAGAGTTTCCCGTCACCATCGACGTAGTTCGTCATCGTCAGCTTCTCCGCTTTCACCCCAGAATGGGTGGGGGTGGTCGCCGCGAAAGCGGCCGTGTTGTTGCCGTACCCGCCGAGCGTCCAACACGACGGCACCCCGCTCGCTGCGGTTGTTTCCAACCCTGGGTTCACGACACCGTTCTGACCTGGGCCTGCGGCGGGGACTGCGGGGCCGTTCACGAGGGGTTTCACTGTCCCGCCGATGACTTGCCCCACCGTTTCGGTGTGCGTGTTCCCGGTCGTTGCTCTGGCTGCCAGCCAGGACGTGAACTGGTCAAAGATCGTGGTACTCACCGATAGCGAATCGCAGTTGTTCGGGCACACGTGGTGGAAGGTGAGTTGCACCCAACCGCCAGCGGTTTCCGCGTTCGTGACCGAGTCCTGCAGATCCTTCAACGTCCACGTGTTATCGGCCTCGTCTAGTGCCTGTGTTGCGTAGGGGTCATCCGGTGGGGTGGGGGATGCGTAGTCGCAGTCCGGGCAACCGAACCGGGACTTGATATCGCCGAGCATCCGGGCACTGTTATACCCGCACCCGGCGACGAGTTGCTCGGTTTGTGCGTTCGAACTCGCGAACGGGTACGCGAAACTCGTGACTTTGAACCCCCAGTTCGTCAGATTCACCCGGTCATTACAGATCTGACGTTTCTGCTCATCAACCGTCAGTGTCGGTAGGTCAGGGTGGCTGACCGTGTGCCCACCAATCTCGTTCCCGGCCGCAGCGATGTTCTTCAGATCAGCAACAGTCAGAAAACCACCCGCACCAACCCGGCCGGAATTCATGTAAAACGTTCCGACGACCTTGTACTTCGACATACTCGCCAACGCGTTCAACTGATCCGAGAACGTGTCATCGAACGTCAAACTGACCACCGTCAACGGTTTCGCAGTCGCACCTAACGCCCGCGGCGCGGTGCCACCGAACGCTGCGAAACCCGCCAAAAGGCCAACACCGATAACGACCGCGACCAGCCGCGACTTCCGAGACCACCGACCCGCCGGCATCCCCACCAAACCACCCGTGACAACAACCCTGCTACGCATCTCGACCTCACCAACGATCACTATCGACAAAACTCCCGACACAATCGCTTCTTGGACCCTTACCCCCAGAGTGGAAACGAGGGCCGCCGTTATGGGCGGACACGGATTCGCCGGAACTGATCTGACCACCATGTCGGCTAGCGGACCCCGCACGCAACGCGGCACCGCTCCGCCGGCCAGGTACTGCGGGTTTAAGCCCTTGTGTGTGGAAAGCCGCCCAAGAGTGCGGACTCCGTGCGGGAATTTAGCACCACACCGCAATCAGCTGGTGCTACCGTCTGAACTGACTCTCACCATTTTCGGCCTGTCGCACCGAAACAGGTTCCGCGGCAGCCATGACGAGGAAACCACAACCACGCGTCTGCTGCTAAAGCATCGCCCTCGCCTATGCCGGGATCCGCCCACCGGCCAAGCCCCATCCGCAGCCGCAGCCGCCTTAAGCGAAATCCAGATCGATTTCATAGCGGGTGAGGCCGAGGATACCCTCACCGTGATTGCGTATCGCCGCGCGCGTCTGCTAATGTTTCTCGTCCTGAATGCCTTGCTTCACAGCTCCCGCCGATCCCGGTCCGCCGCCCGGCTAAACTCGGCCAAGCTTGCGACAGCGGCCATATGGTTCCGGCCACAACAACGAGGGATTACCCATGACATCACCCCAAGTCTCGTCCAGACGGATTTTCGTTGAGAGCGAGTTCGCGCCTTTACGCACCGTGGTGTTCGCGCAAGCCGAGATGCGACTGCCCGCCGCCAGCACCTTCTCGCCGGCACAGCTCGAAGAAGAAATCGGAATCATTCCCGCAGACAAACGTCACCTCATCCGCGAACTACTGGGCAAGGATCACGCAGTTGCGATGCCGGAACGACAGTCCCAGTGGGAAGCGGAACGATCCGCCTTCCAGGCAGTCCTCCACAAATACAATGTTGAGGTCCTTCGCCCGAGACTTCTGACTCAGTACGAAAAAGACGCCGGCGGTCCGGATGGTTACGCCAACGCGTTCGTTCGCGATCCCTGGTACACGATCGGCAATCACGTCATCGAAGGGTCGCTGCGGTACCCGCAACGCCGCCGCGAGGTTCTAGCGAGCCGCGACATCATGCGCTCCGAAGTTCTGCCAGCCGACGGCAACTACACCGCCGTGCCGCAACCCGAGATCATGCCGCTCGAAATCGATGAGGGCGGTCCCGGCCCATTCCTTGAAGGTGGCGACGTGCTCGTCTATGGCCACCACGTCTTCGTCGGCCAATCCGGCCGCGCTTCAACCCAGCAAGGCGCCGACTATTTGCGGAAACTCTTGGCCCCAAGCGGATACACTGTCGAGGTCGTACCGCTGAAGCCCAACATCCTGCACCTCGACTGTGCGATGGGTTTGGTGCGCGATGGCCTCGTCGTCGTCTACGAAGATGGCCTGCTCAACGGGGTTCCCGAAACCCTCGCGAACTGGGAACGCATTCCCGTGAGGCAGGAAGAGGCCGCGAATCTCGGCACAAACGGCCTACCGATCAGCCCGACCGTGTACGTCACCGACCCATTCTTCGAACGCATCGGTAACGAGGTCGCGAAGCACGGAATACAGGTCGAGTACGTCGACTACCAAATCTCCCGAGGATTCGGCGGAGCATTCCGTTGCAGCACACAACCCCTATGGAGAGAAACCGCGTAGACAAGGCCGTCACCTTAAATGATGAGGACGTCAACCTAAGTCGAACCCGATGCGGCAATCTACGCCGAGCCCACCTCGGGGGATCGGGAGATGGTTTTGATGCCACTTGTGGCTGACAAAAATGAGAACTTGATCGTGTTTGCCGTCGCTCTCTTTCTAGGTGATGGTCGCCTTGCAAAGGGTCATTGGCCGTGAGCCGCACCAATCTGATGCCTCCGCATCGATGAGATCCCGATCATTCCGAACCGGACGAGTACCACCGCACCGGACACGGCGAGCACAACGGCATGCGTGTAATGCCAGGTCAGGGCTGGTGGAGTCGGTCGCGAGTGTTGCTCGGTGTCCAGAGCGTGCTCTGCCATGTGCAGTCCCCTTTGATCGGCCCCCGCACAATTGCGGAGTGTCATGCCCGCAGCTCCGTGACCGTGCAGCACTACCACTCTAGGAGTAGACCCCGGGCTCTCAGATAGGACCGGGGGCAACGCCAAATTCAGTGGCTGGTCTGGAGTTGATTTTTGTGTGAGTGAGCCGGTGAACGATCGCTGCGCACGGGGCTTTCATGGTTGCGATTGATCGTCAGTATCCAGGGCGGGCTGGCTCGATGTCTTGGATCCAGGAGAGTACACCGCCGGCTAGGTGCGTCACGCGGGTGTAGCCGTGGCGATTGAGTTCGGCTAACGCGATAGCGGAGCGTGTGCCTGTTTTGCAGTAGAGGATCAGGTCGGTGTCGCGTGGTAGCTCGCTGAGCGCTTGCCCAGAGAGAATGTGATCGAGGGTGACGAGGCGTGACCCGGGAATTGCGACGATGTTGCGCTCTCCTTGCTCGCGCACATCGATGAGATCGAAGTTGGCATCACCCGTTTTTCGTTGTGTCAGGCGAGCTGCGAGCTGATGCGCCCCGATTTGGTCGACTCCTGAGGACGGCCTTTCACCGGTTCCGCAGAACAGTTCATAGTCGACCAGCTCGGTTATCGGCAGGACTGAGCTGTCTTTTTGTACTGACCACTCCCGCCAGGACGCATTCCTGGAATCGAACAGCAATACCCGGCCGAGGAGTGTTTCGCCGACGCCGGTGATGAGTTTGACTGCTTCTGCGACCATCATTGAACCGATGACACCGCAGAGCATGCCGAGCACGCCGACCTCGCCGCAGCTGAGAGATGCTCCTGCGGGTGGAGCTTCGGGGAAGAGGTCACGGTAGGTGGGCCCGTGACGTTCCCAGAAGACACTGACTTGGCCTTCGAAGCGGAAGACTGAGCCCCAGACGTAGGGTTTGCCGAGGATCGCGGCTGCATCGTTGACGAGGTAGCGGGTCGCGAAGTTATCGGAGCCGTCGATGAGTAAGTCGTAGCCTGCGATCATTTCAAGCGCCGTGCTTGAATCCAGCCGGACGTTATGGCTGTGAACGGTCACAGTGGGGTTGAGTTCGGTGACCGCCCGGACAGCGGATGAAACTTTGGATTCGCCGATGCCTGAGACTTGGTGGATGATTTGCCGTTGTAGGTTGCTCACGTCGACTGTGTCATCGTCTACGATACCGATCGTGCCGATTCCAGCGGCGGCCAGGTACAGCAATACTGGTGAGCCGAGACCGCCCGCCCCGATCACGAGTACGCGTGCGTTTTTGAGCCTGCGTTGGCCGAGGTCCCCGATTTCGGGGATGATCACGTGCCGGGAGTACCGCTCCGCTTCGGCTGCGATGAGTTCCCCTGCGGGTTCCACGAGCGGAGGCAGGGTTGTCGTGGCTGGTCGGTTCACAGGTCGGGGCGTCCTTCCATGCTCGACGAGGCGAGGGCATGCTGCCGTTTCGGGATTCGTCCGGCCTGGGTTGCTAGGCGTCCGGCGATGACGGCGTGACGGAATGCTTTCGCCATCCTCACGGGATCCTGGGCGCGGGTCACGGCTGTGGCGAGCAGCACGGCGTCGCAGCCGAGTTCCATTGCAAACGCGGCGTCGGATGCGGTACCTATTCCGGCGTCAAGCACCACGGGGACTGTGGCGCGTGACACGATAAGTGCGATGTTGTGGGGGTTCAGAATCCCAAGCCCGGTGCCGATCGGTGACCCGAGCGGCATCACAGCCGCGGCGCCGAGTTGCTCGAGCCGTAAGGCGAGGACCGGGTCATCGTTTGTGTAGGCGAAAACTTTGAAGCCGCGTGCGACGAGTTGCTCGGTGGCATCGACGAGTTCGACGGCGTCTGGCAGCAGGGTTTCCTCGTCGGCGATCACTTCGAGTTTGATCCAGTTGGTTTCCAGGGCCTCCCTGGCCAGTTCAGCCGTCATCACTGCTTCGCGTGCGGTGAAGCAGCCGGCAGTGTTCGGCAGCACCCGGATGTCATGGTCGAGGAGCAGTTGAAACAGCGACCCGGCCGTGCTCGTGCTGTGGCGGCGCATCGCGACCGTGGTGAGCTCGGTGCCTGAGGCCAGTAGCGCCTCGCCCAGGCCGGTGAGGCTTGGCGCGCCACCGGTTCCCATGATCAGACGAGAGCGAAGCTCAACGCCGTCGATCACTAGCGCGTCGCGGTGTGGTGGTGTTGTAAAGTCCATGGTTAGCCTCCTTGCGCTGCGGTAACAATTTCGATGTCATCGGCCGCCTCGAGCACGGTCGTGGACCATTGGCTGCGTGGCACGACGTGTGCGTTACGGGCGACCGCGATGCCGAGCTTGCTGCCATCGGCGGACCGTCCATCGTCGGTGATCCGACGGCCGGTCAGTGCGCTGACGAGATCAGCGACGCTCTGGCCAGGTTTCAGGGTGCGGGTGACGCCGTTCAGCGTGATCGTGGTGATGCTCAGCTCAGGCACGGGTGTGCTCCTTCGAAATGAGAGGCGAGAACCGGTCCGGGCGGAACCGCTGCCAGCGGGAGTCACCAGAGTTGTCGAACAGTTGTACGCAGATCTCTGCGGCGACGGGTGTCAGGAGTACCCCGTGGCGGAAGAATCCGGTAGCCACGATGAGCCCTGGAATGTCCTGGCCGCCAGCCGCTGAGGCAACTCGGCCAAGAAGGGGGGCGTTGTCTGGGGTGCCGGGCCGGGCGCGGGCGGTCACCTCTATCAGCTCCAACTCCGCGACGGCGGGAACGAGGGCTTGGCCGTCGCGAAGTAGTTGGTAGACACCGCCGACGGATGCGGTTTCGGTGCCGTGTTCGCGTTGCGTTGCGCCGAGGACAACTGTTCCGTCGGAGCGTGGCACGAGATAGACGGGAACACCGCGAACCAGCCCGCGGACCGTCTCGTTCAAAAACGGTTGAAGATGCCCTGGTGCCCGCAGCCGCAAAATATCCCCGTGTACTGGCCGAAGCGGCAACGCGAGGTCGTCGGGCATCCCGCCGAGCGAGCTGGCCGCTCCTGCGTTTGCGACGATGACCTCGGTTGCTGCGACAGTCGATCCGTCGTCAAGGGCAACCCCGGTGACGCGAGAGCGCGAGTCGCCGGGCATCTTGTGCAGCAAGCACAGCGCGCTCTGCCTGATCCCGGGCTGGTGGGCCCAGCCGTTCCGGTGGGCGAGCTCAGCTAACGCCGCCTGCAGACGGGCGGCGAGCAATCGCGGGTCGACCTGGTGGTCTTGTTGTATACGGAATGCCGCTGAAATGTTCGGGCTGAGAAGCGGCTCGTGTGCGCGCGCTTCACGAACAGTAAACGAGGTCACCTGTAAACCGTGCGAGATCTGCAGTTCACGCAACTGAAACAGTGCCTGACTGTCTGCCGGGTCGACACCAAGCACCAGGGTGCCGGGCGTACGGAATCCGACAGCGGCGGCGTCCGCCCCTAGGGATGCGATGAAGCCAGGATAAAGCGCTGCGGACTTTAGAGTGAGTTTGAGGAGTTCTTCTTCCTTGAAATGTAGTTCGCTGACCGCGGCGAGCATGCCCGCTGCGGCATAGGTCGCGCCTTGTGCCGGCGCGGGATCGATGACTGCGACTGTGCGACCAGAGCGTGCGGCAGCCCACGCGATCCCCAGGCCGATGATGCCCGCACCGATCACTGCCACGTCAACGGACCGCGTTTCGGTCGGCCCGCTCATTGTGTGTTCCCCTCCGGCCATGGCAGGCAGGCCGTGGCTGTGATGGGTCGGCCGGGTTGTTGGCTTGGCAGTGCGAGTGGCGCCGCGGCCGTACGGGAGAACCTAGGGTTGGTGGCATGACGATGAATCCTGGGCGGCTGTATCTGTGCACTGACGCCAGGCAGAGCCAGGGAGATTTCGCCGAATTCGTGGATGCGGCTTTCTCCGGTGGCGTGGACGTGATCCAGTTGAGAGACAAGACAATCGGCGCAGGCCACGAGCTTGACCTCCTCCAGGTTCTCCGCGAAACTGCGGAACGGCACAATCGCTTGTGGGCGGTGAACGACCGCGCCGACATCGCGATGCTTTCGTCCGCGCCGGTGTTCCACGTCGGCCAAACTGACCTCCCGGTTGTTTCGGCCCGGCGACTGCTCGGTGCGGAAACGATCATCGGGCTCTCCAGCCACACGCCTGACCAGGTCGATGCTGCGATCTCCGCCCCGGGTCCCGATTATTTTTGTGTGGGCCCGGTCTGGGCGACACCTACGAAACCAGGGCGCGCCGCAACCGGCCTTGATCTGGTTCGCCATGCCGCGGCCAGAACGCACGGAGACCCGACGGCGCTCCCGTGGTTCGCGATCGGCGGCATCGATCTTGACCGTATCGGCGAGGTCGTTGACGCGGGGGCCACCCGTGTGGTGGTCGTCCGGGCAATCACCGACGCGGACGATCCGGCCGACGCTGCGAGACGGCTGCTCGACAGGCTGCCTCCGCTTAGCTGAGAGCCGCATCACACTCTCACATACCGGCGCGCGGCGTCGAAGAAGTCGGACTCGTACTGGGCCGACTGCTCGAACGCCGCCCGCATGTTGAGCCTCTCACGAGGCGATGCTGCTACCGCCGCGGCATCAGTGAAAGCGATGGCACGTCGGGTTGTCTCGGCGAACGGCTCGTTTATATATGTTTCCAGCCACGCCGCGTACGGGTGCTCCTTGCCGCTACCGTCTGCGAGGTACGCGGCGTGCATCCGCTCGCTGACGTCCGCATACAGCCAGAAGCAGGGTAGAGCCGCAGCGATCGCGACCGCGTAACTGCCCTGACCGCTGGTTGCCATCAGGTGGTCGAGATACCTCTTCGTGACAGGCCCTTGAACAGGCTGGGCGTGTCCACCGAGCCAGCTGCGGTGAAGGTCGGCCTCAACGTCAAGGCAGACCTGAGCGGAGTTCGCCCAGAATCGCTGCTCCTCGTCAGTCGGTGCCAGGGCACTCAGCCGCGCTAGCACCCGAGAATACGTTCTCAGGTAAAGAGCATCCTGGCCGAGGTAGTAGTCGAAATCGGCGAGCTTCAACGTTCCATCACCCAGCGCAACGATGAAAGGCAGCTGAAAGATCTCCGAACGGATCGGCGTGATGCTTTCCCAAAGTGATCGAGTGAAATCAGCGCCTTGTGGTGCGCGGTCGGAGAACAGCCGATGGAAGTGATGGATGGGGCCATTGCCGCCACCCACTTCGAGGCTGTCGGCGTGGGTCAGGGAGTCATCGAGCCAGTCCTTCACCCGCCGAAGCGATTCCGCCCAGTCCCCGGTCTGCGCCTGCACCGTGGCCATCGCTGAAGAAAGCGAACAGCCCGTACCGTGCGTGTTCTTCGTGGCCACCCGGGCCGACGCGAATTCCAGCACACTGCCCGCGAGCATACCGTGAACGTTGACCAGGACATCAGGACAGTCAGCGCCGGTGAAGTGGCCACCCTTGACCAGCACAGTGACGCCGGACTGTTCGGACAGTCGCCTGCCCTGCTGGATCGCCTCCGCCCAGTCTTCAGCCGGGCCCTCCTGTAGGAGCGCGGCAAGTTCTGGCACGTTTGGTGTTACCAAATCCACAAGGGGCACCAAATCACGAAGCGCCTGCTCGGCGGACGCCATAAGTAGACGATCGCCGCTTGTCGCCACCATCACGGGGTCAAGGACAACCAACGGCGGCCGGGTGACCTGAAGCCACGAACGCACTTCCTCAATGACGTGAAGATCGCCCAGCATACCGATCTTCACCGCATCGATCTGTACGTCCGAGCTCACCGCATCCAGTTGCTGGCGAAGGAACTGCACCGGTGGGGTGTGAACGGCGGTCACCCCACGAGTGTTCTGCGCCACGAGCGCAGTGATCACCGCCATCCCATAACCGCCGTTCGCTGCGATGCTCTTCAGGTCGGCTTGAATTCCGGCGCCTCCGGTCGGATCGGTGCCGGCAATGCTGAGCACCCTCGGCGTGCCCCTGAGAGTCGTCTTTCGTGCTTCCGGGTTCGACGACGCCGAGGTGACAGGGTCGACAGGTCTGTCGGAGTTCGAAATCGCGGAGAGGCTCAGACGGTCTGTCAACGGACTATCTCAGCGTGCGCCGACGACAGGTTCGGGAAGATAAACTTTGCCGCCGGATTCCCGGAACGCTGCTGATTTCTCCTCCATCCCGGCAACGATCTGCTGTTCGGACATGCCACCGAACTGATCCCGGATGTCTTGCGAGATGCGCATGGAGCAGAACTTCGGACCACACATCGAACAGAAATGCGCGGTCTTCGCCGGTTCCGCGGGGAGCGTTTCGTCGTGGAATTCTTCGGCCGTGACCGGGTCAAGGGACAGCGCGAACTGATCACGCCAGCGAAACTCGAACCGGGCTTTGGATAGGGCATCATCCCGCTCGTGCGCTCCAGGGTGACCCTTCGCCAGATCCGCGGCGTGAGCGGCGATCTTGTAGGTGATTACACCCGTTTTTACGTCATCTTTGTTCGGTAGCCCGAGATGCTCTTTCGGGGTGACGTAACAGAGCATCGCGGTTCCGTACCGCGCGATTTCGGTGGCACCAATCGCGGAAGTGATGTGGTCATAGCCGGGCGCGATGTCAGTGACTAACGGGCCAAGAGTGTAAAACGGTGCGCCGTCACACAGCTCCTGTTGACGTTCCACGTTCTCCCGGACCAGATGAAACGGAATATGACCGGGCCCTTCCACCATCACCTGGACGTCATAGGTCCAGGCCCGCTTGGTCAGTTCCGCGAGCGTGTCAAGCTCCGCGAACTGGGCGGCATCGTTCGCGTCGGCCGTTGAACCAGGACGCAAACCATCACCGAGAGAAAACGCGACATCGTAGCGGGCGAAGATCTCACACAACTCATCGAAATGTGTGTACAAAAAGTTCTCCTGATGATGCGCCAAACACCACCCCGCCATGATCGAGCCCCCACGAGAGACGATCCCAGTCACACGGTTCGCGGTCAACGGCACATACCGCAGCAGCACCCCAGCATGAACCGTCATGTAATCCACACCCTGCTCACACTGTTCGATCACCGTGTCACGATAAATCTCCCAGGTCAGATCGTTCGCTTCCCCATTCACCTTCTCAAGCGCCTGATAGATCGGAACCGTACCGATCGGAACGGGCGAGTTACGAATGATCCACTCCCTGGTCGTGTGAATATCATCACCCGTGGAGAGGTCCATGACCGTGTCCGCACCCCACTGCGCCGCCCACTGCAGCTTGTCCACCTCTTCGGCGATGGAACTCGTCACCGCCGAGTTGCCGATATTGGCGTTGATCTTCACCAGAAACGCTTTGCCGATAATCATTGGCTCGGATTCCGGATGGTTGATGTTATTGGGGATAAGCGCCCGGCCGGCCGCGACCTCTGACCGGACCAGCTCCACATCACAGTTCTCCCGAAGCGCAACGAAACGCATCTCCGAAGTGATAACTCCCTGCCTTGCGTAACGCATCTGCGTGACCGTCTGCCCTGGAAGGGACCGTCGCGGAACAGGCTTTTCTCCCTCCCACTCAGCAGACGCCGCCCCCCGACGAAGCGCTGCACGCCCATCGTCATGCAAATTCCGTTCCCGGCCGGAATACTCCTCAGTGTCCCCGCGCGCCTCGATCCAAGCCGACCGGAACGGCAGAAGGCCACGAACAGGATCACTCCCCGGCCCCTCCGTGCGATACACCGTAAACGGCTTGTTTTCCTCACCGTTCGGCGAGGCCTCCAACGCGATCCGTGTCACAGGGACACGAATCTGATGCTCAACATTCTCAACGTATGCGAGCGTGTGGGACGGGCTGACAGATTCCATTTCGAACTCCTACTTCCTTCGCCGGCATTACCCGGACAGGTTCAACGGTCGCGGGCCGCGTCAGCCCGATCTCAGCCCATGCAAGGGCACCCGTGTGGATAACAAGCACACTAACACCCGTCACGGTTGTGCGCATGCGCATGCGCATGCGCAGGCGATGGCCGCAGCGGATCATTGGACCACACCTGGTTCCTCCAGCGACCCGACCGCCAGCTCAGTGATTGTCAGCCGGGGCGGCTGGGCATGGCGCAGAAGGCTTTGCGTCTCGGCCGACGTTTAACGACGGTTACGGTATCCGCTTGTGAAGTCGGTCAGCGGGAAGGGAATCGGGTGACTGTCGGAAGCGGGGGAGTGTAAGCATTCGCTGGCTTCTTGTTTATTGCGGCACTGTCCAGGCTAGCCTTGTGTTTTTTGGCTAGCTTACGAGTCTCTTGGCGGAGCCCATCCGCCTGCTTGCGGAGCCTTTTAGATGATTTCCGAACCGCCTTCCGCGCCTTCTTTACCGCTTTCTCCGCTTTCTTCAACGCCTCTTTGGCCTGTTTTTTTGCTGCAGCGCTGCTCACCATGGGTTCTCCACCATTCATCACTTGTACCCGGGTTTACCAGCCTGCCATCCGGGGACACTGTCCGCTATGGGGCCGTCTAATTGCTGGTGAGGGTGTACCAGAGGCCGTAGGCGCCGGCGATGCACATGATTCCGGTGGTGGCCCAGCCGAGGGTCGCGGCGAGTTTACCGTTTCGGTATTTGCCCATGATCTTCCGGTCCCGGGCGATGAGCATCATCACAATCAGGAACGGGCCGGCCGCGATCCCGTTCACGATCGCGCTGAGCACGAGCAACCCGATCGGGTCCGAGCTGATCACGCTGAGAATCGTGCCGGCAACAATCCCAACACCCAGCAGGCCATAGAAGATCGGCGCGTTGCGGGGTCCACGGTCAAGACCCCAACTTTTGTTCAGCAGCCCAGACAGCCCCGCGGCTCCTGACGCGGCGAGGACTGGAACGGCGAGCACGCCGGAGCCGATGAACCCGGCAGCGAAGAGGATCGTCGCGTAGCTGCCCGCGATCGGCTCGAGGGCTTGTGCTGCGTCAGCGGCGCTTTTCACAGGCGTGCCGTGGGTGCCGAGGGTCGCGGCGGTCGCTGCCATGATCGCGAACATGATCAGAACAGAGAACGCCATCCCGGAGAACACGTCAGTCCGACCGTTTCGGAGTTTACGTTTCGCAGCGGCCGGTGTGCGGTTTTTCAGTGGGGCTGCGTGCTCGCCGCCTTCGTCTTCCGCGCGGAGTTCTTCGATTCGTTGCGCTGATTGCCAAAAGAACATGTACGGCGAAATTGTGGTGCCGAGGACCCCGACAACTAAGCCCAGGTACGCGGGGTCGAATTGGAGCTGCCGGCCCATCAGCCCGTCAGCGACGTCGGCCCAGTTCACGTTCGACACGAACAGCACTCCGACGTACACCAGCAACACCATGCACAACCATTTGAAGATTCTCCCGATCACTGCGAACGACCCCGCGACGAGGGCCGCGAAGATACCGGCCCCAGCAAGAGCCGACCAGACCGGTGCGGGGCCCGCGCCCAGTAGTTGCATGCCTTGCCCGATGGCCATCAGATCGGCGGAGAGGTTCAGGCAGTTCGCCACGATCAGCGCCACCAACAGAACCCCGATCGCGATCCGGAAGTTCCTGGTGAACCGGCGCCGGATCAGTTTCCCGAGACTATCGCCGGTAGCAAGCGCGGTACGGTCACAGATTTCTTGCACACTCATCATCAGCGGCAGCGTCAAGGGTACGGTCCAGAGCATCCCGTTCCCGTACGTCGCGCCGGCCTGAGAATACGTTGCGATCCCGGAAGGGTCGTCATCTGCCGCGCCCGTCACCAAACCCGGGCCGAGAACCCCGAAGAACCGGGCCACTGGATTGCGTCGCCGACCCGCCCTGCCCGGCTCATCCTCCGTACCTACATCCAGTTGGGGGGAAAGCTCCTGGGTCGACTCCGATTCAGCAGACATCGTGTTCCCTTTCAAGCCACACCGAGATCGAGCCGACGTCCACGAGACGGCTGCAGAATGTGTAAGTTAGTTCACTGTCCTAACATCGCGGTGCAAGTCTCGGTGTGAATCCCCACATTTTTGGATGTGAGGCTGATCAACCAACACGAGCTGGGCGCGTTCACGTTTCCCCGTCGTGACGAGCATCCGATTCACGTGCATACAAGCGCTCAGCATGGCAACTCGAAGTTGGCCGTTGGCTGTTCGCCGTTGACCGACATCGTGTACCCCGGGAGCTTGAGGCGCGCCGTTCCCGGGTTAGCGCTCGGGGCCTATTTTCTTGGGCGTTGGGGACGGCGTTGCAGGAGCGCGAGTATGAGGAACGTTATGGCGAGTACGGCGACGCTTAGCGCTACCGGGAGCCAGGGGCCTTGTTGGATGAGAGCTACGATACCCAACGCGATCACGAGGGCGATCGACGGGCGTAGTACGGGACCGATAGGTTCCTTCCGCCGGTTCACATGTCAGCTTTCTGTGGAAACCGGGTAGCACTATCGGCGCCCACTCCCGGATGCGGTGTACGGTCCGGTGTTGTCATGGGGTGCCCTCCCGGAGGCGTTCCGGTGTTGATTCTGTCTGCCCATCGGTGGCAGGCGGCGTTCGTGATGCGGTCTTTGGTTCTCGTCCGGGACGGTATGCGTTGTCGGGGTAGGGCAGCTTTCGGCGGAGTTGGATCGCGAGGAGGATAACCCCGGCGATAGCGAGGAGGAGCGCGGCGATGACGTTGGCCTTCAGGCCGAGGAAGGTGAATTCGGTGGGGTCAAGGCGTAACCATTCGAAGAACGCCCGTCCTGACCCGTACCAGATGAAGTACAGGGCGAGGGTTTCCCCGGAGTGCAGTCGGAGCCGTCGTTCGATGTAGATGATCAGGAACGCGCCGGCGATGTTCCAGATCATCTCGTACAAGAACAGCGGATGAAAAAGCGTCCCGGCCGGCAGGCCGGGCGGGAATGCGGCGTTGGTGGATTCGATTTGTAACCCCCATGGCAGGGTTGTGGGTCCGCCGTAGAGTTCGTGGTTGAAGTAGTTACCGAACCGGCCGAATGCTTGAGCGAGCAGCAGGCCGGGGGCCAGGGCGTCAGCGAATGCCCAGAACCGGATACCTTTCCGGTGGCAGGCGATGAACGCGCCGATCCCACCGAAAAGGATCCCACCGAAGATCGCCAGCCCGCCTTCCCACACGAAGAGCGTCTTCCAGAGGTCCGCGCCGGGGAAGAAGTAGTCGTTCGGGTGGGTCACGACGTGGTAAAACCGGCCGCCGATGATGCCGAACGGCACCGCCCAGAGCGCAATGTCGATGACGGTGCCCTTTTCGGCACCGTGCTGAGCGAGGCGTCGTTGGGTGAGCCAGACGGCGATGACGATGCCGACCAGGATGCACAAGGCGTAGAAATGGATCGTCAGCGGGCCGATGTTGAAGGAGCTGATCGGCGGGCTAGGGATGCTGGCGTGAACCATCTGAGTCTTCTTTCTGCGCCTGCGAACGATGAATGCACGTTACGGGCCTGAGGATAGTAAAGCAGCACGGAAATACGCTGGGTGATCCTCCGCCAGCCCGGGTGACGGGTGATTTGACATTGCGCAACTGGTGGTGGTCTGAGCGTCTGGCACAAGGTTGTCTCCGACGGATAGCGGCCTCAGGTTACCGGATGGTTAGGAGGAGGGCGACGGTGATGACATCGACCGCAGCGGCGACCAGCGTGAGGATCAGGCTGGTGACGCTCAGCCAACTCCGGGCCGGCGAACCGGTTTGGGTGAGCCCGCTGAGCGTTGTGGGTTGCAGGTTCCGGGCGACAAGGCTCATGCTCGCCAGCGTCGAGAGGATCGCGGCGGCAAGGCCGAGCCCGGCGAGACCAGCGGGTACCGCGGCAGCAAAAATGAGCACCCCGCCGACGAGGAAAGCAACGGCTTGAACGATCCTGCCTGCCTGCCGGGCCTGTCCGTGCAGGACAGCTTCGGGGTCGGCCTGGTCACACCCACCAAGAGCTGACCGTCCAGGGGCTCCCGCGTCCGTCATGGGACAACGATACGTCTGCCGGTGAGCTGGTGCACGGACCGCATCGTGACCTGGCACCCTTTGTGCTTGGTGGTTAGTCGATGCCGGTGATGCGGCGGCGGGTCATGATGTAGCCGACGGTCACCGATCCGGCGATGGCAAGCATTGTCGGTACGAGAAGCGCGGGCCCTTGGCCGGTGAATTCGATCATCAGAATCAGGGCGGTGAATGGTGCCCGCATCGAGGAGGCAAGAAACGCTGCCGCGGCGATGAACGCGAACGCTGCCACGGGGGTACCTGGCCACATCAGGCTCCACACCCCGCCGAGGGAGCCGCCGAGTGCCGCACCGATCGCGAGGGACGGGGTGAGCGTGCCGCCGGCCGCGCCGGCACCGATCGTGGCGACGGTAGTCGCTGTCTTCACCACCGCCAAACAGCCCCAGAAAAAGTGCCGACCCGGTCGCTGCGAACGCGACCTCACCCAATGCCTTGCCGTTGCCGAGGATCTCGGGGAACGGGATGGCCAGCAGCCCAACGAGGGTGAACGTGACGGGCATGACGATCAGGATCGGCCACCCCGTGGGCCGGTGCGCACCAAAATAGGTGACGAGCCGCACGAATCCGACGGCAGCGAACCCGAGGACCGGGCCGGCGATCAGCGCCCAGACGAAAAGCGAACCCGTGAGGGTGAACTGCGGCAACGCATACAAGGCCCCCGACGGTACGGCGAACTGAGCCACGACGGTTGCTATCGCTGAGGTTGCAAGTGCGGGAAGAGCCGTCGCGAGGGTGAGCTCGCTAAGGAGCACCTCGATGGTGAACACGGCCCCGCTGAGGGGTACGTCGTACACGGCGGCAAGCCCCGCGCCAGCACCGCAGGCTACGAGGATGCGTCGCTCTCTGGCAGTCACTCCAGCTTTCTCGCTGAGCCATCCCGCGAAAAGCGCCCCGAGTTCCCGCGGCGCGACTTCCCGGCCGATCGACGCACCGAGGCCGACGATAATAATTTGAAGGCCCGCGTTCAAGACAGTGGTCAGTGCGGGCATTTTCTCACCGGCGACGCTTCGTTCGATCGAAACGACCCGTTTGCCCCACCGTCGAAGCGCCCACCAGCCGACACCCCCGATGATGCCAGCCATCGCGAGAGCGACAACACGCCTGAAATCGGTGGAAGCCGTGACGCCGTCAAGGAACGTGCCGTCCGTGTAGCCGTAAGCGAAATGTTCGATCGCGTGCAAACTCACGCTGACCAGCAGCCCCCCGATCCCGCTGCCCACACCCACCAGCACGGTCACTACACCCAACCGCATAAGCCACGACGCGTGCGTCGACGATGCCGGGCTCACCATGCTCCGATGCTACCGAACGTCAAGACGGCCAGTACCTCTAGCAGGGCCCAGCCGGGCATCCGGCCGGCTACTTCGGTACCGAACGGACGGGTGGGACTGGTTCTTCGTAAACTCTCAGACCGAATTTTGTACCGGCCACCAAATCCGGTGTCGTTACAAGTCATTTGAACTGGTTTGGTGCAGCCAGAAGAGGCACGGAGGTCGAAGCTTTGCAGCCAGGGCAGGTTGGTGGTGCAGGGGTCGTGTTTGGGTGCTCTCAGCACACAAGTCTTCATCTTTCAGGTCCTTGCAAGATCTGCTGGTTAGCCTTTCGGGGTGGATGAGTCAGCGACAGCATCGGCGGCCCTTCGACGGCAGCGTGAGTACCGTCGCCGCCGCCGCCTCGTCGCAGCAGCCGTCACGCTGGTCACGTTGATATGCGGAACGTTCCTGGTCGGAACCCAACTCTTCCCCCCGCCCGCTGCGCCTGCGACCTTCGACACCGCGACGATCAACGCTGCGACGAGCGTTCCCGGTTCCAAAGCGTCCGTGTCCTGGCCTGGATATGGCAGCGGCGCCGTCGGTGCGGTCGGGTATCCGGGGCTGCTCAGCACGCACGGTGACCAAAGCGCGGTACCGATCGCGAGTATCACGAAGATCGTTACCGCCCTTGTCGTGTTGCGAGCAAAACCATTGAACGCAGGGGACGCGGGACCTGCGATCACGTTCACGAATGCGGATGTCGGCTATTACAACGACCAGCTCGCCCAAGACGGTTCCGTCGCTCCGGTGACCGCGGGGTCCAGTCTCACGGAGAACCAGACGTTGGAGGCGATGCTGCTTCCCTCTGCGAACAACTACGCGACCTCCCTCGCGGTATGGGCGTATGGGTCAGTGCCGGCGTACCTTGCCGCGGCCCACGCGTGGCTTGGCCGACGTCATCTCAGCCACACCAGCGTCGCGGATACCAGCGGCATCTCACCGCAGAGCATGTCTAGTCCCGCCGATCTCGTGACGCTTGGTGAGCTGGCGTTAGCGAACCCGGTGCTCGCGTCCATCGTGAGTCAGCCCGCAGCGGATCTCCCTGGTATTGGGATCGTGAAGAACACCAACCAGCTTCTTGGTACCACCCATGTCGATGGAATCAAAACCGGTACCACCGCCCAGGCCGGCGCGTGCCTGCTGTTCGCTGCCACCGTCAATGTCGGCAGTCAACCCATCGTCATCGTCGGGGTCCTGCTGAACGGGGCGTCCCATCCACAACTCGACACGGACATCACCGCGACCCTTCGCACCGTGTCCGCTGGATTCCACCAAACCCAACTCGTCAGAGCCGGGGACACCCTCGGCGGCTACCACACCGCGTGGGGGCAAACAGTGCACGTCGTCGCCAAGAGCGACGTCACCGCCGTGGTCTGGTCAGACACACCCACAACCGTCACCGCCACCGCCAAACCCGAGGCCACCGAGGTGATCGGAGATTCTGTCGGCACCGCAACACTCACGACCGGCGGTCACGTCGCCACCGTTCCGTTGGTGCTTGATGCCAGCTTCAGCGACCCCGGCCCGTGGTGGCGCGCATTTCACCCCGCCGACATGTTCGGCTGACCGGCATGTTCGGCTGACCTGGGCTATGACGGGGCAGGCGCCGGGGTGATACTTGCCTGCGAGGGGCTGAGGGTTGCCAGTTGCGCCCGCAGCTGGGAGACAGCGGCCTGAACCAATACCACCCGGTCACTTGATATCGTCGCCCCGTTACCGTCCGCGACGACCTGAACGCCCAGCGCGTCGAGGCTTTCTAAAGCGGCCGGGTAGTCGCCACGGGTTGCCTGGGACGCAATGTGGGCCACCATCGCTTGCAGCTGCACCGTGGTCGACGGGTTCAGATCCGGTGGCGCCGGGGTCACAGATGTCATCAGGTTCTGGACGCTATCGCTGAGATGGTGACCAACCGCGACGACCGTGGGTTCGGGTGCTTGCTCGCGGGGAGCCGAGGACGTGGCCAAGAATAACCCGATGGCAGTCACCACTCCGGCAGAGACGACAAGCCCGATCACCAACCCGACCCGCCGACCCCACCCCCAAGAATCCGGTGTCGACGAACTGCTGGCACCCGTCGAGCGAATCGACCTCTCACCGCGTCGTTTCGGCTTCGTCAACACAACATCCTCGCCATTCCTCATCGACAACGGTACGCGCGGCCGCCTGAACATAGGTAACAGCCTCCGCCTCTTCTTGCCAGTGGACTACGTAGACACGTCACCGTCCATCGTCTAGAGATCCGTCGTCTAGAGATCCGGCGGATAGTGCGACGGTCTCCTCGAGCAGCTCACCCTCGCCGGGCCGCTGACGCGGGTAACGACACCCTGCCGCATAGCTAGTTTCCCCGCGATTGCTGTGCGTCAGCCGACAATTTCACCGTGCTTGCTTGCTGAATTATTTGTGCAGGAGGGCTTGCAGTACTTTTTTGGCGATGGGTGCCGCGACGCCGTTTCCGTCAGCGTTCTGCCCTTGCCCGGCACCGTTTTCCACGACCACCGCGATCGCGTACTGCGGGTTCTGGGCGGGCGCGAAGCCGGTAAACCACAGCGAATACGGTTGCCCGGGCCCGTTCTGTGAGGTCCCAGTTTTACCGGCGACGTCTACGCCTGGGATCCGCGCGCCAGACGCGATGCCGGTGCTCACCCCGGCGAGCATCATCTGCGTGACCGCTGCCGCTGTCGCCGGAGAGGTCGCAGTGCTGAGCACGCGGGGACTGAATGTTTGCACCGGTTGCAGAGTAGGGGAGATGACAGAGTCGACGAGGTTCGGGTACATCACGGTCCCGGCGTTCGCGATTCCCGCGGACACCATCGCCATCTGTAACGGGGTTGCCCGGTCGTCCTGCTGACCAAATGAGCTTTCCGCTAGCTGCGCCGGGTCTGTGTACAACGGGTATGAACTAGCGGTGACCGGGAACGGGATATTCAGTTTCTGGTTGAAGCCGAACAAGTCGGCCTGGTCCTTGATTGTTTGGCCGCCGAGTTTCATACCCAGCTCAGCGAACGGGATGTTGCAGGAGTTGACTTCCGCCGTTGCGATGGACACTGTTCCTCCCGGCCCGCAAGGCGTGTTGGTGTCGTTATGTACCCCCGTGTACGTGCCTGGAAGCGGGAGGACGCTGAGGTTTGGCAGTTGGCTATCGGGGGTGTACTGGCCCGTTCCGAAAGCAGCCGAACTGACGACGAGTTTGAAGGTGGAGCCCGGCGGGTTCAAGTTCCCTCCGGTGGCACGATTCACCAACGGATCCACTGGCTCATTAAGCAGTCCGCTGTACGTTGTGTTGACCTTGGCAGTGTCGTGGTCTGCCAGTGTGTTCGGGTCGAAACTGGGCGTGGAGACCATCGCCAGAATCCGGCCGGTTTTAGGTTCCAGAACGACCACCGCCCCGCGCAGCCCACCCAGGGCGTCGAACGCCGCCTGCTGCGCGACCGGATCGAGAGTCAACTCAACGGAATCGCCCTGCGGATGTTGACCGGTGAATAAAGAGTTGATTTGGTCGAAGAATTTGTTGTTCGTTCCCGCGAGCGTTGATTGCATGGCACCCTCGATACCGGTCGATTCCCCGTCCACAGGGAAAAACCCGGTCACCGCCGAATACAGCGGCCCGTTGCTATACACCCGCTGGTACTTGTAGGAATCGGTTGCTGGAATGGACTGCGCGACGGGTCGACCGGCGACAAGGATCGCGCCGCGCTGGGTCAGAGCCTGCACGTTTTGAGCACGAATGTTCCGTGGGTCCGCGTTCAAGGAATCCACCTGAACAGCCTGAATGATCGATGTCGCTACCAGCAGAGACAAAAACATGGCCACAATGCTGATGGTGACCCGCCGAAGCTCACGTTCCAAACCCGACCACCTTCCCTGCCTGCACGCTAACCACACGCGCTGGCGCTGAGCTGAAAGCTCCACCCCGAGCGAAGAGGCCGAGCAACACACGCGGAGAGCGCGTGTGTTGCGAGGGTTGTGGAACGAGATCCACCCCAAGGCGCCCGTACCGAGAGCGAAATACGCGGTAGGCCACCATTCCATACTGAGAGCGACAAACAGCGCTACCTCTGATAAATGCGGATAACAGCCTTCGGTGAACTGCAACGTCTGGCCAACTACACTGTAACAGTTGTTACAATGAGCGGATGAATGATGATAATCAGTGGCTGATCCTAATCAGCCGCATGCCGGCTGAACCGTCTCGTCATCGGGTCGCCGTTTGGCGGGAGCTTCGTAAAGCGGGCGCTGTCCCGATCTCCTCGGGTGCATGGGCGTTACCGCAGGATCCGAAGTTTGATCCCGCGATCGCTCGTGTCGCGCATCTCTGCGAGAAAGGAGGCGGCGCGTTGGCCGTTCTCGCAACACAGCCTCGTGACGTGACATCTGGGGTTATGCTTCCGGAGCTGTTCGAGGCGGCTCGGCGGGACGAATGGAAAGAGTTCATCGCCGATTGTGGCAAGTTCCAGGGCGAAATCGACAGAGAGATCGCCAAGCAAAAATTTACCTTCGGTGAGCTGGAGGAGGAAGAGCAAAGTCTCGGACGGTTGCAGCGCTGGATCCTCGAGCTCGATAAACGCCAGTTCGCGGACATCGCCACGTCCGAAGCATCAGCTGCTCGCGATGCCCTGGAACGAAGCATCGCCTCGCTCAATCACTACGCCGGCCTGGTCTACGACGCCATGCGCGTTTCGTCTGATTCGATGGCAGAGTCGGCTGAGGCGGCTGAGGCATGACGGTACAGCCAACCCCTGTCCATCAATCGTCGCAATGTCGATCCCGAAGCTTGTTCCAAACGCTCCTCGTCTCTTTTCCGGCTCACTTGGCGCGAATCATCTGGACCGCAGCCATCGGGGTCCTTGTTGTTCTCATCGTCGGCCTCCTCATCCGCACCACTCACGTCGACTTCGCTATCGTCCAAGTTTTGAACGCCCACCATCATGGCGCTGTTGGCTCTCTAGCGAACGCGGTCTATCAAACCTTCGGCCCGGCACCGGCGATCGTCGGCACTGCCGTTTTCACCGCCATCATCGCCGCGATTACTCGGAGCCTCCGCGTAGCGTCGACCTTCGCCGTAACGATCGCCGGGACGTGGGTCTCCTTGGCAGTCGTCAAACTGATCGTGCACAGGCCGCGACCGGACGCTGCTCTCCTGCCCTTCCCTTTCGACCCCGCCCAAATCGACGCCTCATACCCCAGCGGCCACGCCGCCTTCGCAACAGCCCTCATCGTCACGATCGTGTTGGGACTCGCTTCCAGGCGAAACCGCTGGATCGTCGGCACCATTGGGGGAGTGCTGATCTTTGGTGTTGGCACAGCACTGGTCATTGACGGTGTGCACTTTCCGAGCGACGTCATCGCGTCCATCGTCTGGGGCATTACCGTGGCGCCCCTCATCCGCATAATCTGGGTGGCCGTGATACTCAAGGCTTTCGGCAATGCAACTTCGAAACGAAGAAAGTCCTTATCCTCGCCTGAGAGCTAATTGGCACTTGTATCTGATCCTCGGCCTTTGATCTTCACGCTCTAGACAAAGCGGCGTAGCGGGAGTCGGAGAGTTGTGACCCTTCGGGTGAGGTGGTTTCATGGCTGCTCGAGCGCCCGACGACCCACAGCCGTGGGCCGATTCTCAGGACGAACTGGAAGAGTCAGCCGGGTGAGCAGCTTGCCGGACTTCATCTATTCATTGGCGTTATCGCCGTGGGCGTTGGTCGTGTTGGCCCTGTTGCTCATCATCGACGGGTTCTTCCCCCTCGTTCCCGGAGAGACCACCGTTGTCGCCCTCGCGACTCTCGGCGCGACTGGGCATGGGCCCGCTCCGCTGACCGTTCTGCTTGTCGGGACCGCGGCCACTGTTGTCGGCGACGGCATCGCGTTCCTCATCGGCCGACACCTCGGCATGACCCGATGGAAGTGGACCCGGCGACCCAAAGTCGCCCAAGTACTTTCCTGGGCCGCTGGCCAAATCGCAAATCGGCCAGGACCCATCCTGATCGTCGCGAAATTTATCCCCTCCGCCCGAGTAGCGGTCACCATGACCGCAGGCGCAAGCGGACTCTCCGTTCGCCGGTTTCTTCCCCTCTCCCTCCTGGCAGCCTCGATCTACACCCTCTACCACGTTGTTGTCGCAACCACGTTCGGGACGATGTTCGCCTCCAAACCCATCATCGGTCTCCTCGCATCACTCGGCTTCGGCGCAGCGATCGCCGCGATCGCGGCAATCGCACGTTCACTCCGCCAACGCTCGCTGCGCACGAACGACCATGCCCGCCCGCTGGGGCGGGAAACTTTTTGACCGCCGTTGGATTCGCTGCCTTACGGCCGTCCCACGACCAGTTCTGAGGCGCGAAGTGACAAGCCCTCGGTCACTTTGCCCTGCGGTACGGAGTACTTCGCCATCCGCACCGTGATCAGGCTCGACCTGTCAACACGGGGCGTCAAGGCCACGCCCGGCTCGATGCCCCCCCCTTTTTGTGTGCGCCATCGATACCGGGCGGGCCGTAGAACGGTCGAAGCCGTAGTGCGAGCAAAAAAGCACCCGGCTCGGCTTCTCAGTCCGGCACCGGCCGGTGCCGGACTGCACGCTCGTGACCGCCCTGCTGACGTTGTCGGACCTGATGTGCCGGGTAGGGAAGGGGTCCGACTGATTGTTTCGAATGCATCGATGTGACCTTTCAGAAACGCCTCCCAGCCTTGGGT
This sequence comes from Subtercola vilae, assembly GCF_004923255.1. Taxonomy (GTDB): domain Bacteria; phylum Actinomycetota; class Actinomycetes; order Actinomycetales; family Microbacteriaceae; genus Subtercola; species Subtercola vilae. Next base: position 41,231 of record NZ_QYRT01000017.1, on the reverse strand, counting down.
CGAGTACACCCGTGCACCGCTTGCCAGCGTCACAGATATGTGACACTTCGTTTTCACTCCAGCGAGAATCACGTAGTCGTCACCGAAATTAACTTCTGCTTCCGCGCCGGGCGCGTGCAACTGGGGCACGAACGCGTCATCGTGCCGGCCGGCCTCCGCCTCCAACGTGTGCCCGCCGTTCCCGCACGTAGTCCCGGACAGCGGAGCACGACAACTCAGTCGCACCATGCTTTTCCGCTAGCCGGGCAAAGACAGGCCGTGCAATGTGGCGCTGCTTCCTCGGCGCCGTTAGATTCGTGGTCAACATGCCATCGATCGCCGGCAAGTGCCGACCCAATCGCGCTCGTCATCGACGGCGTGCACTTTCCGAGCGAAGTCATCGCGTCCATCATCTGGGCCATCACCGTTGCGCCCCTGATCCGCATTCTCCGTGACGGTCACACTTCAGGCTTTCGACACTGCAAAGTCGAAACGAAGAGACTCCTTATCTCCGTCGGGAGGCTGATCGTTGGTGTCCCACCTTTCTCGGTCTGATCCTTGACGGGCCAAAAGACGGCATGCGTCAGGCCACAACGCCAGGAGCAACAGCGGCAGCGTTCCACTCGAAGGTAGCTGACTGCAGGGCGAACCGGCATCGTTCTAATGATTGATCACATGGCTTGCGTCTATAGGTGGCAGTTGAGATCGGGCCTTACCGTAGCCTGGGTCGCGTAGCGGCTCCGAGGTCTCGGCATTCCACCGGACATCGGCCGACGCGCGTAGTCACCTGGCGTTCCAGGTTCCGCGGCGGTGGTCAGCCGCCTCCCGGGCATCAGTATCGGTACCGCCTAAAGGTGGGCCTACGCCGCTCAGCAACTTCTGCCACTGCCGTTGCCACTGCGAGTCCGCAAAGCGGCGCCGGGTAGTTTCGTGACGTCGAAAACTATCGAGTATTCGAATGATTCTGTTTCCTACGCCAACACATGGGTATGCTCGCCAAATCGAGTCGACGCACGCTGATTTGAGACTGGCTAGGGACAGACCGGACGCATGGACGATGATAAAGCGAATGGACCATCGCTTCCACGGGGTGGCACTGTCTTGACTAGGGCAGGGTTTGATCTGCCGCTCGGCGGGGCGCAGCCGGGCGTGGTCAGGTTCGTCATTGCCACGATCGTCGCAGTTGTTCTTTCTCTCTTGGCTTGCGCAGCCATAGCCGCGGCCTCCTCAACGCTTTGGCCATCCATCGCGGGCTACGACCATTTCCGGTTTGCGGATTACGGCAAACTGACCATCATCGGAGTCGTGCTGGCCTGCATCTCGTGGCCACTGATATGCCTTATATCATCGAACGCCCGCCGTCCGTTCTTATGGCTCACAGTGCTTGTCACCGTTGTCGGTCTGGCACCTGATGCGTGGATTTTGTACAAGGGCCAGCCGGTATTTGCGGTTGTTGCCCTCGTGATCATGCATTTTGCTCTCGCCCTGATCACCTTCCCCGCGCTTGTTCTGATCGCACCGCAACGCCCCAAGCTGAAACCCAGCTGGGAGCCAAACGCGTAGGTTAGGCTTCCCACCCTGGTCATGGCAGCAGGAACTGCTTAGTGTGTGGGAATGAGCACCTCATCTCCCGACGCATCCGTCTCCCCCCAAGAAGATGAACCCCATTTCGGCGGCCTCTCTGGTCGTTTGAACTGGCTTCGCGCCGGAGTGCTCGGAGCTAACGACGGCATCGTGTCGGTTGCCGCGATCGTTGTTGGCGTTGCCGGGGCGAGTTCTGCGGCACCGGTAATCCTCGCCGCCGGCAGCGCCGCACTTGTGGGCGGTGCAATATCGATGGCGCTTGGTGAGTATGTGTCCGTCAGCACGCAACGAGACTCGCAGCACGCTCTGATTGAAAAAGAACGCGCTGAGCTCCGAGACGACCCCGACGGTGAACTCGAAGAACTGGCAGGACTCTACGAAGGCCGAGGTCTATCGGCTCAGACGGCGAAACAGGTGGCCGTGGAACTCACCAACAAGGATGCACTCAAAGCCCACCTCGCAATGGAGCTGAACATCGACGAAAGCGACGTCGTCAGCCCGTGGAGCGCGGCAGGGGCATCTGCACTCTCCTTCCTCATCGGCGGTGTTCTGCCGTTGCTCGCTATCCTCCTGCCACCCGAACCTTTGCGCGTGCCAGTGACGTTCGTTGTTGTGCTCATCGCCCTCGCCGCAACGGGCGTCACGGGGGCGATACTCGGCGGCGCCAGGGTCTTGAGGGGAACATTGCGAGTCGTCATCGGGGGTGCTCTAGCGCTTCTTGCAACATTCGCGATCGGATCCGCCCTGGGTACGTCCGGTGTCGTCTAGGTGCCAGCGTGAACGACTGGTCAAGTGAAACAATTACGGGCGGTGCTTGGAGGTGAGCGTGTCACGAGTGCTCGTCGTTGAGGACGACCCGGAGATGGGCGCCCTGATTGAGCGGGGGCTCGCCGGTGAGGGCCACACAGTTGTGCTGGTCACGAACGGTATGGATGCGCTGATCGCGTTGAGCAATGAAACGTTCACGGCCGCAGCAATAGACGTGATGCTGCCGAAGATGAGCGGATTCGAGCTCTGCAGGCGTATCCGTGAGTCCGGCAACCGTTTGCCGATCATTATGCTCACGGCACGAGATGGTGTCGAAGACAGGATCACCGGCTTGGATCTGGGCGCGGACGATTATCTGACGAAGCCGTTCGCTGTGGCCGAGTTGAACGCCCGACTCCGGGCCCACATTCGCCGCGATGAAGCAGGTGGCACGACCTCGCTAAGCATCGGCAACCTGACCGTTGATTCCGCTGCCGTCAGAGCACTGGTCGACGGTAAACCCATCTCGCTGAGTTTGAAAGAGTTCGCTTTGCTCCGGTTGCTTGCCTCGCAACCCGGAACCGTGTTCACCCGGACCAAAATTCTTGAAGAGGTGTGGGGCTCTGCGCAGTTTTTTGAACCTACCTTGGTAGATCAATACGTCAGCTACGTGCGCCGGAAACTTGATGCTGCTGCCGCCCGGGTCAAAATTACAACCGTTCGAGGGGCCGGCTATCAGCTTGACGAGGCCAGCACCACGATCGACCGCTGATGCGGGCCCTATCCATTCGCGTACGCATCACCCTGGGTAGCGCACTGGTGGCAGCGGCCCTTCTGATCTTGGTCGGCGTCGGCATTCATCTTCAGATGCTGACCGTCACCGCCCAGTCCGATCGGACGCTTGCGGCAAGCGATCTAGAAGCATTCATGTCTGACATTCGAAACAACCCCAACGAGACACCCGACCCGCCCGCCGCCGGCATCCTCGTGTTGGTGAGAGACCCTGGCGGGGCCTACCGAGTCGATACCGTGCCGACCGGTATTCGGGACGCCCTGCACGATCATTCTTCCGGCGATGACACCTTCACCCTCACCAGCGCCGCGGGGAGCTACACGGTCGTCGGTAAGACCCTGGCCACACCGTCCGGAGTGTGGCAGCTATGGGCAGTCCGAAGCAGTGCAACAAGCAATCTCACCGTCAGCGAGGTCGATCGCCGTCTCGCCGTCGCGCTTGCCGGAATCTTGGTGGTTTTCACGTTCGCGGCATGGTTGCTGACCACCCTCGCACTTCGGCCGGTCACCAAGATGCGCGCCTCGGCAGAGATTCTCAGCGAAACCGACAGCGACGATGAACTCCCCGTAGGCCCGGCGAACGATGAACTCTCCGCCCTGGCCGCCACCCTCAATAACTTCCTCCGCCGAGTCAGAGGAACAGCCGTCCGTGAACGGCAGATGATCTCCGATGCAAGCCACGAGCTCCGCACCCCGATCGCTGTCATGTCAGCGCAGTTAGAACTCGCCCACACCCACTTCGGTGACGCCGCCGCGCTTGAAAAAGAGGTCCTCGCAGCCGAAGCATCCTTATCGCGGCTCGCGAGGCTCGCCAGCAATCTTCTTGAGCTGTCTCGGTTAGACGCGGCAGGTGAGAAGCAAAACCCGCATGAGACGTCAACGGCAGGTGAATTGGTCACCGAACTGATGAGCGCGATCGACCGGGCCCGGATGATCGCCGGTGCCGGACAGGTGACCATCGAGTTCGAGGACACTATTGTTTCACCCGAGCAGAAATGCCTGCTGACCCCGACAGCATTCGGTCAGGTGCTCGATAACCTGCTCATCAATGCCCTGAACGCGTCCGGAGGTACCGGAAACATCACCGTCGCGCTGGACCAAACTGCCTCCGCACTGCGCCTTATCATCACGGATGAGGGCACCGGAATGCCGGAAGAGTTCATCCCGCACGCATTCGAACGATTCTCCCAACCGGACACAGCACAAGGCTCCGGTATTTCGGGTAGCGGACTCGGTCTCGCCCTCGTGCACACCATCCTGGACCGCGCCGAAGGGACGATCACGCTCACCAATCGGCAGCCAACCGGTCTCATCGTGGAAGTGCTGATAGCGAATGTATGAAATCTCGTGCAGCTTTCGTCCGTGAACCTCATCGTCTACCCGAGATGCAACGTCAAGCTCTCCTCAGAACCACCCCGCATCCGCTCGGGGTGAGCGTCATCTGAGACAGGGAGAGAACCGTGGCAACCAGCACCGCGCATCCCCGCACCTCGAAACGTGCGCGACAGGATGGCCCGCTGAGCCGCGAAACGGTAATCGCTGCGCGGCAACGCGCCCGGAACTACCGTGCCCGGGCGCGCGCCGCTGACCTGATGGGAATACTCTGCTGGGTCTCCGTCGCGCTATCGGTCAGCTTGTACCTCGCCTACAGCGGCTCCAGCCAATTCACCAGCCCGGGCGGGTTCATCACCGCCGCCGGCATCATCACCGGCCTCGCGGGAACTGACCTCATCCTGCTGATGCTCCTCCTCGCAGCACGCGTGCCATGGATCGACAAAACAGTGGGCCAAGACCGGGCAATCGCACTCCACAAAAAGCTTGGCAAACCGGCACTGTACCTGATCCTCGGCCACGGGCTGCTTCTGACGGTCGGCTACTCAATCACCGACGGCAGCAACGTGATAGCCGAAACGATCAGCTTCTTCGGTCTCGGCAACGACCTCCTGCTGGCCTACATCAGCACCGGGCTACTGCTCGGCGTCGTCGTAACCTCTGTGGTCGCCGTACGTCGCCACTTCGCTTACGAAGCCTGGCATGTCATCCACCTACTCAGCTATGTCGCAGTGCTCACCGCGCTTCCGCATCAGCTCAGCATCGGCGGCGTCCTCGCCGACGGAACGCTTCAACGCATCTACTGGATCGGCCTCTACGTCACCGCGTTCGGCGCGATCGCGGTATTCCGGTTCGCCGTCCCGATCATCAGAACTCTCCGGCACAGGATGCGAGTGGAACGCATCGAAAAAATCGCACCCGGGGTGGTCTCCATCCAGCTCGCCGGTGCTGATCTTCGCAGGCTCGGTGCCGAGGGCGGCCAATACGCGATCTGGCGGTTCTGGTCACGGCGAACCTGGTGGCATGCCCACCCGATCTCGTTCTCCGCAATGCCCACTGACCGTACGGTCAGGATCACGGTACGGGAACTCGGCCGCGGCACATCACGGCTCACCCGCCTCCGCACCGGAACGTTCGTGTCCATCGAAGGACCATACGGAATCTTCACCGACCAGGCCAGAACATCCCCATACCTGACTGTGATCGCGGCCGGGATCGGTGTGACACCGATTCGGGCAATGCTCGAGCACGCCAAACTCAGACCCGGCGAGGCCAGTATCTTGCTCCGCGGCAGCGATGGAAGCCAGCAATACCTGTGGCAGGAAATCGGTCAAATCGCCAAGAACACCAATGCCAGCGCGTTCTCCATGCTCGGCCCACGGCCCAGGAACTACCCAACATGGATGTCCGCACACGCCCTAGCCAACAACATCACCCTCGAGTCAACCTTCCCGCACCTGCACGAATCCGACCTGTTCATCTGCGGCCCAGCAGCGTGGGCAAACGAAGTCTTAGCCGACGCCCGAGACGCGGGCCTGCCCGAGAAACAGATCCACATCGAAAGGTTCGACACATGAGAAAACGAGCAATCGCCGTCAGCATCGTCTCCTCCGGTGCGGTCATCATCGCAGGCTGGAACATCGGAACACACGCCCAAACGGCCCAAACAACCGAAGCGGCCCCCGTTCCACCGCCGACAAGGGTCGCGGCACCTCCGGCACCCACACAAACAGTCATCCCACAGCCGAAGACCTCGGCCCCCGCCTCTGCGCCCCCCTCAATACCGGCGCAGCCCGCCCCGGCCGCCCCAGCTGCTCCGGCACCCTCGAACACCTTCACCGGCTCATCGGTCAGCACCCCGTACGGAAACGTTCAGGTCAAAGTCACCGTCGATGCCGGGAAAATCACTGACGTGACGCCGCTTCACCTGACCGATGACGGAGGCCGATCAGTGCAGATCAGTAACCGGGCGGCACCAATCCTTCAGCAAGAGATCCTCGCCGCTCAGTCCGCGAACGTCGACTCCGTCAGCGGCGCGACGTACACCAGCGACGGGTACCTGAAGTCATTGCAGTCCGCCCTCGATCAGGCCGGCCGGTGACGCTCACCCGCACATTTCACGCCATGGGTACCGTTACGAGCCTCCGGCTGCGTCGTGACGACATCCATGACCGCGAGCTGGATACCGTCGAGAGCATCTTCCGACAATACGACGACATATTCAGCCTTTACCAGCCCACCTCCGAACTGAGCCGTATCGCCGACGGTTCACTCCGGCTCCCGGATTCTTCCCAACTGCTACGGGAAAATTACGCGGAGGCTATTGACTGGAGAAACACGACAGCCGGAACCTTCAGCCCGCACCGCCCCGATGGAGTCATCGACCTCTCCGGAACCATCAAAGCGAAGGCAATGTCCGACGCCCGGGACCAGCTAACCCTGATCAGTCCGACAGGGTGGCTACTCAACGCCGGCGGCGACATCCTCACCTCTCAGAACACCGAGGAGCCCTGGCGGATCGGCATCGTCGACCCGCACGACCGAACCGAGCTGCTCTGCACGATCCGGCTGAAACCCACATGGTCAGCAGTCGCCACATCCGGCACCGCGGAACGCGGCGAACACATCTGGCGACACAACCCGGAAAGCGAATTCGCTCAGGTCACCATCCTCGCCGCCGACATCCTCACCGCAGACGTACTCGCTACCTCCATCCTCTCCGGCGGCAAGCAACAACTCGATCACGCCACCCACCACCACCCAATCGACGCGCTAACAGTTGACCGCAACGGCACAATCCTGGCTACCCCAGCTCTCCGGGTACATCTCAGCGAAGCGCACTCAAGCGAAGGCGCCCGATCTCGCGCCTAAAACAATCGGGCCGACCCACCCGGCGGCGAATCACTTGAACATGTAAGGCATTCCTAAAACTCCGGTCAGCCGAAAATGTCGCGGATACCGTCGACTGTGACGGCAAGGGCAACATAGGTTGGCCGGTTCGTGACCTAACCATCCCGGATCAAGAGGCCTGTTCTGCCATTTCAGCATGCCCTCGATCACCCGGTCAGTCATCGCGGTGGTCGTCGTCTTTGACACGTCAGCGCCGTACACCTCAGCCAAATGGGCGCTGATATCGCCGTGCGTCAAATCGCGCGCTGACAACGACAACACCATCTCATCCACACCCGTCAGGCGGTGCTGATGTTTCCGCACGATCCGCGGCGTGAAGGAGCCATCACGATCCCGTGGGACTTTGATCGGGACCGACCCGATATCGGTCAGCACCTTTATCGTCCGCGAGCCGTTCCGGGCGTTTGTGACCTCGCCGGCACGTTCGTGCTTGTCGTAACCGGGGTGGTCCGTCAGCTCACCCTACAACGCCGACTCGAGCACTAACTTCGTCAGCTGGCCCAACAGGCCACCCTCGCCGGTCAGCGCAACACCCTGCTCACGGGCTTTCCCGATCAGCTGCTCCACCAGCCCCCATCGACCACGTCATTCTGCTTCACCGTCGCCACGGCCTCGTTCTCCACTACGTCATCCAGCACATCGGTCATCATGTTCCTCCTTGTCAGGAGTTACACCGAAAATCGTATAGTCCCTATGGATCCAAGGTCGAGGAAGGTGTCGGGGGCATCGACGCGAACGGTGCTTTCGGCGGTTTTCATTAGTAGGTTTCCGGTGCGGGCCAGCGGTCCGCGAAGGTGATGGCGAACGCGTTCAGCGCGGGCTTCCAGCGGATCGTCCATCGGGTGCGGCCTTGACCGGTTGGGTCAAGGCTACGAGTGACAAGATCTCCCCCACTGAAGCGTCAGCGGGGGCACCCCCAGGCACTTCAGCGCTGCCTGCTCGGTCGGGAAATGACCCCGTGCTCGGACCGCGCGCCGGTATCTCGCGTTCAGCGACTCGATCGCATTCGTGCTACAGATCATGGTTCGAATCTCGAGGTCGTACGCCAGGAACGGTGTGAATTCTTCCCACGCGGACTCCCACAACCGGATGATCGCACCGTATTTCGTGCCCCACTTCATTTCGTGCCCCACTTCATTTCGTGCCCCACTTCTCGGTCAGGTCAACCAGTGGTCCTAGCCGCCGCCGGTGATCGTGCGGTGTAAATCGGTTTCATGTCACGTTTCAGCGCGTCCCAGTCCTGCTTTGACGCGAGCCGGAACGTGTTCCGCAGCAAATGAATGATGCAGACTTCCGCTGTCAACCTGTCGGTCTGTTTGGTTCCTGGGGGCGGGCGCGCCTGCGGCCGGGCTGGGGCCTATTGCTCCAGTCCGGTGCGTTTGCGGTGGGTGTCAGCTGGCCATGGTGAGAGCTAGCTGATCGGTGCCCGGCATGGCCGACTGGACAGCGGTCAGAGCTTCACGGCGGTGAGGGTGCTGATCGGGGTCGTAGAAAGTGTTGTCGTGCCAACACTTCCAGAGGATCCGGACCCAGCGGGCGGCGATGCCGCGGAGTGCTCGGTGGTGTGCTTGGCCGTTGGAGCGTGCGGTTTCGTAGAGGACGCCGGACCAGTGGGGGTCTTCGCGGACGGCGACGAAGGCCCACCAGTCGATCATGTGCCGCATACGTTTATTCGCGGCGTAACGGAACCGAACCTGCCTGGTACGCCCTGACGCTTTCGTCACGGGTGCGAGCCCGGTTTCAGCGAGCAGCGCCGCCGCTGAGGGAAACCGGGCCCTGTCTTCGCCCATCCCGGCAAGAAGTGTTGCGGCGGTCGCGGGGCCGATTCCGGGGAAGCTGGTGAAGATGCGGGTGTCGGGGTGCAGTGCGAGGAGGCGATCTATCTCGTTGTCGTACTCTCTGACGTGCTGGTTCAGCAGCTGAAGTTGCTGTGCGAACCTGGTCGCGGTGAATGCTTTGCCCTGATTGGTGCCATCGCTTGCGGTGAGCAGGTGCGGCCGGATTCTTTCCACGAGCGTTTCGGCGGGTGTCCGCGCGGAGTAATGCTCTCGTGTGATGAAGCTGGCCATCCGTTTGTGGCTGACCCGGGCGGCTTGCGCAGGCAGGGGGTAGCGGTGGATGAACTCCAAAGAGATGTTCCGGTCGAGGGTGGAGAAAAGGTGAAGTACGGCGGGGTTGTACGCCTCCATTGTGGCGCGGAGCTGATTTTCTAGATCACGCTGGTTTCGGATGACGCGTTCGCGGTCCCGGATCACAGCGCGCAGCTGCATCAGCGTTGGGGATGCGGGTAGCAACGGTCGCCAGCGTGAGTGTTCGTGGCGGAGAGTGTCAGCGAGCACGAATGCGTCGAAGACATCGGTGATGTCGGAGTGCAGATGTGGTTGAGCCATGAGGCTGTGGTGTCCTTCCATCTGGAATTCCACCTGCATGCCGGTGATGCGTGGCAGCCTCGCGTCAGAACCTTATCTCGGCAATCACCGTCGTTTTGGTGTTGCTACTCCCGCTGGCTGATTCACGATTCTGCCCCGCGGCGATCGAACGGGTCTGTATCTGGACCTCGAAGGTGACAGGTCTGAATAGGTTCTGACCGCCACGGCGCAGGTGGCCGGCCGGAACATCCGACCACCACCATTGTGGACAGAGATAACGTCTGGACCGTGGCGAGTGGCCACACATTCCCAACAACCTCTGGCAGGCCCTACAGCCCGTCGCAGACGAGGAAGAACGTGTCCCTGACACCACGGTTCTTGATGTCAGTGAGCACACTCATCCAGAACTTCGCACCCTCACCACCAGTCCCAGCCCAGAGCCCGAGGACGTCTTTCTCCCCGGCAAGGGTCACTCCGATCGCGGCATAGAACGGCCGATTCGCGACTTGCCCGTCACGGATCTTGACCAAGATCGCGTCGATGAAGATGGCCGCGTACACCTCGGACAGTAGTCGAGTGGACCACTCGTTCATCTCGTCCACGACCTTGTCGGTGATCCTGGAGGCCGTCTCCTTCGATACCGATGCGCCTTAAATCTGTTCGAAATGAGCCGAGATCTCGCCCGTCGTTAATCCCTTCGCGTACAGCGACAACACGATCTCCTCGACCCCATTCAGCCGGCGCTGCCTCTTCTTCACTATCTGCGGCTCGAACGTCCCGCCGCGGTCTCTTGGACCTCGATCTGGACGTGCCCGCTCGAAAGCCTGAAGAATGACCGCCACGGAGAATGCGGATCAGGGGCGCAACGGTGATGGCCCAGATGATGGACGCGATGACCTCGCTCGGAAAGTGCACACCGTCGATGACGAGCGCCGTACCCACGCCTCGGTGGATGGAGGTTTAGAAGCGTGTTCGTGCAACCTGATTGGGAACGGCTGCACAAGGAGCTTGCCGGGGTAGGGGTGCCGCTGAAACTGCTTCATGGCGAGTACGTTAACGGGTGCGCTGTGTTGGCCGCCCGAGGTGCGGTTGGCGATGGCAAATCCCAGAGCGCGTTCAGCTGCTCGGATCCGGGACGACGCAGCTTGCTGCGACATGCCCACGAGTGCTGCCGCGGCGGTGAATGTCCCGGTGGCAGCGATAGCGGCGAGAATGCGGAGGGTGACAACGTCAAGAGTCATGTCCATCAATCACCACCGTCTCAGCCGTAGGCACATCATGACTTTGAAAATGGGGCCACAAATGCGGCACCCACAGAATTATCGTCGATCGGTGTTTCGATGGCCTTGCTGCTCCTCCTCTCTCATCGTCGGTTCCGGATTCTCTGTTCGGGAGAATGGGCACCTGCAGGATAGAGCAGCTCGGCGACGTCGAACTCTGGCGCCGGGCTCGGGGTGCGGCCAGGGTTCTGAACGTCATCCTCGTCTGTGTTGCTGCCATCAGGCGAGGGTGAGGAAAAGTTTTTCTAGCTCGTCGACGGTGAGCTTTCCGCGGCCGATGTTTTCTTGGGTGGTATCTGTGGTGGGTTCGTCGGTGATGCATTGGCGAAGCGCGGTTGAAACGATCGCGAAGCCTGCTTTGTCGAGGGCGCTTGAGACGGCGGCGAGTTGGGTGACGACGTCGCGGCAGTCCCCACCGCTTTCCACTGCGGCAATGACGGCGGCGAGTTGACCGTGCGCCCGTTTCAGCCGGTTGGCTACCTTACGGATGGCTGCCGGGTCATGGAGGCGACCGTTCTCTGTCTGTGCGTGGGTTTTCATGGCTGCTCCGTGACGAGCGGGTGCCGATGTTGGCTCCATGCGGTGGTGCCGCCTTCGATATTGATGGCGTCGATTCCGTGTTCAATGAGGAGAGTAGTGGCTTTCGCGCTTCGTCCGCCGGACTGGCAGATGACGTACACCGGTCCTTCGTTGGGGACGTCCGCAATTCGGCCGGTCAGTTCGGACAGGGGATGGTTTACGGCGCCGGGCACATGGCCGGCAGTGTATTCGTCTGGTTCTCGGACGTCGATGAGGGTGGGTTCCTCGAGAATAGCGAGTTGGTCAACGGTGATCTGGTTCATGCTGCTTCTTTCTCTGCCGTGGCAGATGTGCGGGATGGGGAGGTGCCGGCTTTCCAGGTCAGGTAACCGCCGTCGAGGTTTCGAACGTCATAGCCCAGCTGGGTCAGGATTCGTGCTGCGGTGTGGCCGCGCTGTCCGACTTGGCAGTGCACGACGAGTTGTCCGTTGGCAAGTTCGAGGTGTCGGTCACGTAGCTCGTCGAGGGGAACGTTGACGGCTCCCGGAATCGCGCCGGCGGTGAATTCTTCCGGGCTTCGGACGTCGACGAGTGTGGCCCCCGCGTCCAGGAGTGTGTCGAGTTCGTGCCATTGCACGGTGCGGGTGTTCCCGGTGCGGAGGTTGTCCGCGACGTAACCGGCGAGGTTGACAGCGTCTTTCGCGGAGCCGTACTGTGGCGCGTAGGCGAGTTCGAGGCGGGAAAGGCCGGACGCGGAAATGTGGCCGGCCATCGCGGTCGCGATCACGTCGATCCGTTTATCGACGCCTTCGCCCCCGACGATCTGCGCGCCCAGAATGCTGTCGTCGGCGGGATCAACGAGCAGCTTCACCGCCATCTGCTGCGCACCGGGGTAGTACCCGGCGTGTGAGGACGGATGGGTGTGGATGACCCTGTGGGCTCGACCCGAGGCGCGGAGACGTTTTTCGCTCCACCCGACGGTAGCGATCGTTATCCCAAGCACGCCCACGATCCCGGTGCCGAAAGCGGGCGCTGCGGGACCGGGATCGATTCCGGCGATAGCGTCCGCGGCGGCGCGTCCGTGCCTGTTCGCAAGCCCCGCCATCGTGACGAGAATGCCCCGACCGTCAAGAGCGTCGGTTTTTTCAACTCCATCGCCTACCGCGAAGATTGACGGGTCGCTCGTGCGCTGGTGCCCGTCGACAACGATGCCGCCGGTCTGCCCGACCGTGATCCCCGCAGCACGTGCAAGTCCTGTCTCTGGATGCACGCCCGTTGCCTCAATGACGAGATCGGCGGCCACTTCGGTTCCGTCGGAGAGCTGGACGACGCCGGGCCTGGCCCCGGTCACCGTCGTGCCGAGCCGCACGTCAATGCCGTGGCCTCGGAGTACCTGCTCGATCGGGGCCGCCATCTCAGGGTCAAGCGGTGAAAGGATTTGCGGGCCACGCTGTACGAGGGTGACCATGGCGCCTCGGGCGAGGAGGTTTTCCACCGCCTCCAGACCGATGTATCCGGCACCGACCACAACGACGCGTTCAGGTCCGTCAAGCGACCTGAGGACTTCCAGAACACGGTCGACGTCCTCGACGCTACGCAGCGTGTGGGTGGGAACGAATCCCGTCGTCGGCCCGAGACCCGCGGAAGAACCTCCGGCGAGAACAAGAGTGTCGTAGGTTTCCGTGAGCTCGGAACCTGTATCCAGATTTCGGACGGTGACGGTTTTAGCTGCAGCATCGATGCCCACGACTTCGTGCCTGACACGCACATCAAGACCGAACCGGGCCGCGAGCGACTCCGGCGTCTGCAGCAGCAGCGCTGAACGATCCTCTATCACACCGCCCACAAAGTACGGCAGACCACAATTGGCAAAAGACACGTACGCGCCACGTTCGAACACCACGATCTCCCGCCGCTCGTCGAGTCGGCGAAGTCGTGTGGCTGCGGACATCCCGCCCGCGACGCCACCAATGATGATCGTTTTCATAGATCTAACTATACCCCCGGGGGTATAGTTATGTCGAGGGGGGTCGATAGCAACGGCCCCGGAAGATGAGGGAGAAAACCATGTGCCGAGCTGTTACCTGTCGAACCTGCAAAAAGACCACGTGGGCCGGTTGCGGACAGCACGTCGGCCAGGTCATGCGGGACATCCCGCGAGCGGAGCGCTGCCCAGGTCACACCAACGACGCGCCACCCAGCAACGGTTTCTTCGCACGCCTCCTCAGGCGGTAGCGCCACTCGTACTGTGGAGGTGACGGGACAGCCCTTCCGGGTGGCGCCTTGGGACTATGATCTGATGAAGATCTCGATCCTGCATATCGCAGACTGCCGGGCCTTGACCTGGCTGAGGGCCGTTCGTACAGCCCTCGCGGCCGCGGATTGGGCCGCCACCGTCGAGATGGCAACCCAGCTCATCACCCAGAGGATGCCTGGACGCACCGGTTCGCCGGGTCTTCGACCATCCTCATCGACGGGGTCAACGCGTTCCCTCGGAAGGCGCCACCGAGAATCTCGCCTGCCGTATCTATCTCACCCCGGAGGGGCTGCGCCCGGCACCCACCGTTGAACAACTGCTCGCTGCCACAATCGCTGCGTAACAACCCTCGACCGGAGAGGTACAAGCGAAGCCGCAAAGCCATTTTTAACTACGCCTAGGAAGTCATCTGATGGTTGCCCGCCACCTCCTCATCCATGTGCACGGCAATAATTTCGACGCTGTCACCGCCGCCCTGCGGGTGGCACGAAACAGCTCCACCGAACTCGGCGCCGACGTTAGCATTCACATCGTTGCGCAAGGCCCCCTGGTCAGACAGCTCGCCAAAGGCAGCCCAATCGCCCCGGACCTGGCAGAAACAATTCACTCCGGCCAGATCGAGGTCCTAGCTTGCCGCAACAGCATGACCAGCGCGGAACTCAGGCCCAACGATCTGCAACCAGGCGTCACAACAACCCCGTCCGCGGTCGCCTTCCTCGCCGAACAGCAATTCAACGGTTGGGCCTACGTACGACTGTGAGCAACACCCCTCACTTCCCTGACCGCATCCTCGTGCGAGAAGAAAGCACTTCACCGACATTGGATACTCTCACCTCACGGTCGCAGGCACCCAAACACGGTTCATCGAAAGTCCAGGAGCTCTCCCCAAGGATGCCACGAGAGTTGGCCAAACCTAGCAGTACGTGAATGTGAAAGGCGGACCCGACCGACGCTTTTCGAATAACCCCGTCCTACCCATCGCGCTGTACGGTGCGATCAATCTCAGCACCCGTGAAGGATTTGACTGGAGAATTCAGACGTCTCGAGCCGACGCGGGCACCTCACTCTCCTCTGTGTTGGGAATGAGCCCTCTGCGCCACGCTCAGTGAAGTCAGACCGCACGTGAGAAGCAGTCCACTCGTTATTTTTTCGCCGCAGGCCTAAGTGATTGCAGTGCGAGAAACTGAGATGGATTGCGCTGATAATGGACGTTATGACAAGAGAAGTATCTTGTATTCGCATTGGTTGCGAATAGACGACTCCCTCTCGACCCGCGCATCTTCCGCACTCGGGGGTGCTCTGGATCGCTTGTGGGACGTGCGGCGCCGACCAACGGCGTTGATCTAATGACCCTCTGATCGGACAGTCCATGAAGTCCGTTGACGACGGTTCGCATTTAATGCAAAGCTTTCGCGTAATATGCGAACGATAGTTGAGGGCCCGATTGGTGCCGTTCCAGCCCATTTAGCTGGCGGCGCTGCGGTCCTTCACGCCGAAGAGACGGTCTGGGCGGCGATGCTTGCGGGTTGGCGTGCTCAGCAGACCTCACGGAACCTGGCCGAGGCCACGATCGAACGCCGCCGATCCGTGGTCTGCCGGTTCCAGGACTACGTCGGGTCGTATCCGTGGGCGTGGACGGCACCGGAGGTGGATGAGTTCTTCCTCGAATTCCGGGTGCTGCGCCATGGTTCGCACTCGACGCTGCTGAGCTACCAGAACGCGTTACGAATGTTCCTCGAGTACATCGTCGATCCCGCGTACGGCTGGGTTGAGCTGTGCTGGTCTCGGTTCGGCGATCATCCGGTGCAGGTCTTCCACGAGTGGAACACTGCACGGCACACATAGCAGGCAATCGCTGGTCCCGGCAAGCGGCCCTACACCCGTGCCGAGCTGCAGGATCTCTTCGACTGCGCCGACGAACGCGTCGTCCGGATCCGTAATTCCAACAGCAAGGGTTGGGTGCCGGCGTTCCGGATGGCGACGATGATGAAGACCGCTTACGCATGGGGTCTTCGCCGCAACGAGGTCCGGATGCTCGACCTCGTCGATCTCGCCGCTAACCCGGCAGCCCGTCAATTCGGCGAGGCCGGGATCGTATATGTGCGGCATGGGAAGGCGATGAAGGGGTCGCCGCCGAAACGGCGAAGCGTTCTGACCGTTCCCGAGTTCGGTTGGGCTGTCGGATGCTTGGATGAGTGGATCGTTGAGGGCCGGCCCCGTCTTGCCGCGCCGGGTGCGAGCTGGTTGTGGCCCTCTGAGCGCGGCGGCCATACGGTCGCTGCGAACTGGGTCTCGAGCATGTTCACCGAAGTCCGGAAGGAAGCGGGCCTGGACGATGGCCTCGATTTCCACTCCCTGCGCCGCTCCTACGTCACGCATCTGATCGAGGACGGCTACGACGCGTTCTTCGTCCAGCAGCAAGTCGGCCACGAGCACGGGTCGACAACCTCGATCTACACCGGCTTGTCCCCTGACTACCGGGCCCGCGTCGTCAACGACGCCCTCGCCCGAACCGCAAAGGCCGCAATCACCCGGAAGGAACCCTAATGGAACGCAAAATCGAATACGGCTGGCGGTTACGTGAGCTGATGGCCGCCCGCGGGATGAACACGATCTCCGACATCCTGCCCCACCTCGAAGATCGCGGTGTGCACCTGTCCGCGTCGCAGATCTACCGGCTGATCGGGTCGAAACCAGAACGCATGAACATCGTTATGTTCGGCGCCATCTTGGACACGCTCGACTGCACCTTCGAGGAGCTCTGTCCCATCAGCGTCGTCGCGACGTCTTCACAAATCCGCACCGGAACCGGTGGGCCATCCGCCACAGACTCCGACACGTTCCGGCCGCAGCGAGCACGCATCCTGCCTCCTTCGTGACGAACGGGCTCGGCAGGAGTTGCGCCCGCTGCGACCGCAGCTCGGTACGATTCGCGACCACCTGGCCCGAAGGCCGGATCTGTCGAAAGTGCTACCAAACAGCCACCCGCATCCACGGCACCTGCCCCACCTGCCGGCTACTTCCCGGCCTCACCGACGGGATCCCCTGCTGCGTTGATTGCGCCGGAATCCCGAAGGACTTCCACTGCACACGCTGCAACCGCGAAGACGAACCCGTCCGCCAAGGACTCTGCGCCCACTGCTGCCTCACCGACGACCTCACCATCATGCTCGACGACGGCACCGGACGAATCAACCCCGCCCTGCACGTCCTCTTTACCGCCCTGACTACCCAGGAACACGCTCGCTCCGCGAGGATCTGGCTGATCGTCAACCCCGACGTGACCGAACTGCTCCGCGCCCTCGCGACCGGTACCGCACCGCTCAAGCACGACACCTTCACCCGCCACCCAAGCCGAAGAAAGTCGAATTCCTTCGCGACCTTCTCGTCGAACACCGCATCCTGCCCCCCTACGACCGGGACATCGAACGGTTCACCAGCTGGCTCGAACACAAAATCAGTACCGCAACACCGGAGCAATCGACCCTGATCCGCCAATACGCCAGGTGGGTCCACCTGAACCGGATGCACCACCTCCTTGAAATAGGCGCCCTGAAACCCGGCACGATGCTCGCCGCCCGCCAATCCACCAGCACCGCCCTGGAATTCCTCCGCTTCCTCCACCACCGCCGAGTCTCACCACGGGAATGCACTCAGAACGATATCGACGCCTGGCTTGCCGCTGGCCCGACCACACACTCACTAGCCCGCGGCTTCATCCGCTGGGCAACTAAGAACGGCCACCTTCCTTACTAGCCCGCGGCTTCATCCGCTGGGCAACTAAGAACGGCCACCTTCCTGCCATCGAAGCGCCCTACCGGGTCGCCAAAACCAGTCCGATCGTCAGCCAAACCCAACGCCTCGATATCCTCCGACACATCGTCACCGATACGACCCTTGATTCCGCACTACGCGCGGCCGCCGTGTTCTTCCTGCTCCTCGGCCAACCCGTGACGAGGATCGCGACGATGACCATCGACCTGGTCGAAACCTACGAAAACGGTGTCAGCACAGTCCGCGTCACCGACACCGCAGTCATACTCCCCCCGCCGTTCGACTCCGTCATCCAGCAGCACCTCGCAGCCCTCCCCAACCAAACAACCTCGACGCACACAACCCAACGCTGGCTATTTCCCGGCGCCCGCCCCGGCCGACACATCAACCAAAGCGCCCTGATGATCAAACTCCGACGAGCCGGCCTCGACCTCCAAGGCGCGAAGAACGCCACCATCCGGGCTCTCGTCATCGACCTCCCCGCACCGATCGTCGCCGATACCCTCGGCTACAGCTACCCCACCACCGACCGCCACCGCCGCGACGCCGGAGCCACCTTCATCGACTACATCAACAAACGACTACCATGACGTCAGAAAATGAACGTCCTGTAATGGCGCCGCGAGGTCATCATTCCCGCGAAGACAGGAACAGACGCGTGACGACTGCCGTCGGGCGCAAATCTGACAGAATTGGCCAATCAATGACGCCGAAAAGCTACGGGGGACGCAATTTTTAGCAAAGCGCGCTTTGTTTCGAATTGGACGCCGCTCGTCGGCACAAATCTCGCGCGGCGACAATATCGAGCGTTGATGGTGCCGCTCATCTTGATCATCATCACCTGGGCCCTTTGGCTAATCGCCGGCGTCCTGAAATCCGCAGTAGGCCCTCAATACAGCACGCAATTTGGGATCGCCAACCTGCTGCTGCCCCTCGTGATCATCGCAGAATTCATCTTTGTGGCTATGTCCTTGCGCTCTATCCGCCTCCACATATCGAAGAAGCTTTCTGAAGCCGGGATGCAACTCACGACACAGCCAGCGATCCTAACTCCAACCCGGTTTCTGAACTGGAGCCGTGAGCAAGAGATCCCACTCGATCGCCTCAGCGATGTCCTGAGCGAGACCCCAGCTCAGAGCTAGCCAGGCGTAGAGACGGTCGTTCCCCAAGCAGCGCGCCGCAAAAGGTCTATTCGTCAATGAACCAGCCCAGCACAATACGAGACTCCCGAATACGAGACCACACCTGCAGCTGGGCGGAGAGGCCCGGAATCATGCGGAGTTTACACGAGTGAGCGATAAACTCAGGACGAAATTATCGGGTCGTATGCTCCTATTTTTACAGCCCGATTCGGCCGTGCCTGAGGCTGCTTTGCCGCCCAGACGCAACCTCACGGAGGTGGTCGAAGCGCCAGCTTTGACGTCTCCCGGGCCCGTCACCGCTCCCCCAGACGCACCTAGCGGATTCGGTGTAATCCTCAACTGTTGTCAGTAAATTTCAGATCGATGACCAAGGTCTAGAGCAACCAGAACGAGTTGATCATCCAAGATTTCAACGATGACCCGGTAATCACCAATGCGATATCGCCAATAGCCGGCGCGGTCAGCGCTGAGACCTTTTCCGCGATCGCGCGGATTCTCCAGCTCAGTGACGTCTTCGAGGTAATCACGGATCCGACGAAGCATAGGCTTGTCGAGGCGACGCGCCGCCTTGTCAAACTCAGGCGTCGTCTCGAGATGCCACCGCGTCACGCGTCCAGCTCAGCCCACAGCTCACTCGCCGGCCGGGTAGAGCGATCCGAAGCTTCCCAACGCTCGATGACATCGTCGGCCCAATAACGTTCCTCGAGATCGCCAAGGTGTTCATGCACAGCTTCGCGAACATAGAACGTCTTTGAACGTCCCGTGCGCGCAGCAAGCGTCTCCAGACGCTGCACTTCATCATCCGACAAGCGAATCGACATCGCACCCATCTCGCGCCTCCTGCGATACATGTATTGCAAGTGTATCAGACCGGCAGTATTGGCAACCTGCGGCGAACTCTCCCCCGCTCCGCCCTAAGCGAGATAATGGATATTAGGTCAAGTATTCGCCAGAAGAGGCCCGGAAAAGCGGAACTTTCCTGTCTTTCTCTGGCTAGCTATATGCGCGCGTTTCATGACTAATCAGGACGCCCGGGCGCTCCGGACCACCCGCGCGCATCCCGCAAAAAACTCGGAACCCGGCATCGCGGTGCCGTTTCCTCAAACCAATATTGTTTGCCATGGCGGTCCGGTGATGCCCCTCCCCCGCTCTCCTCATACAATTTAGTCGAGCACTTCTCGGCAATCTCGTCGCGCTTATTGATCTGTGCTACTAAGCCGTAGTTCCGGACGCTCAGACTAGTTGCAGGCGGGGTGGTCGAGGATTGCCCCGGGCCGCCTCCCAAACACGGGCCGCCTCGACGTAAGGGCCGGACCAGTCCGGTAGGTCATCGGTGTTACCCACGCCGTCTCCCCACCGCTCGGGTTCATCGCTAAATCCGAGACCCTTTCGAGCACCAAGCGAACCGTCTGCGCGGACTCGCACGCCGTCAATGAACACGTGCAGCGCACCGGGGCCGTCGGAACCCGCCCAGTGCTCTACACGCAACATCCTCGGAGCTACCACCAGCCGCCGACCACCGGTTTCGACGCCCCCAACATCGGCAGGCCGTCGGGCAGCGTCCACGAATACGCGACATCGCAGTGCACGATACTCATCCTTGCACCAAGCTCACTCTCGGCCGAGATTGGCGATCGCGCGGCGGTACGCATCAAGATTCGCGCGTCTTCCCACCGCGACGGCCTCAACGGCGACAGCGTGGAGCTCGTCGGGCGTGTAGCGGTACACGAGACGGTAGCGAGGCTTGCCTGAGCCGTTGGGATCGAAGTAGAACTTGTAGCAGTCGCCTAGGTCGCCCGTGTCAACGCGGGAGTCCAGCTTCACCCCGGTAACCTTACCGTCGCGAATAAGAACGAGCATATCGAGCACCATCTTTTTCGTGGCCTGGTCAGGTAGATCATCCATGTCGTTCTGAAATCCCGGCACGAGTGCTCTCAGCTGCAGCTTTGCCGTCACTACCGGTATGTGTCGGAGTCGAGGCCGAGCGCGGCGGCTACGTCAGCCAGGGGTACCGACTCGCCGGCGGCCGCACGTTCACGCACCATGTGAGCGATCTCTATGTCTTCGATGACCGGCACGAGTTCCGCATAAAGCTCGAACGGGATCACCACACCCTCAGCGCGGCGGTGGCCACCAAAGATGACCGGCTGTGCCATCACGCCCTGGGCACGGAACCGGCGGAGCGCATCAGGAAGCGCCACCCGTGCCTCCGAGGTGGGAAGGACGGGTAGGACCGGCAGAGCAGACGATGACGACATGCCATCATGATAGCAAGGTAGCTCCAAAAGTTGTACGCTTTGTAGGCCATAAAGCTGTGCTAATACTGGATATTGCGTCAAGTAATCGCCGGAAGAGGGCCGGAAACACGCGGATGTGATAATTATCAATCGATATTTCTCCCGCGCGGACTGCGCGCAGGAGAGGAATGCCAGGGACCTCAAGATCCTCGCGGCATGGGGTCGCGGTCGGTATCGAAGTGACACCAGAGGACTTAGGAACGGGAATGCTTCCGGGATGGAACGGTAACGCTTCCCGTATGGCTTTTGAGCGAAAAGGCTCCTCCCCGGCTCGCAAGAACCGTTAATTGGTGATTGCTATCTAATTGGTTGGTGTACTTACATCTATATTCGGTCTCGCCATGCTCGAGCAGAGGCTTGAATGCCGTTGAGGAGTTGCAGGGCTGCGCTGAATGCACGGCTCATCGGGCGAAGGTGGCGGGATACTTCCCCGATGCTTCGTAGCTTTTGTTCCATCAGGTCCGCTCCGGGGAGTTCGAGCGTGTTTGCGAGGCTGTCGAGGGATTCGAAGACGCTGCGCCGGGTTGTGGTGTCGGGAATCTCGCTGAGAATCAGTGCGGCCCGGGAAATGTCCGAATCGTAGCCTTGCCAAAGCGCGCCAAGTGTTTCGGTGGCAGTTCGCAGATTCTCGACTGGACCCCGTAATTCCTCGCCGAGGTCGGCTAGAACCTTCGCCGCACCATAGGTGTCGGCTACCTGCAGCGCTGGTTTGCCTTGGAAGACGGCACCGATGTCGCCGAAAGCGTTCTTGAAGTCCATAACGGCAACCTCGAAGTCTTCTTTCCGGCTTTCTAGGGCTTGCTGCAACTCGATGAGGTCTCGGTCATCTTTCGGCACCATTGGGGTGATAGCAGATACGTCGGTGATTCCTTTGGTCCGGTTATCGATCGTCTGCTTGAGGCGGGCGGCGACGCGTTCCAGGAGTTGGTCGTACTGTATTGAACCGGGTTCGATTTGCCGGATCTCGGTAATGCTCTCCCATTGAGTTTGCCGGATTTTGGTTAGTACAGGGTCGGATTCGGCGACGACATCGGTGTCGGCGATGTCCACCCACTGCAGCGGGAGCAGGAGTTTGGGCTCTTGAGCTTCGGTGGCTGCCGCAGCGAAGTTCACCACTTCTTCTCGGCAAGCTGGGCTGGTGAGGTAACGCGGTGTCACGATGCTGAGGAGGAACGTTGTGCTTTCGGCTTCGCTCTTGAGCCGGCTGCTCCATTGTTGGCCCCAGGCGATATCGTCACGATCAATGAATAGTTCGATGGTGTGACCGTATAAGTAGTCGTATGTATCGACGAGGTCTCGGGCGAATTTCACGATTCGACCACCGGAGCGCTCATTGTCGGCGTGGACGTAGCTGAGGAACATGCTCGCGTCGCGGCTTCGGGTCTCGGTCGGGATTGTAGGCATGTGGACCTTACTGTTAGTTTGGGGTTTTTCTTCAAAGGTGGTGCTGTCGTTTAGGGTGCTGATGGGTAGTGCCCAAATGTTGTCGGCCAGTTGTCGGACTTCGTTCCCGGTGTAGTAGATGAAGCCTCGATGAAGCCCGCGGTCTTGCTGAAGGGCACGCATTGCGGTGAGGTCGCGAGGGTGGATAGTGCGTGACGCTTTGACCTCGATGCCGATGACTCTGTTGGATCCGTCAATCAGGACAAGGTCTACCTCTGGGCTGGTCGCGCTGGCTTGTCGCCAGAAGTACGCTTCGGGTCGCGTCTCAGACCATTCTGTTGAGGCGAGGATTTGGTTGACAACGTGGCTTTCCAGAAGGGCGCCGAACGTTTCACGATCCTCGATAAGGTTCGTTCCTGCCCGGACCAAAGATTCAACAGAAAATGATGTGTCCACGGGATGGATTTTTGCTCGGGTATGACTTTGCCTGGACGGGTTTGTTGCCAGGTTCGCGAGCCAGTGAACCAGAAAGACGCGCTCGAAAAGACCCAGATATCGGTCGATGGTTCGACGGTCCAGGTCGTGGCTTTGAGCGATCCGGCTTGCGTTGAAGATTCCGCCCGGGGTGCGTAACAGGTTGTCCAGGACTGTGCGTGCGATTGTTGCGTCGAACCCCCGGCCGGGAAGCACGTCGTCGCTGAGGACCGCGGTCAGGTCTGAACGAATCCGTTGAGAGGTCTGCCCGTGCGTTTCAATGAGGTCGGGAAATACGTATGTAGGAAAGCCTCCCAACCTCATCTGATCCAGGAGCGCGTCATCTGAGAGGTCGGCGCGAGTGTGCTGCACCGGGATCTGTTCATAGAGTAGATCGATCAGAGAACCCCGCTGCGATGAGATCTCCCACGACGTCAGTGGACTCATCGTGAAGCGCCGCGACCGCCGCGTCAGCGGATCAGACCCGTTCAACCCTGATCGCCCAATCGATGCCGAACCCGTAAGAACGAAATGAGTTCCGGAGCCCAAGGTATCGACTACCTCTTTCAGTAACAACGGCAGGTCCGGAATGAGCTGGGCCTCATCGATGATCGCAGGACGAGGCAGCCGGCGCAGCCAACCCGCGAGGTCCGCCATCGCAAAGCGGCGCGTCGCAGGATCCGCCAAGCTTGTATAAGAAAAACCAGCAGCAACCATGGTGTTCCTCATCAGCGTTGTCTTACCGACAGCCCTCGCGCCCTCCAGGACCAAAACGGGCACACCGTTCGCGAGCAGCAATGAACCACCGATGAGACGTTCTACCAATGCGACCATACAATTAATATACACGCTAGGTACTAATATTTATACATTGGATGTATTGGAAGCTTTTGTGCGGTGAGGGAGTGCCTAACCGAGGTGCGAGTCGCGGGTCTGTAGTCGGGGCCTCGATCAGGAGGTGACGGATAACTCCCTCCGGGCCTAGTCCAGCAGCCTGCTGGACTATTTGCTCCCGGTCGGGTCAGGCCTTCGCGAGAGCGCGCATGTAGAACAGATTCGATCTCGAGAACCCCTTGATCGAAGGGAACTCTGCACGAAGATCCGCCGCGAGGCGGGCAACGATTTACGTCCCCCATTCCTCATCGTTTTGGCGCTGCAGTTGGGGCCCGGATGAGGATGTTACGGGCAACTCCTTCTAGGCCCCCTTCACTCTTCGGCGAGGCTCTAGTGGGCGGCCGACGGAGGCGGACGCGACTCCGTGGTGAGGCTCCCGGCGAACCGCGGCGTCGCAGTGCTCCTGATGGGAGCCGCTTCGCGGCGCTGTCTGGCCCTGACGGGCCTTTTGTTTGTTTTTGACGTGAAGCCTGGCGGCATCGTACGTCCGTTCGGGAGCAGTTCAAGTGGCTTCGCCACCGGTTCCCCCGACAAGCGCGGCCGCGGTCACTGGCGTTCCCTTATCTCGGCCGAACTTCTCTCCGCCACCGCCCTGCGGGTTGCACAGCTCCCGCCCGTCCTGCTCGACACTTCGTGCCTTCACTGCAAAAACAACGAAGGGGGAAGAGAAGATGACCACCACCACACGCAGCACCAAGGACACGGCCGGTAAGCCTGCCAAAAGTATTGAAGAGAAGAAAGCGCAAGCCGAAGCGTTACACGCGTCGATCAGTGACCAGGTCGAGCAGCTGCGTAACACCGAACGGTGGGCCGCGTTTCTGGACTTCGCGACCGCGTTTCATACTTACTCGCTGAACAATTTGTTGCTGATCTTGGCGCAGAAGCCCGAAGCGTCCCGGGTCGCCGGGTTCCGGAAATGGCAGACCCTTGGCCGTCAGGTCCGGAAAGGTGAAACCGGGATCCGGATCTTCGGGTACTCCACGAAGAAGATCACTGAAGATGACGACAACGGTGAAGCCCAGGAAAAGCGGGTTGCCCGGTTCCCGATCCTGTCGGTGTTCGACATCAGCCAGACCGACCCCGCCGAAGGCGCACCGGATGCGACCGCGCTCACCGAGCAGCTCACCGGCACGGCAGACTTCGGCGTCACCACCGCGCTGACCGCGCACCTGATCAGCGACGGGTGGACGGTCTCATACCGCTCTCTGCCCGGGACGATGAACGGGTACGCGGACGCTGCGGAAATGAGTGTAGTTCTGGACGTGAATCTCAGCACCGAACACAGGGCCAAGACCCTGATCCACGAGACCGCCCACATCCTGATGGACCACACTGGCGATCCAGCCGAGTACGCCGAGCACCGGGGCCTGATGGAGACCGAGGCGGAGAGCGTCGCATACGTCGTCGCAGGCCTTGTCGGGTTCGATACCAGCGCGTACAGCATCGGCTACATCGCCGGTTGGGCTGACGCCAACACCGACATGATCAAATCCGCAGCCGCCCGGGTACTCCGCACCGCGCACCAGATCGCCGCGATCCTCGACACCGAAAACGACAGCGCCGCCGACAATAGCGCCGAAGACGCCGCCGAGTAGCACTCCTGGGAGGGGTGAGAACAGGCCCACCCCTCCCCGAACTTTTGAAGGAGACACCATGATTATCACGTACCAGCGGCCCGATGCCCTCGAACCGCACCAGATCGACCCAGACGCCCCACCCGCTGACCTCAGCCCTACCGGCGCCGAGTGCGGGCGCACCACGATCGATGTGCAAGGCGCTGAATGGCGCTGCACTCGCCAGCCGCACCCCGTCCAGGACGAACACCGGGCTGCCTATGATCGGGACGGTGACGGCCCAGACGGTGCCGTCGCAATCGCCTGGACCTACCAATACGCCCTCACCGACCGGAACATCGGCGACGGCATTGATCGTGCTCTGCCGACCCGGAGTCTGACCGTGACGCTGTCCTTCCCGGAGCGTGCCGCGCACGGTATCAACGTTGACGTTGTGACCCGCAGCATGATCAATGCCGCGCTCGATTACTTCTGGGAAGGCGATCTCGATGACGTCACAGCCACCACAACCTTGACCCCCTGATACGGTGCGGCCGGCCCTTCCGGGGCCGGCCCTGAGCGGGATCCCCCTCAGACTCCCCCACCATCGCACCCTCGGCCAGACTCGTGCCACACTGGCCACGCTTCATCCCCGCAGCTATTGTTGACTCGAACATATGTTCGAGTCTCTGTGGATGGGGTGTATCACGTTGGCGAGCAACCGGACACGGTCTTGCGTGGGCTGGCCTGGCTCGGTCAGCGGGGAAGCCGAGCGCGGAGGCGACGGATTTCGATGATTCCAACGATGCTGATCGCAGCTCCTACGCCGCATATGAGTGCCCAGCCGAGAATGTTGTGCCACTGGCCGTGAAACGCCGACCAGGTTTGTTCGCCCGCGAGAGCGAAGATGAACGCGGCCGCCCCGAACCAGACCATGACGTTCGCGGCAACCGCTGTCTTGGCGAGGCTCCGTGGTTTGCTCATGAGCAAAGAGTCCCACCATCAGCTGCACGTTGTCCACGCCTTTCCACTGCCGGCGCCATGAGCGTGTGTTGAGTCGTGACTTCGAACCGGCGCTACGCAAGCTCGATCGAGCGACGCTCGCTTCAGAAGAAGAACCTCCGCGACATGGTCGGTGAGCCCGACAGCCTCACGATGTTCG
The DNA here is from genome assembly GCF_004923255.1 of Subtercola vilae. Classification (GTDB taxonomy): domain Bacteria; phylum Actinomycetota; class Actinomycetes; order Actinomycetales; family Microbacteriaceae; genus Subtercola; species Subtercola vilae. The sequence goes on along the minus strand of NZ_QYRT01000017.1, from coordinate 14,783 downwards.
AGTTGGATTTGGAGAACGAGCTCGTCACGTACGACCCGAAGCCGAAAAAGGCACGGGCGTGGGTTCGGTACTCCGGCCGAGCGATGAAGGTGAACGTTTACGTCCTGGCATGGACGCCCACTGCGGTGAGAGTACGTTGGGTGAACGCTGAGCAGGTCCGGCAGGAGGCATGGGTGTGGCAACCCGCCGTACAGAACACGCCATGGACCGAACTATAAAAGTCGTCCACTCTGCGGTGACCGGTCCGGAACTGGTCTTGGCTTCAAGACCCTCCTCCGCACCGGCGGCGTACAACCACCCGGGCACCCTCGGATCGGTTAGGGTTTCGGTGGCTGGGTGAGGGTGTATCGGGCGAACGCGGCACCGACCGGTTTCACAGTGCCCCGGACCCCGTATTCGCGGTCGTCTTCGAACGCGCCTAACCGGCGGAGGGTCCGCCAGGTATCTGCGAACAAGGTGAAGGCCTGATCGGGTCTGATCTGTCTGCCGGAGGGGTCTGCCCAACCAATCGAGTACAGCCCTGCCGCTACCGCGGCCGAGTACTCGTTATGCGATTGCGAAGACCGGGCCGCTACAGCGAGGAGGAAGAACTCCGTCGCCCGCGCCTCGACCTCGGTCGGCCGTACCAGCATCGAACGTGCGAGGAAGTTCCAGAGGCCTGCCGGGTCACCGGTCAGACGCCGGCCAACCGGTGTTGGGAGCAGGACACCTTTCCGGCGGTGCAGTAGCTTCATCGCCATCATGCTTTCCCGGTGATAAAGGACCGGCATAGTCAGGTCTTCACGGTTCCCTTTCCCGACCCAGTCTTTCTGCCAGCCCAGTTCTTCCATCGCTGATGCGACGACCGCGGGCGGGAGATACCCTGCCGCGGTCAGCCGGATGCCACCGCCTCCGACCTGGTCAAGCAGCCACTGGTACGGCAGCACGAACCTGGCCTTCGCGGTGATGCTGACCGTGACGGGTTCATCAAGGTGAGCCTGCCGCACCTGACTTCGAAACGAGGCGAGCGCGTCGGGTCGCATCATGCTTTCAAGCTCCTCGGGAATCGTCAGCACCCGATTCGGCACGACGGATTGGGCGGGGCTGCCCTGTTCGGCGGGGGCTGCGTCTTGGGTGCTCGTGCTGTCGGGCAGCACTGCCCGGGTGAGTTCACGGACGGTGGTGCGCTCGTGGGTTGCCCAGGCTTGTAGGGTGCCTGCGACGGCGAGGATACCGCCGGTGAGGATCATCAGTCCGGTGTGCCTTCGGTGTAACCCCGAGATGGAATCAAACGCCCGCCCCTTCCCTGCCAGCGCGAGCACATCAGCCGCCGCGGTCCGGGCAGGTTTGTCCCACACCGGAACCCTCGTGCCACGAAGCGTCGCGTGCAGTGCCGGGGTCGTGTGCCAGGTATCCAGAAGGCCGAGGCTGACACCGATGACGTGTGCGATCGATGGTTTGTCCCCGGCCGGTTCGGGTTCGAGCCCGGCGATAAGAGTTCGAGCGGCTGGGGTGTTGCCGTCACCGATCGCCTCCGCCACAAGGCGGAGGATCCGGAGTGCTTGTTGCCGTGAGTTATCGACGGGCACGAAGCGTTCGAAGTTTCGCCGTTCCACAGCCCGGCCGATCGCCGCGTTCAGGGTGTCAAGGTCAGGGGCTTCGAGGTTGTTGACATCGAAACCGTCCTCGGCAAGTAACGGCCCGATCTCTTCCATCAACTCCGCAGCAAGGCCCGGGCGGTGCACAACACCGAGCTCGGCCATCAGCCGTTTCACCTCGGGATCATCAAACGCATCCACCATACAGACCAGACTACCGAGCCGACAAAAACTATTTCATCGGTTCACTGGTTGATTCCGCCACCGAACCATCGTTCGATACCTATATGCGGCAAACCGTGGAACGGAAAGCCAAGTTCATCAACCAGATCCTTCGCGGAAAGCTCGATTCCCGCGAGATCGAGGGCATCGGGGACGCCGCGTTAGGGGCGGCGGAGATGAAAGCAATTACCTCCGGTAACCTGCTCCTGTTGGAAAAGGCCGAGGCCGATAACGACTATCAGCGTCTGCAACGCCTCGAGCGGGCGCATCACCGGGCCCAGACCGTGCTTGCCGCTACCCGCCAGCAAGCATCTTCTCGCATCGATAACGCCGAGAACGAACTGTATCTGCTGCGCCAGGCGCTGCCCCGCACCACCGACGTCAGTGGCGACAACTTCGTTATGACCGTCGGGAACAACAGGTACACCACCCGCGCGGAAGCTGGCCAGGCTCTCACCGAGTGGGCCGCGAACTCGGGAGCGAAGTGGCTTTCGGCATACGAGAACCGCAGACTCGGCACCCTCGGTGAGATCGCCGGTCACACCATCGATGCCGGCGCCGCGCCGGGCCTGAACCAGCAGCCCTTCATTACGCTCACCCTGCGCGATATTCCACACAGCAGCATCCAGCTCGGCCGTGACTCGTTCCTCGAGGGCGGCGCCGGCCTGATCCGCCAGCTCGAACATCGCGCGACCGGGATCCCGCGCAGCATCGAGACAGTCGAGCAGGCCAAGCAGGAAGCCCAAACCGCTATCCGGGAGGCCGAGGCCAGGCTCGGTCAGTCCTTCAACACGTCGACGAGCTCCGGCACGCGGAAACCCGGCTCAACGCCGTGAACACCGCTCTGGCCGCAGAAATGCTCGACGACAGCGCCCCATCAGAACCAGGCCACACTCAACCCGTCAGCACCCCGACACCGACGGCGTCGACGGGAACCGAGCAGACCGCCGAAAGGCTCCGGAAGATCCTCAACGGCAACCCCGATCCCCGTGACACCCACGATCGCGACCCGTATCCAACAACCACCCTTCGAAACCGGATCTGAACAAAATGACGCCGCCGAATCGCGACGCACACGGCTTGGCGGCCTCATCTGGCTCTCGATTCCGCCGCGGCGGTCTGAAATGATGTGGGTATGTCGTCAGCACGGTTCTTGAATGAACAGCCCCCCGGTGTCCGAGTCTATGAAAGTTCGCTGGCCTACCTGGCCGAGCATCCAGACCGGGCCGGTCGATGGGGTATACCGGGAGATGTTGGTGGCTGGGACGTGGCTGACGGCTTTCGTCTGTCAGAACCCGAGCTCGGCAACGATGCCTTCAGCGAGTGGCGGATCTCCGTTCTTCGTGGTGAGGCGTATGCGGTGTTGCGGCGCTTGCCTGGTGCACGAAATTTCGCGTTCTCCGGTCCCGTCTGGGTGCTCGGCGACGTGCCCACCGAGGGCCCGAACGGTCAGGAACCCTCGAAAGACGCGCGTGAGCTGCTGGCCAAGGTCGAAGCTGTGCGCAACGAACCGGACTTGTTGTTACGTGCCATTGAAGTGTTACAAACCCCGCGTGCGATTGCCTGCTGAGAACGTTTCGCGCCCTCAAAATATCTGCGGCCGACTCCCGTTCGCCGGCTGAACAGAGTCCCGGCGCCGAGCGGGCCCGGAGATACGATGCGGACAGAGAGGGGCAGAGATGCATATCTGCGAGGAATGGAAACCTCTCGAAGACAAATATGGAAACCTCTGGATTCAGGCTCAAGAAGACCCCTGGATGCCTGGCAAAGGCTTCGGAGACTGGCCCGGCGCAATCATGGTCCTCAACCCGTCTGGCGTCAGACACCTCCTTTTCGACAATGGGCGGTGGTATCGAGCATTCCGCGACCGCTACGAGGCCATGACCGCGGCCGAGGTGATCTTGCTATCACCAGCAGATGCGTCGACGATCCTGGGAATCTCACACAGCTGGATGCTCAACAATTCCTCTGATCCACGAAGCCATGAGCTGAGCGGCGAGCTCTGCGAGGGCGTGAAAACCGTTATTCGGCACTTTGCTGATCTTGCCTACAACCGGTAAGCCGCCCCCAGAATTTGTGTTGTGCAGCGGCTTGGGCCCCTTTCTAGTGGCCGGCGGGCACCCGCGGTAAACTGGGGTCAGAAATGTGAGGAGGTCGAAGTGGAGTTCACGTACGAAACTGTTCCCTCGTCCACCGGCGTGATTGGGACATCACTCAAATCGGCGGCGCCGACGAAGCGGATTCGTTTTCAGGACGTTAAGCCGTACGACGCCCCCGAGCAGCTCGAAGACTTGCGGGGGCCGGCCTCCGGCGCCCTCCGGCTCCCGCCGTGGATCTACTGGGGACCGAACCCCGCTGTCGACCTTTCAGCGCTGTGGGGAGCCACCAAGGCGTACCAGGCCACGATCCAAGAAGGCACTGTCGAGGACCAGGTGAAGATTCTGAACCGTGACGTTCTGATTTCGGTCTGGGCGGAACTCAACCTGCCTCCGCGGGCGCGGCAGCTGTGGGAGAGCCGCTTCCCCGAACTGACGGCGCGCACGTCGCCGCAGCCACTCCGGTAGTGAACGCTCTGGCCGATGCCGGCGGCCTGGCTCCGGACGAGGCGCTGCAGCGCGACGTGACCCGTGCCGCGCTGACCGCGCTCGAGGGCACACAGTTCGCTCTCGCGGGCTCGGGCGCGATCCGTGAGCACGGGCTCACCGACCGGCCCACCCAGGACGTCGACCTGTTTACGTCCGACGTCGACGCGACCCGGTTCTCTACCGCCGTCGACACCGTCATCAACGAGCTCCGCTTGACCGGGCTGCAGGTCGATGAGCGTCGACGGGTCGAGTCCTTCGCGCAGCTGCTCGTCACCACGAGCGACGGCCGATTCGTGGAAATCGACATGGGCGTCGACTCGCGCGAAGGCGATCCTGTCACCCTCTCCGTTGGCGCTGTCCTCAGTCTCGACGACGCCGTGGGTAACAAAGTCAGCGCCCTTTACAGTCGCGCCGAGGATCGCGACTATCTCGACGTCGACGCCATCAGAATGTCCGGCAAATTCACCGACGCCCAGCTGGTCGACGCTGCGGGCGAACGTGACGCGGGATTCGGGATCCCGATGTTCATCACCCAACTCGAGCGGGCCCAGAGACTGACCCCCGAGCGCGTGGCCGACTACGGAGTACAACCCGCCCAGCTCGCCGCGATCAAGGAACGATTCGCCACCTGGACCGCCGAACTGCGCGCTACCGCCAGCACGCCGCCAGTTTCACCGAACCTCGCCCCTGACCTACAGCGGGGCGTCGACGCTCCGCAAGTCAGGAACGACAGCGTTACGCCAACCGCATCCCACGAGCACAACCAAGAACGACTCCGAAAGATCCTCGGCGACAACGACAACGACAACGACAGCACCGGACACAGCTACGACGCTCCCGCCCCGCCGACGAAACTTCGACACCAACCATAGGGGCAGCGGTGCGAGTCGGGACTGTGCTGAATTCGGTGTTTCTGGCCTAACGCGTCGGGCGTGTGCCTGGCGGTGAAGGTGCCGTGGTGACGACACTGGATGTTGTGAAGAGAAACAAGCCGGAGCCCTCTGCGGAGGAGCTCGCAGCGAAGGAGTTGGTCCGGATGGCGGCCGAGCAGGGCTTGTCCCTCACGGGCCCGGATGGGCTGTTGAAGCAGTTCACGAAAACGGTCCTCGAGACCGCGTTGAACGAGGAAATGACCGAGCATCTCGGGCACGAGAAACACCACGCCGATCCCGGCCGGAAGGCCTCGAATGTGCGGAACGGGTCCCGACCGAAAACAGTCCTGACCGAAGGGACCGGGCACGTACAGATCGAGGTCCCCAGGGACCGGGAGGGCACCTTCGTCCCGGTGATCGTGAAGAAGCATCAACGCCGTCTGGGCGGCGTTGATAAGATGGTCCTGTCGTTGTACGCGCATGGTTTGACGACGGGTGAGATCAGTGCGCACTTCGCCCAGATCTACGGGGCGCAGGTGTCCAAGGAAACCATCTCCAGGATCACCGAGAAGGTGTCCGAGGAGATGGCGTCGTGGTCCAGCCGGCCCCTGGACGCCGTCTACGCAGCGATCTTCATTGTCCCCAGCGCAAGAATGCGCCGTGGGCCCAGCGATCGTGGTGAAGATCCGTGACGGCCAGGTCGCGACTCCCCAGGCGGGAACACCGCCCGTGGGCCCAGTCCGATCTATGCGGCGATCGGGGTGTCGCTGGAGGGAGAGAAAGACATCCTTGGCCTCTGGGCCGGGACTGGTGGTGAGGGGGCGAAGTTCTGGATGAGTGTCCTCACGGACATCAAGAACCGGGGCGTCACCGATGCGTTCTTCCTCGTCTGCGACGGTCTGAAGGGACTGCCGGAGGTGGTGGGCAACGTGTGGCCGTTAGCGACGGTCCAGTCCTGCATCATCCATCTGATCCGCAACACGTTCCGGTTGGCGTCGAAAAAGGACTGGGACGCACTGAAGAAAGATGTCCGCCCGATTTATACCGCCTCGAGCCCAGCCGCAGCTCGTGCCGCGTTAGAGGAACTCACCGAGAAGTGGGGCAAGAAATATGGTGCGATCATCCGGTTATGGGAGTCCGCGTGGGAAGAATTCACCCCCTTCCTCGATTACGACGTCGAGGTCAGAACCGTGATCTGCTCGACGAATGCGATCGAATCGCTGAACGCCCGTTACCGGCGTGCCGTCCGGGCTCGGGGTCATTTCCCGACCGAGGCCGCGGCGCTGAAATGCCTGGGGGTACCCCCGCTGACGCTTCAGTGGGGGAGATCTCGTGACCCGGTCGCTTGACCCGACCGGGGTTGGCAGGACACGCTGGACAGTGCGGTGGAAACCCGCGCTGAACGCGTTCGCGATCACCTTCGCCGACCGCTGGCCGGCAGCAGAAACCTACTAACCAAAAATGCCGGAAACACCAAAAACGTTACAGACCCTGCGAGTCACCGAACAGTCGCGGACGGTGGGGAGTAGGGGACAACGGTGCGCGTCACATACCTCTAGGTTTTCAGGACAGTTTGAATTGTGCTCACACCTGAACCTAATCGCCCAAGCCCGGAGGGCAGATTGTGCTCGATTGCGGGAACGCGGTGATGAGGCGATCGTTGGTGTTGGAGTAGGCGGCGCGTGCATTGAAGGTGTAAACAAGGCCAACACCTTCTTTATAGAAATCGACGTTGACAACTGCGCATGTGGTCTGGTTGAACTGGTTGACGGTCGAGAAATTGGGGTAAGAAATCGCGTCCCCGGCAGCGACTGCCATGAGGTCGTCCCAGGATTGCATCCCTTGACTTTGCGGAATCCAGCCGGCGTTGACTGCCCCGTCAAACTTGGCTTGCCAGTCTGCTTTCTTTCCAGATTCAATGTGCTTATAGCCGTAGCTGCTGTTGCCGCAGCGAAGGTTGATTTCCCGTCCTGGCTGCTCGTTCTGTGATGGGGTGTAGAAAGTCGCGAAGATGTCATCGTCGTGATTGAGCGTGTAACAGCCATACCACTGGTCGAAGTTGATCAGGTTGGTGTGAGGGCCGGTCGATTGTATCGGCGGGGTGCCGTGCAGGTGAAGCGGTTGTGTCGGAAAGGATGAGTCGAAAGGCACTTCTTGACCGTTGACGCGGACCATCATCGTAACCGCGCCGGTGTCAGCTGTTCCCGCGAAGGCTGGCGCAGCGCTTCCTACGATCAACAGACCCACGACCGTGGCAGTAAGCAACGATTTCTTAACCCTCATGGTTTCCTCGATCCTGTCATGACCGCGAGCGGTCGCAATATGACCAGTATGGCTCGGGAGGGAATCTGTGCCTGTCCTCTCTTATGGGGACAGCCACAGGGCAAATGCTGTGCTTATGTGGGTGACGTCGCATGGCTTTGGTGACTAGAGTCGGGTCATGGCTAGCGCGGTTGAGTACCTTCGGTCAGTCGTGCGGGTGTTCCCTGACTATGCGGACACCGTTCTCTGGTTCGCACCGGGACCGGTGGCCTATGAGGACGCGCACCTCACGAAAGAACTCGAAGCGAGGATGAAGGCGTGGGAGAACTCCTATTACGCCGCCCTCACAGAACTTTTTGAGTGGCAGAAAGGTTTCGATGTCGTTGCGTTTGATCGCAGGGGTCTCGGGTTAGCGACCTCACTAGCCGATGAACTCGGTGATGCTCTCGGGGTCGAGTATCGCAACCACCAAGATGGGGGTCAAGAAGCAGTGACCCTGCGAGGAGCCGGCGAGGGAACGAATCCTGCAGCACGAGCAGCTTTCCTCGAGCTGAGTCGAGTGTCGCGAGAGACAATCGATCACCAGCCGCACTATATGCCAGGGACAGTTTTTCTGCGCCAAGAGCGATAGAGCAGCCAGCGACCCCCGACTGATTGACCAACATGGCCACCCCTTACTGGGGAAGACCGCTATCCGTGTTTGTCGGTCTGTCGGCTGAGGTATCAGAGGATGAGATCGCAGATGCTTGCCGCTTCTACGGGTCAAGGGTTCCCGTCCGAGCACGCCAGAAAAATTGATCCAAATCCCTGCGATGCGGTCGACACCGGCGCCCGCTAATTCGCACTTACTGCGAATACCAGATACTTTACTTGATATAAGGTTCATTATCGGCGCAAATGTACCGCACGCCTTTACGTGGCGAGTAGCGGTTCTTGGTAGCGGTAGTCCATGTTGTTGGTAGCGCGATTCTGTGGAAGTGGTAGCGGCCCGAGCTTGCTGCCCGGACCGCTATCGCGTTATTCCCAGTACCCCTCGTGGGCGCGGGCCTGGTCATTGCGGTGTCGACGCATGTCGATTTGGCCGAGGTTGATGATGCGGGCGTTGTTGGCGAGTCGGTTCACGATCGAGTCCGCGGCGACGCGGTCGGGCAGCTCGGCGACCCAGTGCGCGGGTCCGGTTTGCGAGGCAATCATGGTCGGCAACCGGTGTTCCCGGTTGGCGAGGATCGCGAACAGGTCGCTGGCGGCGTCGCTGTCGATGCCGACGGTGAGGAAATCGTCGATGATGAGCAGGTCGATGTTGGAGAGCTCGTTCAACAGTTTCTGATGCGCGATCCCGTCACCTCGGGCGATGATCAGTCGGCGGGCGAGGTCGTCCATCCGGTAAAAGAGGACCGAGTGCTCGCTTTGGCAGGCGCCGATGGCCAACGCGCAGGCGAGGTAGGTTTTCCCGCCCCCGGTGGGTGAGATGATCAGCAGGTTCGTCGGATCGGTACGCCAATCGTGGGCGGCGTAGCGTCGCATCCGAACCGGTGTGATGCCGCGGCCGTCGCGGTAGTCGACCTCCGCTACGGTCGCTCCTGGGATGGGGACCGCGGCTTGGCGGATGAGTTTGTCGACTTTGTTGATGCGCCGTGACTCGAGGGCGTCATCGACCGCGGTGAGGAACAGCTGCTCGGGGGTGAGGGTGTCGTTGGTTTCGTCTTGGATGAGTTCCTCCAGCCGGGTCGTGACGTGTGTTACGCGGAGGGCCCGGAACTTGTCGTAATCGATGCTCGTGAACATCAGATGCTCTCCTCGCCGCGTGCGTAGTGCGACGCATCGCGGACATAGACATCGGGGTCGGCATCACGGAAAACGACGGCGCTGCCGTGTTTACGTGTCGAGGCAGCCGGGGCCACCGGGCGGGGCTTTCTCATATCGGTGTCGATCGCGGCCATCAGCCGTTTCAACGTCGAATACGTCGGATGGGCGCGGCGGTTGAGGAGATCCTGGCAGGCTGCTTCGAGCCGTTCCCGGTTGTTCTTCCCGAGCCCGTCGAGGATGTTCTGACACGCCAAATACCCTTGCGCCTCGATCGTTTGTGCGTCGAGGATCTGCTCGATCACCGTGACTGTTGCCGGGCCGACGCTTCGGGCCCGATCGGTGAACCAGCGCCTGGACCACAGCCCGTCGATGTTGCGGTGCTGCGGCGGCACGTGTTCCGGCAGGGTCGAATACTGCCCCTTCCGGCCCGTCAGCCTCGGGTGGTCGCAGACACTCTCGTGCCCGTCGAAGACCGTGACTGTCGACGCGGTCAGCCGGACCCGCAGAAGTCGGCCGGCCAACGCGAATGGCACGGAATATCGTTGCGTGTCCGCAGTGACGTGATAATTCCGGGCCGCTTTGAGCTCTTTCCATTCGACGTCCTCGAACCCCGCATCCGGCAACGCACCGAGCAGCGCGCGTTCCTCGGTGTCGAACCTTTCCCACCGGGTGCTGTCGTCGGCACGGCGAATGTCGTGATTGATCTCTCGTACCCGCTCACCGATCGCGTCGTTCAACTCGCTGAGGGTCGTGAACATGTCATCGTCGAGGTAACCGATGACACGCTTATTGACGACGTTCACCGCGTTTTCCGCGGCTGCTTTGTCGCGCGGGCGCCGGACCCGTGCCGGCACGATCGCTGTTTGGTAGTGGTCGGCGAGTTGCTGATACCTGGCGTTCACGACGCGTTCCGCGTCGCCCTTGTGGGTCTGGTGCGTCGAGGTCGTCGGGTTGTCCGGGACCACGATCTGCGGCACACCGCCGAAGAACGCGAACGCCTGCACGTGCGCGTCAAGCCACGCCGGGGACTTCATATCAGCGAACGCGCGGCAGAACATCAGCCCCGAAAACGGCAACACCGCGACGAACAACACCGCCCTCGTCACCTCGCCGGTGATCGTGTCAACAACATCGATCGTGTCACCGGCCCAGTCCACGAGCATCGCCCGGCCCGGCTCGTGACGCAGCACCGCGACGAGGTCGTGGCTGCGGAGGTAATCGGCAAACAGGGCACAGAACTGCGAATACCCGTACTTCTTACCCACATCTTTCGTGTCGACATAGCGCCGCCACGCCAACAGCAAAGTGAAATGCCGGTTCTGCTTCATCGACGCCAACACCCGCGACAAATCAGGCTGGTCGTATTCCTCCGACACTTTCCGGCGCCCGTCGGGGAACCAGACTGCCAACTCCACATCGCTCACCCCAGAAGCCGAGCTGACGCCCCGTTCCCGGACCTCTTGCGCGACCCGTGCCACGTCACGATGCGAGCAGCCCGCGACCTCGACGACGTCACGGTAACTACGCCCCTCCAACAACAACACCAAGATCTTCCGATAGTCCGCCATAGTGAACCCGCCCCAAACGATGAGATGACGAACGCCCAATGCGCCGTCATCTCACAGCAGAGCAGCCCTCAGACCCCCGGCGCTACCGTGTGCCCGGAATCGTGCTACCACCTGACCGGGCTACCGCTACCCACAACCGCTACTCGCCATTTACGCCCTGACACTCGGACAATCATTACCTTCCCGGGAGATCCCGGCCGCTGAAGATCACCCTTTGAGTAGCGCGATGTATGGTGGAGCGCATGTGCGGGCGGTTCGCGATCGACGGCAAGGTGAACGAGACGATCACCGCCTACGTTCACGCCGGCGGTGATCCGCAGGAGTGGCGCCCAGCGGACTGGGTGGCTAACTACAACGTCGCGCCAACCAACCCAGTCATCGTCCGCGACCGCGTCGACGAGGACTCCGGCGAGCTGCGCTGCGAGGTCGACTGGGATGCTACGTGGGACTTCCGGCCGCCGTGGCTGAAGACGCCGGCGCCGCAGATCAACGCGCGGATCGAAAACCTCACGAGCTCGAACCTGTGGAAGAAGGCATTCCTCGGGCGACGCGTGATCGTGCCCATGCTCGGCTATTTACGAGTGGAAGACGATCGCGGGCAAGAAGCAGCCCTACTTCATCCACTCCGACGCCGACTTCCTCTCGGCGGCAGGCATCTACGTCCCGGTCAAGACCGGCGACGACTGGAATGTCCGGTTTGCCATCATCACCCGAGAGGCCCGCGACGCATCCGGCGAGATCCACGACCGCATGCCGGCGTTCCTCACCCCGGACCTGTGGGACGCATGGCTCTCGCCCACCGAACTCGAGGACCCCGCTGAGACCCTCGACATGCTGCTGTCGTCCTCTGAACAGGTCGCGTCGACGATCACCACATAGCCGGTAGGCCTAACCATCAACAACGTCCGCACACGCCCGACCTGGGACGACCCCGAGCTGCTCGAGCCCGTCGACGTCGACGGTATGTGACAAGAATGGCAGCGCTGTGGCGGGTCTGTTATCGCGATGGTCAGCAGGTCGGCAATGTGTCGGTTGAGGTCGACACCGCTGAGGCAGCGGCGTCGACCGCACGAATATTCCGACCGAGCTCTGTGATCGCCGCAGTGTTCTCCCTCCCGCTCGATCCGAAACGTCGACCCACGAGTGAATACTCGGACATGCCGCCCAGGTACCGCGAAACGAATCGGTTTCGAGGCCCGATCGACGGTGAAGACGGATATGCCCTCGTGACGGTTACGAGTGATGGGCAACGCTCGTTCTGGCCGGACCGACCTATCAGCCTCGAGGACCTATCAGCCTCGAGGACGCCGGGTGGCGGCGAGACTGGGTGCTCCCCAGCAATTTCGAGAGAGCCTTCGACCCTTCGAACAAATATTTCCCCGAGGTCCGCGTCCCGATCCTCCCCAGCATCGTCAAGCTCGTTGGAGCCGACCCACTCAATCTTGACTTAGCCGAGGGATCCTTGGAGAGTCCCGAGCTGGGGCGCGACCCGGAAGGGAGTGCCCGTAGCCGGCTCCAGCTTCTAACTTTCGTAGTCCTCGCCGTTGTTCCAGCGCTGGGCCGTGGCTTGAAGATGGGTGCGGCTGCTGTGACGGGCGCGCCGTCGCTCGCGCTTGTGGCTCTGGCCTTCATGGCACATTTCGCAGGAGCAGACGTTCCTGCCGTCGTATTTCCACTCCCATCGACACGCGGCTCGGTCCCATTCGCGGTCGTCGACGACGCCGCGGGGTGGTAGGTCGCACGCACGATCGCCGTGGTTGTGAACTGCGACGGCAGATACGTCGCAATGCGATATGCGTACGCGAAGAGGTTCGTGGGCATCGGTGTGTGACAAGGCGGCTTCCGAGAGTCGAAGAGCGCCGACCCACAGCCCCTCGGTGAGGGTGAGCCGGCGCTACGGCTTTCGAAGCCCCCAGATATCCGTCGTCATGTTCCTATTCTGCTCCCACCTGGCCTTGTCAAGGTGCGGGGGCTCCAGGGCGTCGCGCTGTTCCTCCTCGGCGGCACCGGCGCCTGCAACGCCTGCGCGACCATGCGTCGATGCAGCCGGTCACTGGGCGGTACCGGATTTGCCGGTGCTGTTCTGATTGATCTGTGCCGGCGGTGCCGGCGCTGTCTTTTTTGGGGAGGTCGTTGTCCTCCCCATTCGGCTTGCCGATCCTAGCTCCCGGGCCCGTCCGTGTGCTCTCCAGTCGCTATTTGCAGACTCCGCACCCTGCGGGCGCTGCGCTTAGCAACCGCTCCCTCCGCGCCCACGGCCGTGTCCGGAAGCCCTGATCAACGCACCGAATGGGAAGAACAACGATGAGGAAAGTTGGGTATACACATGCTTTACGGGATACGGCTGAGTCTCGACGGGGATCTCGCACGCATCGAAATCGATGACAGTACGGTGACCGCGCGGTTGTCGGGCATCACCCAGTCGATCAGCGTCGACGTGTTCGATGCCGTCGGGCTGCCAGAGGGCATCGACGTGTTCGTTGACGACGAGGGGTTGTACCGGTCGAGTCTGAACATCGAGCTTTCCGTCATCGCCCGCAGCAACGGGATCGACGGGGTGCTGTTCGGAGCGGGCCTGTTCCTCGGACACGCTTCTGACGGAGAGAGCGTGAGCCTCACCGACGAACAGATCAACATCATCATCGGGTGGCGGATGCAGTACCGACCGGCAGCGGAGTACACGGCGCTCCTCGCGCCCGCGCTGCTCGGGAACATCTAACCCCTGAGCAAAAAGAATTCCGGGCCACCTACTTGGAGGTCGGTGGCCCGGAACAACAAACAAATAATCAAGCGAAAGGTTACACCTGAAATGACACACACCACTATCGCCCCAGCCGCTACCGCGCCGGAAGAGTTGGTGCGCGTAGACGCGGCCAACATCGTTCTGGAAGAGAACATCCGCGACCACCCCGAAGACGCACTCGTTGAAGACTGGTTCGTTGACTCCGTCCGGCAGCATGGAGTCTTGCAGGCCGTTCTCGGCTACCGCAACGACCTGGGCCAGGTCGTCGTTCGTGACGGCCAGCTTCGAGTACTCGCCGCACGCCTCGTCGGCTGCACGGTACCAGTGCTGATCGGTGAGCGCCCGCTGGACGTCGTGCACCGCGTCACGGAGCAGTACGTCACCAACGAGCGCCGCACAGGACTGACCGATCACCAGAAAGTCGCCGCGTTCCGTCAACTCGAACTCGGCGGGCTGAGTGTGACCGCGATCGCGAAGCAGACCAGCACCAGCAAGGAACAGGTCAAAGCATCGTTGACCGTCGCGAAATCGGTCGACGCTAGCACCGCCCTCGCGGGCGGGCAGATCAGTTTCGACACCGCGCTCGTGTTGGCAGAGTTCGACGGCGACGACGCCGCGATCGCGGAACTCTCCCAGATCGCGGAGGGTGACTTCCACGACTTGGAGTACGCGGCCGAGCAGATCAGGCAGGAACGGGTCAACGAAGCCAAACGCATAGAGGTCGTCGCTGACTTTCAGGCCGCAGGCGTGCGCGTGGCCACGGACGAGGATTCCTACGAGAGCGTTCACCGGCTCACCAATGCTGAGCCCACCGACACGATGCGCCCGCAGCTAGACGCGGACGAACACAAGACGTGCCCCGGGCACGCCGTGACCGTGGTGGTCTACCACGGCGACGATGTGCGGGTCAGCCCGGTGTGCTGCACCCCAGAAGCGCATCGACCGCGCTGGGCCAGCTTCGGGAGTACCCCGGCGCAGGCTGGGCCGATGACGGACGAGCAGAAAGCGGAACGCAAAACCCGGCGGATTCAAGCAGTGATTGCACCACTTACTCTGTGGATGGTGTTGATCGATATGTCTGGACGGTTCTCCGAGCGAATGCTCCCTGACGTCGTTACGAAGCTGTGGGACCTCCGGGAGGTGGGTCG
>NZ_QYRT01000016.1 GCF_004923255.1 Subtercola vilae | reverse complement strand
CCCTTTGCCTGCTCGATGATCACCCTCGAGCTCAGAGCGTATTCGAGTTGCGCGCTCACGAGGCAGAACGAGGGCGAGTGTGATCGCAATACAGATGAGGAGCCCGGTCAGCTGGAAGGGCCAGTACTCGGCGCTGCTGCCGACCGGCCCCGAGCCCGACTGGAACGGCACCACCAAAACGCTGACCGCCCTCGCCTGAACCGCCACCCACTTCCCCCGCCCCCACCCCCACCCACCTCGTGGAGTCGTTTTCCGCCCCATAACTCGGATTTTGGGGCGAAAATCGACTCCACGATGAAACGAGAGGGCTACGGGGCGGGGGCCGGGGGGCTCAGTCGCCGATGAGGCGGGCGCCGTGCACGGGGCCGGAGACGCGCACGACGGTGTGGCGGGCCGCGCTGAGGGCGATCTGCAGTTCGAGGGCGCCGTCGAGGTCGGCGGCCAGGAAGGCGACGGTGGGGCCGGAGCCGGAGACGATTCCCGCGAGCGCACCGTTCGCCTCGCCGATCTCGAGCACGTGCCCGAGTTGCGGCGCCAGGTGCAGGGCGGGGGCCTGCAGATCGTTGTGCAGAGACTCGGCCAGCATGTGGGGATCGCCCGCGCGGAGAGCCTGCAGAACATCCGCGTCGACTGACGGCTGGTGTTGGGCGGGAAAGATGTCTTGCGCGTGCCGGTCGCGGTGCCGGTCGAGCTCGCGGTACACCTCTGGCGTGCTCGACCCGAACTCGGCGAGCGCCAGCACCCACTGGAACTGGCCCTTCGCGAGCGCCGGGCTGAGCTGGTCTCCACGCCCCGTGCCGATGGCGGTGCCGCCGGTGAACGCGAAGGGAACGTCGGCCCCGAGCCGGGCCGCAAGCCCGAGCAGCTCTTCGCGCCCGAGGTCGGTGCCCCAGAGCGTGTCGCAGGCCAGAAGGGTGGCTGCAGCATCCGCCGATCCGCCGCCCATGCCACCCGCGATGGGAACGTTCTTCGAGATTTCGAGTCTCACCCCGCCGCGAAACCCAGCTTTGTGCGCGAGCATGCGCGCCGCGCGAATGGCGAGGTTCGACCCGTCGGTGCTGAGGGTCGAGGTGTCGATGCTGCCGCTGAAGGTCACCGAGAAGTCGTCGGCCGCGTACGCGCGCACATCTTCATAGAGCGATACGGCCTGATAGGCGGTCGCCACATCGTGATACCCGTCGTCCATGACGGCACCGACCTTGAGAAACACGTTGATCTTGCCAGGTGCCCTGACATGAACCGCTTTGGAGCCCGCGTTCATCGTCATGCATTCAACCTAGCTCAGCCAGCGACTTCTCGTTTCGTGCCGACCCGTGTGCTAGGCGGATGCCCGCTCCCCCGCATCGGGCCCGAGCCGCAGTGCTGCCTGTCGTACCACCGCTATCGCGAGAAAGTCGTGAACCGTGAGCTGCTCGCCGCGAACGGTCGGATCGAGCCCCGCCGACTCGATCATCTCGCTGGCCGTCTTCGAGGTACCGAACACGACGGAGAGCGACTGCCGAAGCATCTTGCGCCGCTGTTGGAAGGCCGCGTCGACCAGTTCGAACGTCAACAACCGCAGTTCTTCGCTGGCCAGGCTCGTGCGCGAGCGCTCGAAGGCGACCAGCACTGAGTCGACGTTCGGCACCGGCCAGAACACCTGCCGGCTCACGTTGCCGGCCGTTCGCCACTCGCCATACCATGCAGCCTTCACGCTCGGGCTGCCGTAGACCTTCGAACCGGGTTCGGCCGCGATGCGGTGCCCCACCTCGGCCTGAACCATGACGACGCCGGAGAGGATGCTCCAGAAGTGCTCGAGAAAGTGCAGCAGCACGGGCACCGAGACGTTGTACGGCAGGTTCGCGACCAGGCGCGTGGGGGCACCGGGCAGCGACAGGATGCGAAGGGCGTCGTCGCGAATGACGGTGAGCCGGGCATCCGGCTGCAGCATGCTCACGGTGAGGGGCAGCTGCTCGGCGAGACGTTTGTCGATTTCGACGGCGATGACCTCTGCCCCGACCTCGAGGATGCCCAGGGTCAGTGACCCGAGACCCGGGCCCACTTCGACCACGGTCTCGCCTGGTTGCACGCCGGCGATGCGCACGATGCGCCGCACCGAGTTGCCGTCGATGACGAAGTTCTGGCCGAGCTTCTTGGTGGGCGTGAGGTTGAGCATTTCGGCGAGGTCGCGAATCTCGGCGGGGCCGAGGAGGGCGGCCTTAGGGTCGGTCACAGGGTTCTTTCGGGTCGGGTCTGGCGGGTCTGGCAAGTCTTGCGGGTCTGGCAAATCTGGCAGCAGGAGAACAGGGCATCGGCGGCGACTCAGTCGGTGTAGCTCGGCAGCACGACGGGTTCGGCGTTCCACGAGCCGTAGACGAGCTCGGTGTTCGACGTGATCTGCGCCGCGAGCATCGAGGCATCGGTGCCCAGGTACTCGGCCATCGCACGCAGCGTGTACGGAATCAAGTACGGCGCATTCGGCCGCCCCCGGTGCGGCACCGGCGTCAGGAAAGGCGCATCGGTCTCGACCAGCAGCAGGTTTCGCGGCGCGACGGCGAGGGCTTCGCGCAGGTTGTCGGCGTTCTTGAACGTCACCGTGCCGGCGAACGACATGTACCAGCCGTTCTCGGCGCAGACGCGGGCCAGCTCGGCGTCTCCTGAGAAGCAATGGAACACAGTGCGCTCGGGTGCCCCGACGCGTTTCAGCGTGGCGATGACCTCGCTGTGTGCGTCGCGGTCGTGAATCTGCATGGCGAGGTTGTTCTCTTTCGCCATCTCGATGTGCGCCTCGAACGACCGGTACTGCGCCGCGAGCGCCTTCTCGCCCGACGTGCGAAAGAAGTCGAGCCCGGTCTCCCCGATGGCCGCGACCCGGGGTCGCGTCGCCAGCTCGGCGATCACGGCGAGCGCGTCGTCGAGCGTGCCGGCCTCGTCGTAGACGGGAGCTTCGTTCGGGTGCAGCGCGACGGCGGCGAGCATCCGCGGCTCACGAAGTGCCTGCTCGGCCGACCAGCGCGAGGTTTCGACGTCGCCGCCCACCTGTACCACGCCGCGCACGCCGACACTGGATGCCCGGTCGAGGTGTTCGCGGTACGACAGCGAATCATCGCCGTCTTGCACCTCGAGGTGCGTGTGGTTGTCGTACACCGGAACGGTCAGCGCCTGGGGCAGCGGCGGATACGTGAGGTCGCGCCCGGCCGACGGCTCGCGCTTGCGTATGGTGGGCGAGCCGTCGGTCATGCTTCGAGCCTACTCACGGGCCGCCGGGCCGCCAGAGCCCTCGATGTTCTCGATGCGCGGAAAGAGCGGCTCAAGCGGCCACACCTTGCCGTCGGTCTCCCAGTGGTACGCCGTGCGCAACGGCACGTCGGTGATCTCACCCACACCACCCAGAGCCTGCCAGAGCGTGCCGGTCGCCTCGGGGATCACCGGTGACAACAGCACGGCGAGCGTACCGACCCCGCGAACTGCCGTGAACAGCACCGTCTGCAGTCGGTCGAGCAGCTCTGGTTTCTTCGCCAGCGCCCACGGTTCTTGCGCCGTGATGTACCCGTTCAGCTCGTCGACGAGCTCCCAGATCGACGACAGGGCCTCGTGGATGGCCAGCCGCTCGATCGCCGCATCGGCGTCGTCGACCACCCGGCGCTCGATGGTGCGCACGCGCTCGTCGGCCGCCTCAGACTCGCCGGGGTCAGGAATGACGCCGTCGAAGTACCGCGTGACCATGGCAACCACGCGCGAGGCGAGGTTGCCAAAACCGTTGGCAAGCTCGGCCTGGTACCGGGCCGACAGGTCTTCCCAGCTGAACGAGCCGTCTTGGCCGAAGTTGATGGCGCTCATGAAGTAGTACCGGAACGCGTCAGAACCGAAGGTGTCGGTGATCTGGTTCGGCGCGATACCGGTGAGCTTCGACTTCGACATCTTCTCACCGCCCACCAGGAGCCAGCCGTGGCCGAAGACCTGCTTGGGCACCTCGATGCCGGCGGCCATCAGCATGGCCGGCCAGATGACCGCGTGGAAGCGGGCGATGTCTTTGCCCACGATGTGGGTGGCGGGCCACAGCCGCGCGAACTTCTCGTCGTCGTAGCCGTAGCCGGCCGCGGTGATGTAGTTCAGCAGGGCGTCGAACCAGACGTAGACGACGTGCGAGTCGTCCCACGGCACCTTCACACCCCAGTCGAAACTCTGGCGGCTGATGGAGAGGTCGGTGAGCCCGCGCTTCACGAAGGCGATGATCTCGTTGCGAACGCTCTCGGGCTGAATGAAGTCGGGGTTCGACTCGTACAGGTCGAGCAGCGGCTGGGTGAAGTCGCTCATGCGAAAGAAATAGTTGCGCTCCTGCAGCAGCTCGACCGGAATCGAGTGGATGGCGCAGACCTGCTGGCCCTCGTAGGGGCCTGTGCCGTCGATCAGGTCACCCGGCTGCTTGTACTCCTCGCAGCCCACACAGTACGCACCTTCGTAGTCGCCCGTATAGATGTAGCCGGCGTCGAACAGGCGTTGGAGAAACAGCTGAACGTTGACCTCGTGACGGGCATCCGTCGTTCTGATGAAATCGTCGTTCGAGATGTCGATGGTCTGCAAGAGCGGCTGCCAGGCGGTCTCGACCAGGCGGTCAGCCCACTCTTTGGGCGTGACACCGTTGGCCGTGGCCGTGCGGAGGATCTTCTGGCCGTGCTCGTCTGTTCCGGTCAGAAACCAGGTGGGGTCGCCGGCCTGGCGGTGCCAGCGCGCGAGCACGTCAGAGGCGACCTCGGTGTACGCGTGGCCGATGTGGGGCACGTCGTTGACATAGAAGATGGGGGTGGTGATATAGAACGAAGAGCCGTCAGACATAAGCAACATCCTAAGCTGCGGGGGCCGGGCGCCCGGCCCTGTTACGGCCGTGGTGGAAAGCTCAGGTGCGCTGCCGCCTGTGCAGGAGTAGTGGATGCCCGCGACTGCAGCGCCGCTTCGTAGAGGTCGCGCTTGCTGAGCCCCGTCGCGTCGGCGATCGCAGCCGCCGCATCTTTCAGCCGCTGGCCGTCGGAGACCAGCTCGAGAACCTGCGCAACGCCCGTTGCGAGTGTGACCTCGAGGGCCGCGGCGCCCGCGACAACCAGCACGATCTCGCCTTTGACTCCGGCCTCGGCCCACGATACGAGCGAGGCTGCTCCCCCGCGTTTCACCTCTTCATAGAGCTTGGTGAGTTCGCGGCAGACCGCGACGAGCCGGTCGTCGCCGAGCACCGAGGCGATGTCGGCCAGTGACGCGGCCAGCCGGTTCGGCGACTCGAAGAACACCATCGTGCGCCGCTCGCGCACCAGATCACCGAGCGTCGACAGCCGATCGCCCTGCTTTCTCGGCAGAAACCCCTCGAATGTAAAACGGTCGGTGGGCAGACCCGATACAGCGAGCGCCGAGACGACCGCTGACGGGCCCGGAATGATCGTGACATCCACCCCGCCCGCCACCGCGGCCTGCACGAGATGAAACCCCGGATCAGAAACGGTGGGCATGCCTGCGTCGCTCAGAACGACCAGATCGGTGCTGCGGGCGAGCTCCACGAGCTCTGCCGCCTTCTCGCGTTCGTTGTGGTCGTGCAGCGCGATGAGCCGGGGCCTGTTGCTCACATTGAGCGCGCGCAGCAGCTTGGCCGTGACGCGCGTGTCTTCGGCCGCGACGACCTCAGCGGCTTCAAGGGTCTCGATCAGCCGCACCGAGGCATCCTTCAGATTGCCGATGGGCGTCGCCGCGAGGATGATCATGCCCCCAGTCTGCCCGATATGGCACCGGATGCTCTCGCTACCCTCCACGCAAAACTGGAGTTATCCACAGAAACCGGCACGGGGAACGGCGGCGGCGGGCACCTTCAGTAGCATGGGGCGGGTGAGCCTCACGACCGACTCTGAACCCCCCACGCCTGTGCCCGAAGACGCCCCGGCGCACGTTCGCGAGCCCGTCGGCAGCCGCCTCGACGCCTGGTGGGGTCGGTTGCTCAGCACCCCTGGCCGCCAGAGCGCGTGGCGATGGGGCGGCCCGCTCGCAGTGACCCTGCTCGCCGCCATCCTCCGGCTCTGGAACCTCGGCGACCCGCACAGCCTCGTGTTCGACGAGACCTTCTACGTGAAAGACGCGTGGTCGCTGCTTCACCTGGGCTACGAGGGCAGCTGGCCCGCCAACGCAGACACCGCGTTCAACGCGGGCGACGTGAACCAGTTCACGAACGTCGGGTCGTATGTGGTGCATCCGCCGCTCGGTAAATGGATCATGGCGCTCGGCCTCTCGGTGTTCGGGGCAGAGAACAGCTTCGGCTGGCGCATCTCGGTCGCGGTGTGCGGCATTCTGGCTGTGCTGCTGATCGCGATGATCGGCACCAAACTCTTCAAGTCGACACTGCTCGGCACCATCGCGGGGTTTCTGTTCGCCATCGACGGGCACGCCATCGTGATGGCCCGTATCGGCATTCTCGACGGCATACTGATGCTCTTCATGCTGCTGGGCTTCGGGGCGATGCTACTCGATCGGGAATGGCATGCCCGGCGACTGGCGGCCTGGGTGGACAGACGCGAGCGAGAGGGGCTCACAGCGTCGTGGGGGCCCACGTTCTGGTGGCGCCCGTGGCTGATGGCTGCTGCTCTGGCTTTCGGTCTGGCCAGCGCCGTGAAATGGTCGGGGCTGTACTTTCTCGTTGCGTTCGCCGTGTATTCGCTGCTCGTCGACGCGCTCGCCCGCCGCCGCGTGGGGCTTCCGTTCTGGATCAGTGCGGCCATCCTCAAGCAGGGCCCGGCGACCTTTCTGGTGATGGTTCCGCTGTTTCTGGCGAGCTACCTGGCCACCTGGGTGGGTTGGTTCACCACGGCCGGTGGGTACTACCGAACGTGGGCCCAGACGAGCGGCACCGAGTGGACCGGTTCGCTGTCGTGGGTTCCACTGACCATCCAGAACTTCTGGCACTTCCAGGTGTCGGTCTACAACTTCAATGTGAACGAACATTCACCGCACCCCTACGCAGCGAACCCCTTCACGTGGCTGTTCATGATTCGGCCCACCCAGATGTACGTGAACACGACAACCGACGGCACCGGCGGCTGCGGCGAACAGACCTGCTACGCGAACATCACCTCGGTGGGCAACGCGGCCATCTGGTGGGCTGCAACGGCTGCCCTGTTCTACCTCGTCTACCGACTCATTCGTAAGCGTGAGTGGCAGGTCGGGCTCATTCTCATGGGCATGGTTGCCGGTTACCTGCCGTGGTTGATGTACGCGAACCGCACCATCTTCCAGTTCTACACAATCGCCTTCGAGCCGTACATGATCCTGGGGCTGACGTTCGTCATCGGGCTGGCCCTGGGCGCGAGAACGGATGCCCGTCGAAAACGGGTGCTCGCGCTGTGGGTGGTGGGCGCCTACCTTCTGCTCACGGTGGCGGTCTCGGTGTTCTTCTGGCCGGTCTGGACGGCCCAGCCCATCCCCGGGTGGCTTCTGACCCTGCACTACTGGCTGCCGTCATGGCGGTAGAAGGCGGAGCCGGCACTGGCAGCACTGGTGGAGGTTCGGCAGGTGGCAGCGGCTCCCGATTGACGCCGACGTGGTGGCCGCGGTGGGGGGCCGGAGTCGTCGTGGCGGGGGTGGCCGCGCTGGTGGCGCTGGGCATCCATTCGCTGGTGCCCGCCGTGCCGCTCCTGACCGCTGCAGTGGGGCTCGGAATGATCGCCGGGCAGATCCCTGCAAGCCAGCGTCTGCTCGACACCGTTCTGAAGCCGGGCATCGCGCTCGCCGCACGTCGGCTGCTGCGCATCGGCATTGTGCTGCTCGGGCTGAAGCTCTCGCTGTTCGATATTGCCGGGCTCGGCTGGCCCACTATCATCGTGATCGTTCTCATCGTGGGGATCACCTTCAGTGCGACGCTCGGGCTCGGCAAATTGCTCCGCCTGCCGGGAACCCAGCCCATTCTCATCGCCGCCGGGTTCTCCATCTGCGGCGCATCGGCTGTCGGCGCGATGAGCGCAGTGACCCGCAGCAAAGACGAAGACCAGGCCACCCCGATCGCACTCGTCACGCTGTGCGGCACACTGGCCATCTTCATCCTGCCGGTGCTGCGCCTGCCCCTCGGCCTCGACGAGCAGCAGTTCGGCATGTGGGTGGGGCTCAGCGTGCACGACGTGGGTCAGGTCGTCGCAACCGCTCAGATCGCCGGGCCGGCCGCGCTCGCCGTTGCCGTGGTCGTCAAGCTGACCCGGGTGCTGACCCTCGCCCCCATGGTGGCGATCGTCGGGCTCGTCGAGCGTGCGCGCGACGCGCGGGAACTCCGTGCGGGCGCCGGCAACACAGCCGAGATCAAGCGCAGCGGCTCGGGCACGAGCGCCAAGCGCCCGGCCATCGTGCCCCTCTTCATCGCCGGCTTTCTGGCCGCGGTCGTCGTGCGCACGGTGGTTCCGTTGCCCGGCGAGCTGCTCTCGGTCGCCGACATGCTTCAGACCGCGCTGCTCGCGATGGCACTCTTCGCACTCGGTTCGAACATCCGGTTCGCCGCACTGGCACGTACCGGTTGGCGCGCCCTGATTGTGGGGCTCGCGTCGTGGGCCCTGATCGCGGTGCTCTCTCTCGGCGCCGTCGCGATTCTCACGTGACAGCGTTCGGCAGAACCTAGCTTCTGATCGGAGCAGGCTCGGCCGGCTGGTCTGCTGCGGCGACATACGCCGCGACCAGCTCCCGTTTCAGCACCTTGCCTGACGGGCCGATCGGCAGCGAAGAGACGATGTCGATGTGCCGCGGATACTTGTAGTGCGCCACGTCTTCTTGAACGAACGCGCTCAGTTCGTCGGGGCTGGTCGACGCTCCGGCAACCAGCACGACAGACGCGATGATCTCCTGCCCGTGCGTCTCGTGGGGCACGCCATAGACGGCCACCATCGAGACGGCGGGATGCTTCGCCAGCACCTCTTCAACCTCACGCGGGTAGACGTTGTAGCCGTTTCGCAGAATCATGTCTTTCGTTCGGTCGACGATGGTGAGGTACCCGTCGTGGTCTTTGCGGCCCAGATCTCCGGTACGAAACCAGCCGTCGACCATGGCCTTGGCCGTGTCTTCAGGACGATTGTGGTACCCGTTCATCAGGTTGTGACCCCGGATGACCAGCTCACCGAGCTCGCCGGTCGGCAGCAGCACGATCGAATCGCTCACCTCCGAATCGGCGATTTCGACATCGATTCCCCAGATGGGTGTTCCGATGGTGCCGGGGCGCGGAGGCACACCCACCATGTTGAACGTGGCCACCGGTGAGGTCTCGGTGAGCCCGTAGCCCTCGTGGATCTCGGTGCCGAACGATTCACGGAACTTGGTGATGACCGCCACCGGAATCGCTGCACCGCCCGAGATGCCGTAACGCAGCGGCGGGCGCTCGGGGGTGCGGGAGGCGGCGTCGAGAAGGGCGATGTACATGGTCGGCACGCCCATGAAGATGGTGCAACGCTGCTCGTTCATGACCCGCAGGGCTGTGTCACCGTCGAATTTGGGCACCATCACGAGCGTCGCGCCGGCCCGGAAGACGGTGTTCATCGTGCAGGTCTGACCGAAGGTGTGAAACAGCGGCAGCGCGCCGAGAACGCGGTCACCTTCTTTCATGTCGAAGGTGGTCAGCAGCGACACGTTCACCTGTTCGACCAGCGCCAGGTGGGAGCCTTCGGCGCCCTTCGGGGTTCCGGTTGTTCCGCTGGTGTAGAGAATCGTCGCCGTGTCGAACGGGTCACGCGGAACGTATGTCTCGATCGGCTGGGCGCTGCGGGCCTCGTCTTCGAGCCGGGGTGGCAGTTCAGGGGCTGCGTCGGGCAGCAGCACGCTCAGAACGGGAACGCCCGCCAGCGCTGCGCCCTTCGCCCCCTCGGTCAGCAGCGGCGCGGCACACACCAACAACTCGGCGCCGCTGTCGCGCAGCACGTACTCGATCTCCTTGCCCTTCAGCAGGGCGTGGATCGGCACGACGACTCCACCGAGCGACAGCACCGCGTAGTAGACCCGCGGAAAGTCGGCAACGTTCGGAATCAGCATGGCGACGGGCGTTCCCGGTTTCACTCCTCGCTCGCGGAGGGCCCCGGCGTATTCACGGGTCTGCTGCCACAGCTCTGCATAGGTGGTCTCTGTCGGGCCCACGACAAGCGCCACCCTTTCAGGCATGCGCCTCGCTGTTTCAACGAGGATCGATGCAACGGACATGGTGGCAAAACCAGCACTCATCGGGCACTTCTTTCGGTCGACTTTGACATGGTTCGAGTTTAGCTTGGGATGCTGCGGGGCAGCCGTGCATTGACATCCATTCGATGCGGATGTTCAGAACGATGGGTCACCGCCTTCGAACTACTCCTGCACAGGGCCACGAGCAGGGGAATTGTTACCAAGGGAGTCGACCCCGGGCATCCGGGCCAGAGCGCTCGGGTAGCGTTGGGGCATGGCAGATCGCGAATACGGCTTCAGAACTCGGGCAATCCACGCAGGCAACATTCCTGATGCGGTGACGGGTGCTCGCGCCCTGCCCATCTACCAGACGTCGGCGTTCGTTTTCGACGACACTGCGGATGCTGCGGCCAGGTTCGCTCTGCAGAAATACGGCAACGTCTACAGCCGTCTGTCGAACCCCACCGTTGCTGCATTCGAAGAGCGGGTGGCCAGCCTCGAAGGCGGCCTCGGCGCTGTGGCGACGGCCAGCGGTCTCGCCGCGCAGTACATCACGTTCGCGTCTCTCGCGGGAGCAGGCGATCACATCGTCTCATCGGCCAACCTCTATGGCGGCTCGATCACGCAGCTCGACGTGACCCTTCGCCGGTTCGGCGTCGACACGACCTTCGTCAGAAGCTCAGACCCCGCCGACTACGCCGCTGCGATCACTGACAAGACCAAATTCATCTTCGCAGAGACGGTGGCCAACCCGTCTGGCGAGATCGCCGACATCGAGGGTCTGGCCGACGTGGCGCACGCCCACGGGCTGCCGCTCATCATCGACTCGACCATCGCCACCCCCTACCTCAACCGCCCCATCGAGTGGGGTGCCGACGTGGTCATCCACTCGGCCACCAAGTTCTTGGGCGGCCACGGCACCACGCTTGGCGGCATTGTCATCGAGAGCGGTCGGTTCGACTGGCACAGCGAGAAGTTCCCGCTGTTCGGCCAGCCGGTGCCGAGCTACGGCGGCCTCGAGTGGTCGGGCAACTTCGGCGAATACGCGTTTCTCACACGTCTGCGCGCCGAGCAGTTGCGTGACATCGGTCCCGTTCTCGCCCCACATTCGGCCTTTCTGCTCGCACAGGGAGTCGAGACCCTCGCGTTCCGCATGCAGGCACACGTCGACAACGCTCGAATCGTCGCCGAGTGGCTCGACAACGACCCGCGCGTCGACTTCGTCAACTGGGCAGGCCTGCCGGGCCACGAGCACTACGAACGTGGCCTCAAGTACCTGCCGAAGGGCCCCGGCTCGGTCTTCAGCTTCGGAGTGAAGGGTGGCCGCGACGCCGGCCGCACGTTCATCGAGTCCGTCGACCTCGCGAGCCACCTGGCGAACATCGGTGACGCCAAGACCCTCGTCATCCACCCCGCCTCCACCACGCACGCGCAACTCTCTGAGCAGCAGCTGCTCGAAGCAGGCGTTCTGCCGGGCATCGTGCGCATCAGCGTGGGAATAGAAGACCCCGACGACATCGTTTACGACTTAGACCAAGCTCTGGCCAAAGCAACGGAGGGTAAGTAATGTCACTCACCATCGATGCACCGGGTGGTGCGGCCGAGGCCGCACAGACCGACAACGTCACCACCGACACCGTCACCACGCAGTTCGCCAATGGGCTGACCTGCGACGTTCCGGCCAGCTCTCCTCTCGCCAAGCTGCTGAAATCACAGCGCACCTGGGTTGGCCCCGATGCCAAGGCTCGCCTGAAGATTCTGCGTGCAGCGAAGTCGATTGCCATTGTCGGCGCCTCGCCGAACCCGGCTCGGTCGAGTTTCTTCGTCGGCACGTACCTGCTTCAGTCGGCCGACTACCGCGTGTACTTCGTGAACCCGAATGCCGACACCATTCTGGGCCAGAAGGCCTACCCCAATCTGGCGTCGCTGCCCGAGGTTCCCGACATCGTCGATGTGTTCCGTAAGGCCAGCGACATTCCGTCGGTCATCGACGACGTGCTCGCGGTCGGCGCGAAGACGGTGTGGATCCAGCTCGGTATCTGGAACCAAGACGCAGCAGTCTACGGCGAGAGCAAGGGGCTCACCGTCGTCATGGATCGTTGCATCAAAGTCGAACACGCGCGCTTCCACGGTGGCCTGCACCTGCTCGGCTTCGACACCGGCCAGATCACCGCACGCAAGGTGCTGCGCTAGCCCCGATGGCGTCTCGGCTTCGTCACATCTGTGCTCACCGAGTCTGTGCTCACCGAGTCTGTGCTTCACCACGACGATCGACCACCTGCCCGCGTACCGCCCGAATTCAGGGTGTGCGCGGGCATTTGCCGTTGCGACCGCAGTACCCGAGCGGGTTATTACACTCTGTTGCAATACCCAGCTGCCCGACGCTCTGCGGGGCTAGCGTTGGGGCCGTGAACGATTCACGTACGACCTCAGGCTCTCCGGCCACCGCCGGAATCGCCGCACACGTCATCCCTCTCGCGAGGCCTGCCCACTCGCACGAGCGCACGACGGCCTCACCCCGCATGGTCTCGCCTCTTGTCGCACCCATTGTCTCGACCCAGTGGCTCTGCGACCACATCGGTTCTGATTCTGTGGTGGTGCTCGACGCGAGCGTTCTCCGGGTGACGGGCTTCGACAGCCACCCCACCTGGCTCAGCGGGCTCGACCAGTACCTGGTGGGCGGGCACATTCCGGGCGCCATCTTCGCTGATCTGATTGACGAGTTCAGCAACCCGACTGGCGCGTTCGGCTTCGAACGCCCCAGCATCGCGCAGTTCGAGGCTGCCGCGGCCGCCGTCGGAGTGACGAACGACAGCACCGTGATCGTCTACGACACCGCCGCGGGCCAGTGGGCAGCCCGGCTCTGGTGGCTCTTCCGGGCCAACGGCTACGACCGCGTCGCAGTGCTCGACGGTGGCCTCACCAAGTGGAACCACGAAGACCGTCCCATCGACACCGGCTCTGTCGAACCGGCTCGAGGCGCATTCACGTCGACCGAGCGCCCACAGCTCTGGGCAGACAAGACATTCGTCGCGTCGGTCGTCTCGGGCGAGGCCGCTGCCACGTTGGTGTGCGCCGTTCCGGCCAGCGAGTTCGCCGCAGAGTCAGGCGAGCGCGCCCGGCGTGGGCACATTCCCGGCAGCGTCAGCGTGCCCTCCGGGCGCCTGGTCGACGCTGAGACGAACGCATTTCTGAAACCGGATGCCCTGCGAGCCCTGTTCGCCCCGACGCTCGATCTCACCGCTCGGTCTGCCGTCGCGGGCACACCGACTCTCATCGTGGCCTACTGCGATGGTGCGATTGCGGCGGCGGCCGACGCTCTCGCACTCGCTCTCATCGGGGTCACCGACGTGGCAATCTACGACGGGTCGCTGACCGAGTGGTCGGTCGACGACGCGCTCCCGCTGGTCGGGGCGGCGATCTACTGACGCCTCAGGCGTCGGCGCTGAGCCGCAATATGATCTCGAGCGACGCACCGAAACCGATGGGCCGCGAAAGCGCATCGGCCGACAGCGGCGTCAACACCTCGACAACGGCAGCACGGTAACGCTGCTCGCCCGTCGAAAGGTACAACGCGTACGCCGCCGCTGACACTGCGCTCGTTCCAGAGGGGTAGGCCCCCTCTGACACATCGCCGTCGATGAGCAAGCCGCGCGCCGCAAGCACCGGGTCTCCGCCGCCCGGAGTCGCGAACCCAGCGTCGAGCACCTTGTCGACCAGGTCGCGGCCGGTGCGGGAATAGCGCTCGTCACCCGTGACGGCGGCGAGCGCGAGCAGGGCCTCGGCGAACATTCCGTAGTCTTCGAGGGTCGCCCGGGCGTCAGATGTGCGCTCTCCCAGCGAGGCCCGCACCAGGGTTCCATCGGGGCGGAGGTGGTGCCCGAGAAGGTAGTCGGCCGCCGCGACGGCAGCGGCCAGCCACGCGCCCGGCTGTGTTGACGATGGAGGGGTGAGCGCCGGCGACAGGGCCGCAGAAGCCCTCGCCAGCGCCGCGATGGCGAGGCCGTTGAGCCCGGTGAGAATCTTGAGGTCGCGCGCGGGGGCCGGCTGATCGACGCGCTGGGCAGCGTTCAGGGCGTAGTACCCGCCCTCCGAAGCGGTGCCGTCGACGAGGCTCTCGGAGTCTTGCGCCGCCGCGAACGCGCCGCCGTCGACCTGCAGCACGTCGACAAGAAACGAGGCGATGCCCGCGGCCGTATCGGTCGCCCACTGTTCGCCCGGGTACCGCACCGCCGCAGCGGTGTAGGCATCGAGCAGCAGCGCATTGTCGTAGAGCATTCGTTCGTAGTGCGGCTCGCTCCAGTCAGCGCGGGTGGCGTACCGAAAGAAGCCGCCCTCGACGCGGTCACGCAGGTCGGAGGCCGCCATGGCCTGAAGGGCGCGCGTGGCTACGGGTGCATCCATCGCCTGCAGAAATTTGAGCACCGGCGCGACGGGAAACTTCGGCGCACCACCGAACCCACCATTGACGGTGTCTTCGTAGTCGTCGAGTTCGAGTACCACCTGCTCCAGCTGTGCCGGGGTGGGAAGCGCGTCGACTGCCTGGTCTGCGTTCTCTACCGCGACCAGCGCGGCCGTGAGCTGGCGAGCAGTGCTCTCGACGTCGTCGCGGCGGGTCTGCCACGCGTCGCTGACGGCACCCAGCACCTGGCCGAACGAGGGGTTGCCCTGCACTGCGACGGGCGGCGAATACGTTCCCGCGAAGAACGGCTTGCCCTCCGGCGTCACGAAGACGTTGAGCGGCCAGCCGAGGTTCTGCGTGAAAGCCCCAGCCGCGGCGAGGTAGACCGCGTCGACTTCCGGATGCTCTTCCCGGTCGACTTTGATGGCCACGAAGCCGCGGTTCAGAACTTCGGCCAAGGCCGGATCGCTGAAACTCTCGCGTGCCATCACGTGGCACCAGTGGCAGGTGGAGTACCCGATCGACACCAGCACGGGCACATCTCGCCGCTCTGCCTCAGCGAATGCTGCCTCACCCCAGGAGAACCAGTCGACAGGGTTGTCGGCATGTGAACGGAGGTACGGGCTGATCGCATCACCCAGTCGGTTGGCCATTGTTCAAGCCTAACCCGAGCCTCCGGGGGCGCCCGGGGCCGGTCGGCACGTAGAATTGAGGGCCGATGAATGCTGAGACGATCTACTTTCCGCCGGAGCTGCCCGTCAGCCAACTGCGCGAGGAGATCGCGCGCACCATCGCCGCGAACCAAGTCGTGATCGTGGCCGGCGAAACAGGCTCGGGCAAGACCACGCAGCTGCCGAAGATCTGCCTCGAACTCGGCCGCACGAGCATCGGGCACACCCAGCCCCGCCGCATCGCCGCGCGCACGATCGCCGAGCGCATCGCCGAAGAGCTGGGCCAGGAGGTGGGCGACCGGGTCGGCTACCAGGTGAGGTTCACCGACAAGGTGGGGCCGAACACCCAGATCAAACTGATGACCGACGGCATTCTGCTGAACGAGATTCATCGCGACCGGTTGTTGAAGAAGTACGACACGATCATCATCGACGAGGCCCACGAGCGCAGCCTCACCATCGACTTTCTTCTCGGGTATCTGCGTGAGCTGCTGCCCAAGCGACCCGACCTCAAGGTCATCGTCACCTCGGCGACGATCGACCCCGAGAGTTTCTCCCGGCACTTCGGCGGCGCCCCCATCATCGAGGTGTCGGGCCGCACCTACCCGGTTGAAGTTCGCTACCGCCCCCTGGTGGCCGATGGCGAGGTGAGCGACGATGTCGACGACGGTGCCGACACAGACGAGGCGAGCAGCACAAGCGGCACGAGCAGCACGCGCAGCGAGAACCGCGATCCGCTCGACGCGGTGAACGAGGCGCTCGACGAGCTGGCCCGAGAAGGCGAGGGCGATGTTCTGGTGTTCTTCTCGGGTGAGAACGAGATCCGCGACGCCGAGGAGTCGATTCGGGGGCGTCTCAGCTCGGGCGGCGCGCTGGGCGCGGCAACCGAAGTGCTGCCGTTGTACGGGCGGTTGTCGGCGGCCGACCAGCACAAGGTCTTTCAGAGAACGGCCACCCCGGGCATCCGGCGCCGCATCGTGTTGGCGACGAACGTGGCCGAGACGAGCCTCACTGTGCCGGGCATCAAATACGTGATCGACACGGGAACGGCTCGTATCAGCCGCTACAGCGTGCGGTCGAAGGTGCAGCGACTGCCGATCGAGGCCATTTCGCAGGCGTCGGCCAATCAGCGCGCCGGGCGAAGCGGCCGCACGAGCGATGGCATCTGCATTCGGCTGTTCTCTGAAGACGACTACCTCGCCCGGCCCAAGTTCACTGAGCCGGAGATTCTCAGAACCAATCTCGCAGCCGTGATTCTGCAGATGATCTCGCTCGGGCTCGGCGACATTGCGAGTTTTCCGTTTCTGCAGCCGCCGGATTCCCGCGGGATCAAAGACGGCCTCGACCTGCTGAGTGAACTCGGCGCCATCAACCCGGGTGCCATCAACCCCGGCGGTAACGCAGCTGTACCCACGCTCACCCGCGTTGGCCGCGACCTCTCGCGCATGCCCATCGAACCGCGCTTCGCCCGCATGGTGATCGAGTCGAAGAACCACGGCACCAGCCGCGAGGTCATGATCATCGTCGCGGGCCTCACCGTGCAGGACCCGCGAGAACGGCCACTCGAGAAACGCCAGCGAGCCGACGAGCTGCACGCCCGTTTCACCGACCCGACGAGCGACTTTCTCACCCTGCTGAACCTGTGGAACTACGTGGAGGAGAAGCAGCGAGAGCTGTCGTCGAGCGCGTTTCGGCGACTCTGCAAGGCCGAACACCTGAATTATCTGCGCGTGCGCGAATGGCAAGACGTGTTTCGCCAGCTGCGTCAGCTCAGCAAGCCGCTGGATCTCACGCTCGGCGAGCCGTCGATGAACTCCGACGGCATTCACCGCTCGATTCTCGCGGGACTGCTCTCGCACATCGGTTTGAAAGACGTGGCGAAAAAAGACTACGTCGGTGCACGGCAGACGCGCTTCAGCCTGTTCCCCGGCTCTGGCCTGTCGAAGAAGCAGCCGAACGCCGTGATGAGCGCCGAGTTGGTGGAGACCAGCCGCCTGTTCGCTCGCACGAACGCCTCGATCGACCCAGCGTGGGCCGAGGCGTTGGCGGGCGACCTGTGCAAGCGCACCTATTCTGAGCCGCACTGGGAGAAGAAACAGGGCGCCGTGGTGGCGTACGAGCGGGTCACGCTGTACGGAGTACCGATCGTGCTCAAACGACGGGTGCAGTTCTCGCGGGTCGACCCGGCGTACGCCCGCGAGCTGTTCATTCGTCATGCTCTGGTCGATGGAGACTGGGAATCGCAGCACGCCTTCGACCGCGACAACCGACGCTTTCGCACCGAACTCGCCGAGATCGAAGAGCGCACGCGCCGCCGCGATCTGCTGCTCGACGACGAGGCGGTCTTCGAGTTCTACGACGCCCGCGTTCCTCGCGAGGTCAACACCGCGCGGAGCTTCGACGGCTGGTGGAAGACGACGCGCCACGATTCGCCGAACCTTCTGACAATGACGCTCGACTCGCTCGTGCCAGAGGGCGCGCCCGACATCGACGAGACCAAGTTTCCGGCGACGTGGCAGCAGGGCGATCAGCATCTGGCCCTCACCTACCGGTTCGAACCGGGCACCGACGACGACGGCGTGAGTGTGACCGTGCCACTCACGCTGCTGCCCCGCCTCGAGCCGGGCGGCTTCGAGTCGCAGGTGCCGGGATTCCGAGAGGAACTGGTCACCGCTCTTATCAGGGCGCTGCCGAAGAACATTCGCAAGAACTTCGTTCCCGCCACCGACTGGGCCGTCAAACTGCTGGCGGCAATTCCCGCCGACGTGGGCGGCGACCCCTTCCTGACCGCTCTCGCCCGCACAATGGCGCGTTTGGCGTTCATTCCGGTCACCGAAGCCGACTTCGACAGATCACGCATTCCTTCACACCTCTCCGTTTCGTTTCGTGTGGTGGATGATCGGGGCCACACCCTGGCCGCGTCGAAAGACCTTGCGGCGCTGCAGACCCGCTACCGTTCGGCGGCACGCGAAAGCGTCGCCCGGGCATCCAGTCAGACCGCCAACGCCATCGAGCGAAGCGGCCTCACCTCGTGGGACTTTACGGAACTCCCCCGCCATCTCGACACCCGATTGCAAGGCAGTGTGATTCGCGCGTATCCGGCGATTGTGGACGAGAAGACGTCTGTCGCCATTCGCCTCATGAGCACCCAGCAGGAGGCCGACCGGGTCTCCCCCGCCGGAGTGCGACGACTGCTGCTGCTCGCGGTGGCATCGCCCGTCTCATACGTGCGCGAGCACCTGACCCAGAACGAGAAGCTGGTGCTGTCGACGAGCCCGTACCCCGGCATCCAGGCGCTGTTCGACGACTGCATGAAGGCGGTGGCCGACCAGGCGATCCGGCTCAACCACCCCGACGGGCTCGTTTTCACCCGACAGGCATTCGAGGCCGTTCGCGACCAGCTGTCAGCCACAGTGATCGACTCGATGTACGGCGTGGTGGCAAACGTGGCAGCCGTGCTCACGAAGGCGCGCGACGCCGAACGGGCCCTCAAGAGTGTGACGAGCGTTTCACTGCTGCCCGCCCTGTCTGACGCCCGGGCCCAACTGGCGGCTCTGGTCTACCCCGGCTTCGTCTCGGCCGCCGGTGCCGAACAGTTGCGCCACGTGCCGCGATACCTCGCCGGGGTCGAGCTGCGCATGCAGAAACTGCAAGACGCAGTGGCCCGGGATCGCGCATGGATGATCGAAGTACAGAACGCGACCGCCCGCTACGAGGCCGCCGGGGGGCTGCTACCCCTGCCCCAGGGCGCTGAGGTCGTGCTGCCGGCGCCGATCATCCGGGCGCGCTGGATGCTCGAAGAGCTGCGCATCAGCCTCTTCGCCCAAACCCTCGGCACCGCTGAGCCGGTCTCGCTGCAGCGCATCCAGAAGCTGCTCGCCGTGTAGTTCTGGTACCCCGATTGTGCAGTTTCTGTTCACAGTCGGGGCACCACACGGTAGACCGGGAATACCGTCTGGCTGGTACAGTTAACCTCTTGTGAGCAGTTATTCCAGCCTTTTGAAAACCCGCGGTGTCGCGCGCATCATGGCTGCCCAATTGGTGGCCCGTTTTCCCTTCGGAATGCTCTCACTCGCGTTCCTGCTGCACATCGAACGGGTGCACAACTCCTACGGCTCTGCCGGTCTCGTTCTGGCCGCGCTGTCGATCGGGCAGGCCATCGCTGGCCCGCTCACGAGCCGTCTGATGGGTCGCTGGGGCATGCGCCCGGTCATCACGGGCACCATTGCCATCTGCGCTGTGGCGATTTCGATCATCGCCCTCGTACCCATGAGCATCACGACGACGATGATGGTCGCGTTCGTCGCCGGGCTGACGATGCCGCCCATCCAGCCCGCCGTTCGCACCATCTACCCCAAGATGGTCAACTCGAAGCAGCTCACACCGCTGTTCTCGCTCGACGCATCGGCGCAGGAGATCATCTGGGTGGTCGGGCCGGTCATCACAACCTTCACGGCGACGCAGATCGGTACAGTTCAGGGCATTCTGCTCGCCGTCACCTTTCTCGTGGGCGGTGGCGCCTGGTTCCTGGCGAGCCCCGAACTCGGCCGGGTGCGCATCCCCCGCAGCCGTCGTCGAATCGGCGCCGTTCTGGCCAAACCCCCTGTGCTTCTCGCCACGATTGTCGGCTTTCTGCTGGTCGCGGCCTGCGCGGCCATCGAGGCCGGCGTCGTGTCGGCATTCAGCCACGGCGGCGCCGAGGCAGGAATCGTGCTCGCGGTCTTCGCCGTGGGTTCGCTCGTGGGCGGTCTCGCGCTCGGCCACATCGCCATCGGGCCGTGGGCCCTCGCCCAGCGCATGTTCATCGTCTTCGTGGGCACCGCCATCGCCGCGCTGTCGCTCAACGTGGGCTGGTTGGCCGTGTTCCTCTTCCTCGCGGGCGTCGGTATCGCTCCGGCCCTCGCCGTCATGTTCTCGATCGTGTCGTCGAGCGTACGCTTCAGCGACACCGCGGAGGCCTACGGCTGGGTGGGCACGGGCCAGTTGATCGGTGCGGCAGTGGGGTCGGCGCTGGCCGGCTTCATGATCGACTCGAGCGGGTCATCCGGAGCCTTTGTCGTCGCCGCCGTACTCGCCCTGTTCGGCTTTCTGGTGCCTCTACTCGGTCGCCGCTTTCACCCCGACCTGCGCGGCAGAGACGCGAGCCCCATTCCCGACACCGAGCCCGTGGCCACCGTCACGAGCTAGCTGCACTGCTCGCAGCCGCGGGGCGCCGCCTGTTCTGCTGGCTACTCGCTCACATCGGTTCGCGTCACCCGATTCTCGACACGGCACCGGATGCCCACCCGGTCGGCCTCGCCCGATGCCGGATAATTGCGGGCATGACCTTCGCACCCCTCGTCACGCTGAACAACGGCGTCACCATTCCCCAGCTCGGCCTCGGCGTCTACAAGGTCACCGATGACGAAGCCATCACTGCGGTGGGCTCCGCGCTCGACGCCGGCTACCGCCACATCGATACGGCGACGCTCTACGACAATGAGGTCGGTGTGGGCCGGGCCGTCGCGTCGAGCTCGGTTCCGCGCGACGAGATCTTCGTCACGACCAAGGTCTTCCAAGACCGGCATGGCTACGACGAGGCTCGCCGCTCGTTCGACGACAGCCTCGCCCGGCTGGGCCTCGACTACGTCGACCTGTTTCTCATCCACTGGCCGGCGCCCCGGCAGAACCTGTACGTCGAGACGTGGCGCGCACTGGAGAAGATCCAGGCCGACGGCCTCGCTCGCTCGATCGGCGTCTCGAACTTTCACCCGCACCACCTCGAACGCCTCGCGAACGAGACCAGCGTGGTTCCGAGCGTCAACCAGATCGAGCTACACCCGTGGCTGCCGCAGACCGAGGTGCGTGCCTACAACGACCAACACGCAATCGTCACCGAAGCCTGGTCGCCGCTGGCCCGCGGTCGCGTTCTCGACAACCCGGTGCTCGACGCGCTGGCCGCGAAACACGGCCGTACCCCGGCGCAGGTGGTGTTGCGATGGCACATCCAGCTCGGCAACGTGGTGATTCCGAAGTCGGTGACGCCGTCGCGCATCGCCTCGAACATCGACGTGTTCGACTTCGCCCTCGACGCCGACGATCTGGCTGCCATCGCGTCGCTCGAATCGGGCGAGCGCACGGGGCGCGACCCCGACCTGGTCGACTAGGGTCGCGCAGCCCGGCCGTCAAACACCCGGGCGCCCGCTGAATAAGGCTATTGTGACCACCGCACCGGATGTCGTAGCTGGCGACCAAAACAGCCTTATGCAGTGCTGGTGGCGAGGTGTCGGCGAGGTGCAGGCCTACCAGCGGGAGTGGATACTCGCGCGAAAGTACCGG
Source organism: Subtercola vilae (assembly GCF_004923255.1). Classification (GTDB taxonomy): domain Bacteria; phylum Actinomycetota; class Actinomycetes; order Actinomycetales; family Microbacteriaceae; genus Subtercola; species Subtercola vilae. The sequence goes on along the minus strand of NZ_QYRT01000016.1, from coordinate 48,951 downwards.
TCGTAGATGCCCTGAACACTGGCCTCGAACTGTTCGCCGAGCGGCGCCAGCGAGCCCGCGGCGGCGTTCGATCGCGCCTGCTCGGGGTTTCGAGCACCGGGAATGACGGTGCTCACCCCGGCCTGCTGCAGAACCCAGGCCAAGGCCGCCGCAGCCGACGACACGCCATCGGGAGCCAGAGCGGCGAACTCCTGCGCCGCCGCAAGCCCGTCGTCGTAGTTGACCCCCGAAAAGGTCTCACCCACGTCGAACGCGCTGCCGTCGCGGTTGTAGTTGCGGTGGTCGTCAGCTGCGAAGGCCGTCTGCTTCGAGTACTTCGCACTCAGCAGCCCCGACGCCAGCGGAACGCGGGCGATAATACCGACGCCCGCCTCTCGCGCTGCGGGCAACACCTCGTCGAGCGGCTTCAGCCTGAACGCGTTCAGAATGATCTGGATGGTCGCGGTTCCCGGCCTCGCTATCGCAGCGAGCGCCTGGCTCGTCTCTTCGACGCTGAAACCGTAGGTGGCGATGACCTCCTCCGAAACAAGTGTGTCGAGGGCGTCGTAGACCGCGTCGCTGTCGTAAACCGAGCTCGGGGGGCAGTGCAGCTGCACCAGATCCAGCGTCTCGACCCCGAGGTTGCGGCGTGACCGATCGGCCCAGGCACGAAAGTTGTCGAGAGTGTAATTCGAGGCGACCTGGTCGACCCGCCGGCCCATCTTCGTGGCCACGGTGATCGAGTGGCCGGGGTTCGCCGCCAGATACCTCCCGATGACCTCTTCGCTTCGACCGTCGCCGTAGACGTCGGCCGTGTCGAAGAACGTCACCCCCGACTCGACCGACGCGTCGAGTACAGCGACGGCGTCTTTCTCGTCGACGTTGCCCCAGTCGGAGCCGAGCTGCCAGGTGCCGAGCCCGATGCTCGATACGGTGCGGTGTGTTCTGCCGAGTTCGCGGTATTCCATTCGACCAGCCTATGTGCGCACCCGGGTGCCGGGGCAACCCCCCACCACAGCCGGTCTTGTTCGCCGCACAGAACACCCCCGCTGTAGGGAATCGACGACGCCTCCTCGTTGTTACACGTGACAAGGTACAAATCTCTGGAGATGCAGTTGAGCAAAATATACGTAGAAATCGAAAATGAATTCGGCGAGCTCTCGCGCTACAAGCACCACCTGAACGGTCGGGGCTTCATCTCGGCGACCGCTACCGTGCATCCCAGCGCGTACATCGAATCGTCGGCGTACGTCGAACCTGATGCGCAGGTCGGCCAGGGGGCCTGGATCGGTGCCGGCAGCTGGATCGACCGCGGAGCAATGGTGGGCCCCGGCGTCTTCATCGGCGCCAACGTGCACATCGGCCAAGACGCTCGCATCGGCCGTGGCGTCAAGATCGGCAGCCACACCCGTATCGGTGACGGTGTCGTGGTCGCCGACGGCATGAAGATCTCGCACGACACCATCGTGGCCGACCGCCAGGTCGTCAAACCTGATGCGCGGCACGCAGCTGAGGGTGGGTTCGCCAAGGCGGCATAGCGCCTGGGCAGGGCGTCGGGGCCGCGCGAGCTGCGCGGCCCTATGCTGAGCACATGCGCACACTGTTCGTCGTTCTGAGAATCGTGGTGGGGGTCGCTGTCGCGGTCGCCATCATCGCCCAGCTGGCCCACACCGTCGATTTTCAGCGGGCAGCAGGTGCAACTGACGTCAGTTTCTACGTCACGAATTTCTTCAGTTTCTTCACCATCGACTCGAACGCCGCGAGCGTTGTCGTGCTTCTGGTGGGTGCCGGCCTGCTGCTGAAGCAGGGCGTCGGCAACGACGCCGCCCGAGACCCACTGCTGTTCACCACCGTTCGCGCCGCCGTCGTCACCTACATGGTCACGACCGGCATCGTCTACAACCTGCTGCTGCGCGGCATCTCATTGCCGCAGGGCCAGACCGTCGAATGGTCGAATGAAATCCTGCACGTGGTCGGGCCGCTCTACCTCCTGCTCGACTGGCTCTTCGCTCCGGGGCGCATTCCCCTGAACTACCGGCGTCTCTGGGCGATCGTGGCGTTTCCCATCGTCTGGGCCGCGTACACGCTGATTCGCGGGCCGTTCGCTCTCGACCCTGTCACCGGCGCAGCGTGGTACCCGTACCCGTTTCTCAACCCCGTCACCTCGGCCGAGGGCTACTTCTCGGTGACGTTCTACGTCATCCTCATCGCTCTGGTGATCTGTGCGCTCGGTGCCGGTGCCATCGCGCTCTCGCGCAGGAAGCCCGTCACGGCCTGATCGTCTGAGATCTCCACCCTCATCTCCACCCAGGGGCGGTGGATGCCCACCCCACGCCTTGCGAGACTTCGGTCATGACATTTCAACTTCTCGCCAACGCGGCCATCATCATCGCTGCCGTGGCGTTCCTGGGGTTCCGCCAGCTCGCCTGGCGCCCCGTGGTCACAAGTCGCCTATGGCGGTTGCCGGTTGTGCTCGGCATAATCGGGGTCGTCACCCTCGCCAACGCATCGAGCCCCCTTGCTCTGTCGACGCTCGACATCAGCCTGCTGATCATCGAGGTGGTCGTCTCGCTGGGGGTCGGCGCTGCGATGGGTGTCATTGCACGGTTCCGCCCGATCTCCGCTGCCGACCAGGCGCGGTATCACGCGAACGGCAAGCCCGGAGACCCCGTGCCGAATCTCGAGAGCCGAACCGGCTGGGTGGGGTTCGCCCTGTGGGCCGTCTTCATCGTGGTGCGCATCGGCCTTGACGTATGGGCCACTCAAGCCGGTTCGCAGCTGGCGACATCGACTGCCGTGATCCTCGTCATGATCGCCGCCAACCGGGCCGCACGTGGTGCCGTGGTGGCTGCACGGGTGATTCGTCTCGAGGCGGTAGCTGCGTAGCCGGGCCGCCAGCGAGAGAATGAACCTATGTCGCACACCACTCGCCTGAGCCCGCTGAGCTTGGGGCTCAACCTGCTCGGCGTGGCGGTGGTCACCTTCTACCTGCTCACATCGTTCACACCTGTCATCGATCTCTGGCTGAGCGCCGTGGCTCTGATCGGCATCGCGGCCTGGATCGCCGAAATCGTTCTGGCAACGCTGAACCAGCACGCTGACCGCCGCATTCGGGCGCTGGCGCTGTGGCTCACGGCAACCTGCGGCGCACTCGTGGCGGCACCGACGCTCGGGCTCGGCTGCACACTGATCGTGGTGGGGGTACTGCGAGCGATCGCCAACCTCGAATGGCCACTGTGGCGGGCTGTCACCCTCACTCTCGTCACCGCCGTGATCGTGCCCATCGGTGCGCTCCTGGCCACCCTGCCGCCGCTCGCCCTCGTGGCGATCGAATGCTCCGTCGCCCTCGCCGCGCTGGGCGGTATCAACCGCCGCCAGTTCCGTCGGGCCGATGCGCAGGCCCGGGCGTTGCTCGACGAGCGCCTCGCGATTCGCGAAGAACAGGCGCGGGTGCAGGTTCTGGCCGACCGCCAGGCCGTGGCGCGCGACATCCACGATGTTCTCGCCCACAGCCTCGGCGGCCTGGTGCTGCAACTCGACGCCGTCGAGGCGCTGCTCGAGTCGGGGCACCTCGACGACGCTCTCCGTCGTGTTCACGACGCCCGCCTGCTTGCGGCATCCGGTCTCGCCGACGCGCGCCGGGCGGTGGATGCCCTGCGAGCCCACCCTGAGAACACCACCGCGCTGACGCTCCCCCTCACCGAGGTTCTCTCGAGCATCGTCACCCTCGTCGAGTCGCACCGCTCGTTGGGCGGTGCCGTCACCGAGCACCTGCCACAAATCACGGCGACACATGCCGTGAGCGTCTCACCCGACGCCGCGGCGGCCCTCACCCGTGCAGTGCAGGAAGGCCTCACGAACGCCCGCAAACACGCGCCCGGCAGCACTATTCACCTTGTCGTCAGGCTGGCGGCGGGCTCCCTTACGCCGACGGTCGAAGTCGCTCTCAGCACGGCCCTCGAGCCGGGCATCATCTCTGCACCCGCCGCCCCCTCTGCACCCGCCGCCCCCTCTGCACCAGGCCGCACCACAGAGCCAGCGCTCATCACGGCGGCGCCCCTCATCGCCAGCCTGCAGCAGTCCGGCGGCCAGCACGGCCTCGCCGGCATGCGCGAACGGTTCGAGGCGCTGCCGGGCGCCTCCCTGAGCGCCGGGGTGCAGAACGGCCACTTCGTTGTCGCGGCTATCGTGCCGGCTCGCACTGTGGCAGAGCCTGCATGACGGCCGATCGCATTCGCGTACTCGTCGTCGACGACCAGGCCATTGTTCGCGACGGGCTCGTCACCGTGCTCGCGCTACTGCCCGACATCGATGTGGTTGGCGAGGCAGCCGACGGCGAAGAGGCCGTGCAGCGCGCGGCCGAGCTTCGGCCCGATGTCGTGCTGATAGATCTGCGCATGCCCGTGCTGGGCGGCACCGAAGCCACGGCACGCATCGTCGCCGAGCGGCCCGCGACGGCCGTACTCGTGCTCACGACGTTCGCAGACGACGAGTCGCTGCTGGGTGCCCTGCGGGTCGGTGCTCGGGGGTATCTGACAAAAGACGCCTCCCGGGCCGAGGTGGCGTCGGCCATCCGTGCCGTGGCGAACGGTCAGACCACGTTCGGCCCCGAGATCGGCGCGAAACTGATCGACAGTTTCACCCAGACGAACACGCTAACCCCTCAGCCTGCCGCTGCGTCTTCGATCAACACCGCCGCGGGCATCCAGAGCCGGTTTCCGCAGCTCACTCCGCGAGAGGCGGGGGTGCTGCAGCTCATCACGGAAGGCCTCAACAACCCGGAGATCGCCGCCCGACTGTTCGTGAGCGTCGCGACCGTGAAGACCCACATCAATTCGATCTTCACCAAGCTGCCCGCCAGAGACCGGGCGCAGGCCATAACCCGAGCACAAGAGTTATAGTTAGTTGAGCTAACACAACTTATTATTGTTCGGAGAATCACCGTGGCCACTCGAACCGGCTTGTTCACCCGCGACCACCCGCGCTACCGGTGGATCGCGCTCAGCAACACTACGCTCGGCGTGCTCATGGCCACCATCAACTCCTCCATCGTGATCATCTCGCTGCCGGCCATCTTCAAAGGCATCGGGCTCAACCCGCTTGAGCCCGGCAACGTGAGCTACCTGCTCTGGATTCTGATGGGCTACATGCTTGTAACCGCCGTGTTCGTCGTCACATTCGGGCGCCTCGGCGACATCTTCGGCCGGGTTCGCATCTACAACATCGGGTTCATCGTCTTCACGGTGGGCTCGATCGCGCTGGCGCTCGACCCGTTCGCGGGCGGAGCCGGCGCGATGTGGCTGATCATCTGGCGGCTCGTGCAGGGGGTCGGCGGCGCCATGCTGTTCGCGAACTCGACGGCCATTCTCACCGACGCCTTTCCTGTCAACAAGCGCGGCTTTGCCCTCGGTATCAACCAGGTCGCCGCCATCGCGGGCAGCTTCATCGGCCTCATCGTGGGTGGCCTGCTGGCCGTGGTCGACTGGCGTGCCGTGTTCTTCGTGAGCGTGCCCATCGGCATCATCGGCACCATCTGGTCGTACAAGTCATTGCATGAGGTCGGAACCAGCACGAAGAGCACAATCGACTGGCCCGGAAACATCACGTTCGCACTGGGGCTGACAGCGGTGCTCGCCGGCATCACCTACGGAATCCAGCCCTATGGCGGCGCGAGCATGGGGTGGCTGAACCCGTGGGTTCTGGCAGCCATCATCGGCGGCCTCGCGCTGTTGGTGGTCTTCGTGGTCATCGAGCTGCGGGTGGCCAACCCCATGTTCAACATGCACCTCTTCACAATCCGGGCGTTCTCAAGCGGCATCTTTGCAGGCCTCCTTGCGGCCATCGGGCGCGGTGGTCTGCAGTTCATGCTGATCATCTGGCTGCAGGGAATCTGGTTACCGCTGCACGGTTACTCGTACGAAGACACACCGCTGTGGGCCGGCATCTATCTCCTGCCCATCACCATCGGGTTCCTCATCGCCGGCCCTCTCTCGGGCGCGCTCAGCGACCGGTTCGGCGCTCGCGCCTTCGCCACGGTCGGGCTGCTGTTGAACGCGGCCACTTTTCTGGCCCTGCTGGTTATTCCGGTCAACTTCGACTACTGGGAGTTCGCTCTCATCACCGGGCTGAGTGGTATCGGCTCAGGGCTGTTCAGTTCACCCAACCGCACGGCCATCATGAACAGTGTTCCGGCGAATCAGCGCGGTTCGGCCTCCGGGATGGCCGGGGCAGCGCTCAACGCCGGCAGCTCACTCTCGATCGGGGTGTTCTTCTCGCTGATGATCGTGGGGCTCTCGGGTTCGTTACCCGGCGCACTCACCGCTGGGCTCGCGAACAACGGGGTGCCCGCGAACATCGCAGCGCAGATCGGCCAGACACCTCCGGTGGGCAGCCTGTTCGCCGCCTTTCTGGGGTACAACCCCATCCAGAGCCTGTTGGGGCCGAGCGTTCTCGGCTCGCTGCCGGGCAACAGTTCGGCCGTGCTCACCGGGCAACAGTTCTTTCCCGAGCTGCTCTCGGGGCCGTTCCACGACGGGCTCGTGCTTGTCTTCGTGGTGGCGGCAGCCATGTCGGTGGTCGCGGCGGTCATGTCGATCACGCGCGGCAGCAAGTACGTGCACGACGACTCCGTTGTCGCGCCGACGCCGGCCGCCGCATCGGCCTCGGCAGTGTAGGGTCATAAAATGCCCGAATCTGCCGATGAAACGATCGACCGAACGGCAGCCGTGGGGGCCCAGGGCGAGACCGTACCCGCCAGCACGCCTGCCGTCGGTTCGCCCGAATCCATGCTCATGCCCGACGTGAACCGCGACGATGTCGCCGAACGGCTCACCCTGGTGATCAGCCGGCTCAGCCGGCGCATCCGACCCGTCGGAGACGAGCTGAGCCACGGCGTACTGTCAGCATTGTCAAGCGTGAAGACCGCGGGCCCCCTGCGGCCGAGCGACCTGGCACGCCTCGAGAATGTCGCGGCTCCCACGATGACGCGCATCGTGGCCGACCTCGAGAACCGCGGGCTCATCGAGCGAACCGCCGACCCCCTCGACGGCCGTTCGTTTCTCCTCCGTGCGACGCCGGCTGGTGTCGGCGCGGTGGCCCAGGCTCGGTCGTCGCGCACGGCCCGGGTGCTCACCATGCTGGCCGAGCAGTCTGATGCCGATCTGGCAAGCCTCGCCAGAGCGTTGCCGGTTCTCGAAACCGTCGCGGCCGGCCGACTCTGAGCCAGAACTGGCGCGTCCTGGGCCTGGCGTGGCCGACCCCGCGATGCGATGGCACCGCTACCGACTCGTCAGAGCGGTAACGACACCGGGGCGATGAGCGTCGGATCAGCCGGGTCGAGCGTGCGCGAGTTATTCACAGCGCGGGCGACCGGGTACGTCGTGATCGAGCGCGCCACCGCGAGACTCGAGCGGTCGAGTGCCGCGAGTGCGGCATCCTTCGCTGCGATGGGAGTGGGGTCGAGCCACCGATCCCAGAGGTCAGGCGTCAGAAAGACCGGCATGCGCTCGTGCACGTCGCCCGATGCGTCTCTCGCCTCGCGGGTGATGATCGTGAACGTGACCTTCCACTCGTCGTTCACGCGGCGCGCGCTGTAGAGCCCGGCCGCCGCGAGCAGGTCAGTGTCGGCATGGATGAAGTACGGCTGTTTTCCGTCGGCCTGCTGCTGCCATTCGTAGTATCCGGTCATCGGAACAATGCACCGATGCGACGCGAACGCCGACCGGAACATGCCATTCGTCGCCACTGACTCCAACCGAGCGTTTATCGGCGCTGGCCCACCGGGTTTCGCCCAGGCCGGCTTCAGCCCCCACGCCGCGAGCTCCAGTTCACGAATTGCCTCGGCCCCAGAGCCCTGCGCCGCATCTGCACCTTCATCCGCACCCGAATCCGTCTCACCCTCTGACGTATGCATTCGCTCGCGGATGATCGGGGCAGAGTCGGTCGGAGCCACGCTGTAGCTCGGCCGCCACTGCTGCGGGTCTCCCCCACGAGCGACGAACTCGAGAATGAGGTCATCGGTTTCTTTGTTCATTGCAAACCGACCGCACATCAGGCACCACCCGTTCTCTCGTCTCGCGCATCCGGAGCCCCGACCGCCACAACCACCGCGACCGCCACCCCGACCCCGACCCCGACCGAAGACTTCACGGCGCGGGATGCGTTCGGAGCCACGCCACCCGCTGCAACTGCAACACCCGTGTCGCCGACGCGTCGATCTGCTGTTCGCTGATGGTTCCAGCCTGCACCGCGGCAACAATTGCGGCAACCGGTGGTGCCATATCGATTGCGCTGTCGTACAGCAGGAGGTCGTTGCCCGCGGCCACCGCCGCCACGGCGTTCGCCGACGGATCAGCGAACTGCGGCAGCCCCGAATCCTGCAGCATGAGCATGTCGTCGGTCACAGCCACGCCCGTGAAATGCAGATCGTCGCGCAGAATCTGGTGCCAGCGCAACGACAACGAGGCCGGCGCCGTGTCGACAGAACTGTAGGAGAGGTGCCCGAACATCACGAGCCCGGCGCCGGCTGAGATCCCGGCCACGAAGGGTGGGGCATCCTGAATCTGCCAGCGGTCGAGGGTCACTTCGGTGCTCGGGATGCTCGTATGCGAGTCACCCGTGGTCTCGCCGTGCCCGGGAAAGTGTTTCAGGGTGCTGAAGACGGAGTCATTCTCGGCCGCGACGGATGCCGCCACCCGCTCACTCGCGGCGGCGGGATCGGTGCCCAGAACTCGGTCGAAGATGAACGACGAGGGGTTGGCTGTGACGTCGGCGACGGTTCCGAAGTTGACCGAGACGCCCGCCGCGGTGAGAAGGGCGGCGCGCTGCGTGAAGGCGTCAGTGGTGGCTTGAACGGGCATCGACTTCAGCTGGTCGGCACCGGGAAAGGTGTCTTGACCGAGTCGGGCGACATCGCCGCCTTCTTCGTCGATGGAGATGAGGGGGCTGAGCCCGGTCGCGGTGCCGACGCCGGAGAGCTGGGCGGCGAGCGCGTCGGCGGTGGCGGGAACATTGCTGCCGAGCAGAAGGAAGCCGCCGGGCCGATTCGCCGCGAGGTAGGCCTGCATGGGCGCCGGGTCGGTGCCCGCGACCTGCACCATGAACAGGAGTGAGACCTTGTCGACGAGGCTCATCGAATGCATGCGCGTTCGGGCATATACGTCGTCGAGGTCGGTCGCGCCGGGCACAGGTGGCACGGCAGGAACGCGCGGCACGGCAGGAACGGCGGGCACGGGGCTGGCTGAGGGCGTTGCGGTGAGAGCGGGGGTCTCACCCTCGGCGGTGCCTGTGGAAGGTGCCGGCGACGACCCTTCAGCCGCGACCGACGCACCACTGCACCCCGACAACAGGATCGAAACGGCAATCGCGCCCGCAACCGCGTTCACCCCACCCCGCGCGGCTCCGAGCCGAGAGACCCCACTTCGCGTGAACCCACCTCGCGTCACCTCAGCCGCCTGCCGCGACCCGATGCTCGGCCGACAGCCGCACGTACGTCGCAGCGTTCTCCCGCACGGCAGCCCGCTCGGGAGCCGTCAGCTCACGGCGCACCTTGCCCGGTACGCCGGCAACCAGCGAACCGGCCGGAATCACGGTGCCCTCGAGGATGAGCGCACCCGCCGCCACCAATGACTCGGCACCGATCACGGCGCCGTTCAGCACCGTGGCGTTCATGCCGATCAGACAGTCGTCTTCAATCGTGCAGCCGTGCAGGACCGCACCGTGGCCCACACTCACGCCGGAGCCGATCCGGGCCGGAAAACCGGGGTCGCCATGCACCACAACAGTGTCTTGAAGGTTGCTGCGGGCACCCAGGGTGATGGCTGAGGAGTCGGCGCGCACCACCGCCCCGTAGAACACGCTCGCCTCGGCCCCCACAGAGACATCGCCGATCACGGTGGCTGTCGGCGCCAGCCATGCGGTCTCGGCTACGAGCGGCGTGCGCCCACCGAATGGGATGATCAGTGCGACAGACGTCATGAGAGGGGCCCCAACCAGGCATTGGCAACGGTCGAATGCGCTGATTCGCCGTCGGAGGGATGAAACATTCCGGCCAGCACGTCGCGGTAGAGCCGCCCGAGCTCGCTCGTGGCGCTCATCGACGAGCCACCGGCAACCCTCAGCGCCTGATCGACCACGAATCGCGCGTTCTCGGTCGCGCGCACCTTGAGCCCCACGAGCCGGGGAAACCACTCGGCCCCGTGATCCGCGCCCGAATCGACGTCGCGCGCGAGCGCCTCGACCTGCGGATACAGCCCGTCTTGGGCGATGGCTGCCTCGGCGACCTTCCAGCGAATGTCGGGGTCGGCCGCATACGTTCGCCCATCGTTCTTCATCGACGTGCGGCGATGCGCCGCCTGCACCGCGAGCTCGAGAGCCCGCTCTCCGATTCCGGCGTAGACAGCGGCGATGAGAATCTCGAAGTTCGCGAACATGGCGAAGATGAACGGGTCACCGTTCGGCCCCACCGGCAGTCGCCTCACGATACGGTCTGCGGCCACCTCGGCACCCTCGAGTACGGTCGTTCTGCTCTGCGTCGCCCGCATTCCGAGGGTGTTCCAGTCGTCGAGGATTCGGTAGCCGGTGGCCTCCCGTGCAAGAAAACCGTGCACCAGCACGGGCGAGCCCGGCTCCGAGTCGTCACGCCCGAAAATGCCGAGCCTCGTCCACGCCGGTGACAGCGACGTGAAGATCTTCTGCCCGAAGAACCGGTACGCGCCGCCGGGTTGCGGTTCAGCCCGAGTGGTCGAGTCGAACAGCACCTGGTCGTTGCCGGCCTCGCTGTTGCCGAAAGCGAACACCTCACCCTCGGCAGCCTCGCGTAGAACGAAGTCGAGCGAATGATCGCCCCTGTCGTGCAGCAACCGGGCAACCCCTGTCCAGACCAGATGCATGTTCACAGCGAGCGCGGTGGCCGGCGCAGCGGTGGCGAGACGGGTCTGCTCACGGGCGACACTGGCCAGCCCCAACCCCGGGCCGCCGAACTCTGCCGGAACGAGCATCCGGAGATAGCCGGCCTCGGCCAGTTCGGCGAGGTCTTCGGTGAAGAAACTGTTGTCGGCGTCGTAGCCGGCGGCACGAGACCGGATGCCCTGCAGCAGGTCGTCGCTGACCAGGCTTTCGATACTCACCTCTCAACCCTAAGTCTTTGGCCCCGAACGTGCGCTGGCAACCGCGCCCGCGCTGCAACCCCGCGCCCAGTCGGGCAAGATAGGGAAATGGCCCTTCCCATCGAGAACTACGCGCTCATCAGCGACTGCCACACCGCCGCCCTGGTGGGCATCGACGGCAGCATCGACTGGTTGTGCCTGCCGCGCTACGACTCCCCCTCGACATTCGGCGCACTCCTCGGCGACGAGGGCAACGGGCGCTGGATGATCGCCCCCGCCGACCCGAACGCTCACGCCCGCCGCGAATACGTGGGCAACACCTTCGTTCTGCGCACGGTCTGGAGCACGGCGACCGGCGTCGTGGAGGTCACCGACTTCATGCCGCACGGCGACCGCCATGCCGACCTCGTGCGCCGCGTTCACGGGGTCTCTGGGCACGTCAACATGACCACCGACCTGCGCATTCGGTTCGCGTACTCGAGCGCACTGCCCTGGGTGCGCCAGGTGCGGGGTGACGACGGGCGGGTCTCGCTGCTCGCTGTGGCCGGCCCCGACGCACTGGTCTTTCGAGGGCCGGAGCTGCATTCGAAGGGCAAGACCCACTCGCACGGGCGCGACTTCACCGTCGGCGCCGGTGAAACGGTCGACACGGTGATGACCTGGTACCCGGCGCACCGCCCGGCCCCCGCGCTGATCGACGTCGACAAGGCACTGGCCGACACGTGCGAGTGGTGGGAGAACTGGAGCTCGAACAGCACCCACGAGGGCCCGTACAAGGCCGCAGTGGTGCGGTCGCTGCTGGTTCTGCGCGCCCTCACCCACGAAGACACCGGCGGCATTGTGGCAGCGGCGACAACGTCATTGCCCGAGTCATTCGGCGGCCAGCGCAACTGGGACTACCGCTACGTGTGGCTGCGCGACGCGTCGCTCACGCTCTCGGTGCTGGTCAAGCACGGCTTCGTCACCGAAGCGAACGACTGGCGCAGCTGGCTGCTGAGGGCCATCGCGGGCGACCCGAACGACCTGCAGATCATGTACGGCATCGAGGGCGAACGCTGGTTGCCCGAGCGCGAGCTCGACTCACTGCCCGGCTACCAGGGCGCGTCTCCCGTGCGGGTGGGCAACGGTGCGGTCGACCAGTATCAGGCCGATGTCATCGGCGAGGTCATGGTGGGCCTGCACGAGGCTCGCGAGGGCGGCGTGGAGCAGAGCCAGGATGCGTGGGCGCTCGAACGCGCTCTGCTCGGCTTTCTCGAAGAGAACCTGAAGCGCCCCGACTCAGGAATCTGGGAGATCAGAGGGCCCGCCCAGTACTTCACCCACTCGCGTGTCATGGTGTGGGCGGCGTTCGACCGCGGTGTGAAAGCCATCGAACAGTTCGGGCTGCGCGGCCCGGTCGCCACCTGGCGGCGCATCCGCGATGAAGTGCGAGCCGAGATCGAGGAGAAGGGTTTCAATACCGAACTGGGCACGTACACCCAAGTGTTCGGCGGCTCTGAGGTCGACGCATCACTGCTGCAGCTGGCCCAGGTGGGCTACTGCGAACCCGATGACCCCCGAATGCTGGGCACGGTGTCCCAACTCGAGAAGACGCTGCTGCGCGACGGGCTGGTCATGCGGTATCGCACCGAGAGCGGCGTCGATGGCATGCCAGCCGGCGAGCATCCATTTCTTGCCTGCTCGTTCTGGCTGGTCGAACAGTACGCCCGCACTGGCCGTACCGAAGACGGCGCAGCGCTGATGAAACGGTTGCTGGCACTCCGCAACGATGTCGGCCTGTTGTCTGAGGAGTACGACGTCGAAGGCGAAAGACAAGTGGGCAACACTCCGCAGGCGCTCTCGCACCTTGCACTCGTGCGCGCGGCCGACGCGCTGAACTGAGCGGCCAGCTCACTCTTCGGCCCGGCTGAACAGCGAGCGCGGCACTATCAGCGCCCACCGGTCGTCTGCCCGACTGGCGTTCTTCTGCAGGCCCCGGATGACCTCCCGCACATCGCCCGCCAGCGCCTGCCTCTGGGCGTGGTCTGGTTCGGCCGCTCCCCCGGGCGCGAAGCGTTCACGCTCGACCGCCTGCACCAGTCGCAGCACCGGCTCGGGCGGCACAGTGTCGAGCGCCGCCAACCGAGCGCCGAACGCCCGCACCGTCTCACCGGCCGGAACATCGAGCCGGTAGTCGACGGCCGTGTCGGTGATCTCCCGCCAGCCGATTGTCGCGGTCGATCTGCCCGAACCCGCCATGCGCGACAGCCGACGACGGCGACGCAGCCGACGAAGACCCGCAGGGATGAGCGCGAGGCCGCCGACAACAATAACAATCACCACGGCCACCAGCCAGGCCCGCCCGGTCTCTGCGGCCTGCGCCTGAGGGGTGAGAGCCGGGTTGGCGGCAAGGTCGGTGGGGGTCTGTGTTCTCGGTGTCACCGGCGTGGCACTGCTGGGGGCGGTACTCGGCGCCGTGGTCGCCGGCGTCGCACTCGTGTAGTTCGGAAGCGAATATGCGGGCGGGGTGAGACCGAGCCCGGGGGTGGGCTCGAACGACAGCCAACCGACCCCTTCGAACCACAGTTCGGGCCACGCGTGCAGCTCATCGCTGAACACCTGGAATGTGGCCGTGCCATTGTCTTGGCGCGACACCGCAGCACCGGGGTGATAGCCGATCGCGATGCGCGAGGGAATACCGAGGCTGCGTGCCATTACCGCCATCGCCGACGCGAAATGGATGCAGTAGCCGCTCTTTGCCGACAGAAACTTCGCCACGGCCTGAAAGTTGCCACCGTCGTACTTGCCCTCGACCGGTGCCGTGACCGAATACGTGAACGCCCCCGAGGTGAAGTACTTCTGCAGAGCGACGGCTTTGTCGTAGTTCGAGACGGCCCCGGCCGTGACCTCGGTGGCGGTGCTCTGGATGATCGGGTCGATGCCTCTGGGCAGCGACACGTAACTCTGCAGTGCAGCGGGAACCGCGGCCGACGACGCGGCAAGCTGCGCCGCCGACGGCTCGACGTCGAGGCTCGTCACCGTGTAGTTCTGGCCATCGGCGTTCGCCTCGACAGCCGTCACCGTGAGGCTACCGGGAGACTGCACCCAGTCGCCGGTCAACCCCGTGACCGTCTCGGCGGGGTAGGGCAGGGGTAACCAGTCACTGCGCAACCCGCTGACCGACACCGATGTGGTGACCTCCTGCGTGGCGACATCGGTGTTGAGGCCGTCGGGTGTGTCGAAGGCGGTGCCGAGCGGGTGCGCCGAGTCGGTGTTCTCGGGCTGCCAGGGCCCGTTGGTGAAGTTCCACAGGTTCACGAGCTTGAGGTAGAGCCCGCTGGCCGCACTGGTTGTGTAGGTCATCGACAGAACCGGGTTCGTGCGGCGCAGGTCTTGGCTCAGCTGAATGGTGGGGTCAACTCCACTCGAGTACACCGAGGGCAGCTGGCCCTGTGGCAGTGAATGAAACGAATTGGCGGTCAGGCCCGGTGTTACCGCCGGCAGCACCACCGCGAGGGCGATTGCCACGGCACCCGACACCAGCGCACGAACAGTGTTGCGACCCGGCCGCAGACTCGAAGCCGACCGTAGCCGCAGGCCCACACCCCAGCGGTCGGCGAGCCACACGAGCACGAGAAACACGGCCGCGAGCCACACGAACAGCCACACGTCGAAGTCTTGCTGGCGGATCGTGTACGGCACCGCGAGAACCGTGATGGGTACGAGGCCGACCAGGGCGGGCATCCGTACGGCGAAGACGAGTGCGTCAGCGACCAGCGCCAAGAGGCCGATGGTGAGGGCGAGCAGAAACACGATCGAGGCGACCGGTTCGGCCGGAACACCCTGTGAGGCGATCGATGCACCAGCGTCTCGCAGTTCGTCGCGCAGCGTTCGCAGCGTGTCGAAGGTGGGAAGAATGCCGAACAGCGCCTCACTCGGAGCAAACAGAACGGTGATGCTGACACCCCACGCGACCAGGGCCGCCAGCGACGGTATCCAGCTGGCAACGGGTAGCAGACGTGCGCCCGCAGCAATCGCCAGCACAACGGCAACGACCAGGCAGGTCGTGAACCACCAGCCAGTGCCCATCAGCAGCGGTGCGAGCCCGCCCACGGGAAGCGCGAGCAGCAGAAAAACTAGCGCCGACAACAGCGCCGCACGAGCGAGGCCTGGCCGCGCAGGGCGCCCGCGCGTGGAGGCCAGCTGTGTCTCGTCTGGGTCGGCGCCTCGTCTGGCCTCACCCCGGCCGGGTGCTGCACCTCTCTCGTAGCCTCGCCCGGTGGCTCCGGATGCCCGCTGTGATGCTCCGCCCGACCGGGCAGGTGTCTCGAGCCGGGTCACAGCACGAACCGTTCTGCGCCGGTGGCGCCCCACGCCGCTGCCGGTGCTTCGTCGGAGCCGACGCACTGCGCGCTCCATCCACCCGCTTCGAGCACTTCGCAGAGCCCCGTTGCCCACCGCGGTGCCCGAACGCCGGGCGACAGCGGTTCGGTGACCACGATCGCAACAGCGCCCGACGAATACCGGGCCGCCGAGGCCAGGGCCTGCGCCGACGCGTCACCGAGCTGCCCGACCACGGCGAAGACGGGGGGCAGCTCGCCCACGACGGCGTCGCTTCGGCTGAGCGCGAGGCGAAAATCGGTCTCCCACGCGTCGATCAGATCAAGCTGGGCGGCATGCAGAAGCAGAGCCTCTTCGCCTCCGTTCGGTTCGAAGCGCGTCGAGACGGGGCCGGGGTGCTGCGCGGAGCCACCTGGCCCGCGCGTGCGGAGGGCACTGTCGACGACAGCGTCAGCCGACGTGACGAGCTGAACGTGAAAGCCCTCGGCCAGCAAGTGCAGGCCGATCGACGCGCTCATCGACACTGCCCACTCGAACTCGGCCGAGAAGGTGTGCGCGGTACCGGGCGCCCCGTCGTGCTGGGCCTCGAGCCCGAAGCTCGCCGCGGCCGTGTCGAGCAGCACGATCGAGTTCTGATCACTCTGCTGATCGTCTTGGCGCACCATGAGCTCACCGAACCGTGCGGTGGCCGGCCAGTTGACGCGGCGCATGGAGTCGCCGGTCTGGTATTTACGGGAGATCACGTCTTGTTCGCCGGCACCGCCGAGCTGACGCGAGACCTGATCGGCGCCCGCGCCGGTGGCCAGGCGCACGGCTCCCCGCGGCAGGAGGGTCGTCGACGGTGTCACGGTGAGGGTGTCGGTTGTTCCGATGGCCAGACGGCGAACGACGAGCGCAAACGGGTCGGAGAGCAGCAGCACGAACGGGCCCACCGCGTGACGGCCCCGGTGCCGGGCCTCGAGCCGATAACCGAGTGAGAGCGGCACGGGGGCGTCATGAATCGAGGCGCGAAAGCCGGGCATCCGGGGCAGCCGAGAGCGGCCTGCCGCTTCAAGCGGCCCGGAGACCCTGTCGAAGAAGGCGGCTTCGGGGCTCGACAGGCTGCCCCAGTTGCGCACGAGCAATCGCACCGACACGTCAGAACCTGCCGGGGCGAGTTCGGGATCGAACCGGCGTTCGATGGTCAGCGGGGCGCTGTACAGCGATACCCCGATGGCGGCGACAACGGGAAGGGCGAGCACCAACAGGGCGACAAAACTGAACTCCCGGCGCTGCAGAACCTCCATCGCGACAAGCATCGCCGCGCCGGTCACCAGAAGGCCCCAGCCGCGCACGGTGGGGCGCGGCAGCCGCGAGAGGAGGGCCGCCAGGGCTCGCACGCTCAGCCCTTCCGAGCCGCCACGAGAGGCACCGGGGTGTTCGCCACGATGCGGCGGAGCACCTCGTCGACCGGTCGGGAGGTGCTGCCGGCGGTTGCGGCGAGGCCCGCGCCCGCGTACCCCGCCGAGGGGCGAGCGCCTGGGCGGCTGTCGGCAAGCGAGCGCCGCGTGAGCAGTACCCGGTGGGCGAAGACGGGGATGACCAGAGCATCGATATCGTCGGGAAGAACGAATTCGCGGCCGTCGAGTGCGGCCGTCACCTTGGCGGCGCGCACGAGGTGCAGGGTGGCCCGTGGGCTCACGCCGAGACGGATCTCGGGGTCGCGCCTGGTGGCCTGGGCGATGTTCACGGCGTACTGCTCCACGGCAGGAGAGACGAATACCGTGCGGGCGGTCTCGATCATGCCCCTGAGTTCGTCACGGCTCACCACAGCGTCGATATCGTCGAGTGGGCTCTTCTGCTCACGGTTCTGCAGCATGGCGAGCTCTGCACGGGCATCCGGGTAGCCCATCGACACCCGCACCATGAAACGGTCGCGCTGGGCCTCGGGGAGGGCGTACGTGCCCTCCATCTCGATGGGGTTCTGCGTGGCGACCACGCTGAAAGGAGCGTCGAGAAAGTAGGTCTGGCCGTCGATCGAGACCTGGCGCTCTTCCATGCATTCGAGCAGGGCCGACTGAGTCTTTGGTGACGCGCGGTTGATCTCGTCGGCGATGACGATGTTCGCGAAGACGGCGCCCGGCTTGAACTCGAACTCGCGGCTGTGCTGGTTGTAGATCGACACGCCCGTCACGTCGGAGGGCAGCAGATCGGGGGTGAACTGGATTCGGCTGACCGAACAGCCCACCGAGCGGGCGAGGGCCTTGGCGAGGGTGGTCTTACCCACTCCTGGTACATCTTCGACCAGCAGATGGCCCTCCGCCAGCAGAACGACCAGCGAGAGAGCCGCTATCTCGGGCTTGCCGTTGATGACGCGCTGCAGGTTGTCGAGAATGGCCGCCGCGTGCCGGCCGAACTCATCGAGTGAGGGCTCGCCTGTCTGGCCGCTCACTCTGTTGCCGATAGCACTGCCGCCGATAGCACTGTTGCCAACCGCATTCGTCATGACTACTCCCGCAGGTCTCGAACGGGGGCATCGCACGCCTGAAATCGCGCGCATCACGCCTCGTTTGCGCCTGATTGTAGCCTGCAAAACTTGAGGGTCGGTGGCGAATGCTTCACCTTGACACGGCGCCCTGTGTACGAGTCAGTGGTGACCCTCGTAATTCACAGGTTCGGGTAGCCCGGCCTCCTGCCGCACCCGCCGGGAGAGGCGCTCGATCGACTTCATCGAGAATCGAGAGCCTCATCGAGGCTAAGCCGTCTTGAGGTGTGGTGCAGGTGTTGCAGCTACGGCGCCGCACCCGATCCGGACCGTGTCACCGTTTACGTGCGCTGAACCCCTCATTCTCGTGCTGATCTTGGTTGAGCTGGCTTACGAGGCTATGCACTACGTCTGAGATGCTCGCCGGTGCGTGGCCGAGGAGTTCGGCGAGACCGTCGCTCTCCGAGGCGAACACGCCGCGCCGCACGAGCGGAAAGAGTACGGCGAACGGTCCGGTTTCTTCATCGCTGACCTCTTCCTGGCTAATCTGTCGGCGAAGCGACGCTGTCAAGGCTGTCGCCATTTCTTCAAAATTCCACGCGGGACCGCGAAGTTCCCAGAGTTGTTTCGTGGGCATGATGATCGAGGCCGTTGCTGCCGCGTCCCCCAGGTCACCGATCGCGGCGGTAGCTATCCTCTGCCCGGCACTCGCCGACTGAATCACTCCGCTCGCCAGCGCCTGGGTGAGCGCACGGTCTACGAATGGGTCTGTGTAGAGAGCGTTCCGCAATATCGCATGGTGCACGCTACTCTCGGTGAGCGCATCTTCGGCTGCGGAATGGCCCGGATCGTGTCGCGCACCCATGCCGCTCGTGTACACCACGTGACGCACTCCGGCGGCGACAGCCGCCCCCACGACCCGACGGTGCTGCGCGGTACGCACCGAAGGATCCAGTACGGGGCTAGAGACCACGATCGCGCGATCAACTCCGGCGAAGGCTCGATCCAAGGAAGCAGAATCCGAATAGTCCGCAACACACGCTGTGAGCCCACGGGCAGCGTACTCAGCCGCCGCGCGCTCTGTGCGCACCAGCACCCGCACATCTGCCACACGAACGTGAACGAGCAGGCTGCGAAGCGCCGCCGTACCAAGGTTGCCGGTCACACCAGTTACGAGAAAAACAGTCATTACTTACTCCAGTTGAGAGATTTTGTGTGGGTCGAATCGAGCGGGGACCCAAACTCGGGCCCCGCTCGAAGGCACACAAAATCGCCATCCCTGGGCGGCGTAGTGAACTACGGCTGCAAAGAAGGATGCTAGTCAGGCAACACAACGAATAAGCATTCACCTCACTGTACCCCCGACGCGGTTACGTCAGACAGGCATCCCCCGGACAGGAACTGGATAGATTACGGCCAGGGCAGAGGTAGGCCCCCGATTCCTTGATGACTCCAACGAGACGGTCGACATCCTGGGCCGTGGTAATACCGTTGAACTTCTCTCTGCGCACCGGCAGCCCCGCTTCGTTCAGCGACGACGAGGGGGTAGCCTGTTCGCCCAGAGGCGCTCTCACGGAGTGAGAAAGGCCGGGCATCCGCGTTGCACCGGAGAGACTCGACGACGAGACTGAGGGCATGCGAACCAGCGATGTTTCAGCGATTCCCCGCGAGCCTGGGGTGGCGACGGTCGAAAAGACGCTCTCAATCCTTGAGATTGTGGCGGAGCGAGGCGGGGCCACGGCGAAAGAGGTCTCACTGGCCCTCGGCTACCCGCTGCCGACCGTCTACCGCCTCATGCAGGCACTCGTCAGCAGCGACTATCTCGTGCACCTGAAAGGGCAGCGTCGGTTCGAGCTGGGGTACAAACTCGACCGGCTGGGCGTGTCACTGCACCGCCAGATCGGAGTGCCGAATCCGGTGCGGGCCGAGATCGGGCGGCTGCACGACGCGGCACAGACCGCCGGATACTTCGCGGTGTACCGCGGCGCCGATGTGGTGGTGGCGTACGTGGTCGACAGCCCCGAGCATCCGCGACTCACACCTCTCGGCTTCGGGTTTCACGAAGCGGCCCACGCCACGGCCTTCGGCAAGATCATGCTGGCCGGAATGACGCCAGAGCAGGTGAACCAGTACCTCGAAGTGCACGGAATGCCTCGGATGACCGAGCGCACCATGACCTCACGGGCACAGCTCGACGAGCATCTGGCCGGGGTGGGTCACCTCGGGGTGGCGTGGGAGCACGAGGAGTTCGTGCCCGGCATGACCTGCGCGGCCGTCGGTGTTCGAAACGGCGCCGGAATGGTGGTGGGGGCCGTGGCGATCAGCGCCCCCAGCGAGCAGATCTCCCGCGTCCGAGAGCGCGAACTCGAGCGATACCTGCGCGACGCCTCGAATCACGTCAGCCGCTACTACCGCTCGGGTCAGACCCGTAAGCCCGGCGCGCCCGCCGCCGCCTGACGCGAATGTGCAGCCTACTTCGCCTCCCACCAGGGCGTGATCACAGCACGGGCCAGGGTGTGGCCCGACATGTTGAAGCCGAGGAATGCGGGGGTCGCGCCAGCATCGATACCGAGCGACGCGACATCCAGAGCATGCACCGCAATGTGGTACAGGTGCTTACCGTGACCGGCCGGCGGTGCCGCACCGAGGAAGCGGGCGAGGCTCGCGTCGTTCTTCAGCTGAAATGCTCCGGTGGGCAGGCCCGCACCGGCATCGTCGCCGACGCCTGCTTCGAGAGAGGTCGTCTCGACGGGGATGTCGACGACAGCCCAGTGCCAGAACCCGGCGCCTGTCGGGGCGAGCGGGTCGTAGACCGTGACCGCGAAGCTCTTCGTGCCCTCGGGAAAACCGCTCCAGCTGAGCTGCGGGCTCGTGTCGCTGCCGCCGGCACCGAAGATACCGCTCACCTGGGGTGTGGGCAGCTCTTCGCCGTCGGCGACGTCGGTGCTCGTCAGGGTGAAGGTCGGAACCTCGGCGATGGCGTCGTACGGGTTGGCATTTGTCGTTGTGCTCATTGTGTTCTCCATTCGTTGTAAAACTCTACGCACCGAGGGGGCACGTACAGAAAGGGGGTTGTGCCCGAAACTCAGATACCCCCGGTTCTCAGTTGGTCGGCGATGTACTCGGCCTGCCGGATGGCCAGGGCCACGATCGTGAGCGTGGGGTTCGCGGCGGCACCGGTGGTGAACTGCGACCCATCGCTGATGAACAGGTTCGGCACGTCGTGCGCCCGCCCCCACTTGTCGACGACGCCGTCTTGGGGCTTCTCGCTCATGCGTGAGGTACCGAGGTTGTGCGTCGACGGGTACGGCGGAGTGCGATGCGACCCTGTCGCGCCCACCGCGTCGTACAGCAGCTCGGCCTGGGTGTATCCGTGTGTGCGCATCGCGATGTCGTTCGGATGGTCGTCGAAGTGCACGTTCGGCACGGGCAGGCCATTCTTGTCGGTCACGCTCGTGTTCAGGGTGACCCGGTTCGACTCCTGCGGCATGTCTTCGCCCACCACCCAGAGTCCGGCGGTGTTCGCGTACGCGTCGAGAATCTCGGTGAACTCCCGGCCCCACGCCCCGGGCTCTGCGAAGCTCGCCAGAAACGCCGGGCCGAGCGAGATGGTCTCGAGGTAGTAGCCGCCCGCGAACCCGCGGTCAGGGTCGTGCTTCGACTCGTCGGCGATCACCCCGGCCATCGTCTCGCCGCGGTACATGTGAACCGGCTTGTCGAACCGCGCGTAGACCGAGCCGGTGGTGTGGCGCATGTAGTTGCGGCCCACCTGCCCCGACGAGTTCGCGAGGCCGTCGGGAAACATCGGTGACGCCGACTGCAGCAGCAACCGGGGCGTCTCGATCGAGTTGCCGGCCACCGCGACGAGCTCGGCTGCCTGGCGTTGCAGGTTGCCGTCTGCGTCGAGGTAGAGCACAGCATCCACTCGGCCCGACGCGTCGTGCGTGATCTGCACGACGTGACTGTTGGGGCGCAGGTCGAGCAGGCCGGTCGCCTCGGCGCGCGGAATCTCCCGCACCAGCGTCGACCACTTCGACGTGTTCTTGTCGCCCTGGAAATTGAAGCCATCTTGAATCGATGCCGGGCGGCCGTCGTACTCCTCGGCGTTCGTCGCGTACGGGCCCGTCGAATAGAACGAGTACCCGACGCGTTCGGCGCCGTTCGCGAACACGGTGTAGTTGTTGTTCGCCGGCAGGGGCTTTCGCCCGTGCACGTGAGTCGAACCCATCGCGATCTCGGCGAGGTCGTAGTACGGCTCCAGCTCGGCCAGCGTGAGGGGCCAGTCGAGCAGGTTCGCCCCGTCGATGCGGCCGTACGTGCTGCGGGCCGCGAACTCGTGCGCTTTGAACCGCGGGGTGGCGCCCGACCAGTGGGTCGTGGTGCCGCCCACCGCTTTCACGATCCAGGTGGGCAGGTTGGGAAAGTCGCGGGCCACCCGCCACGAACCCGACGTGGTGCGCGGGTCGAGCCACGCCATCTGGTTGAACGCCTCCCACTCGTCGTTCACATAGTCGTCGTTCGTCAGGTACCCGCCGGCTTCGAGCACGACCACAGGGATGCCCTTCTTCGTGAGCTCGTACGCCAGGGTTCCGCCGCCAGCGCCCGACCCGACGATCACAACGGCGTTCTCGGCGTGGTCGATAGCGGTCATTTCTTCACCTCTGCCATTTCTGCGGCACGCTTGCCGGGCTGGTTGCTGGTGTCGCGGCTGCCTGTTCCGACCGGTGCGGTGGGGATCGTCGTGACCGGGCCGGTGGCCGTGGCGGCGCGACCCTTGGCGAGGGGCACGTTGTCGGCGATCTCGATCAACGTGTTCGGGCCGGTGTAGGTCTCGACCCGGGCATCCGGAAGCCAGTCGAGATCATCGAACCCACGGTCGATGTAGCCGCCCTTGTCGAAGCTCGGGCCCTCGTAGCCGAGCACCTGCCAGACGTCTTCGTTGTCGTACAGGTTCAGTACCGTGGTGCGCCGGATGAACCCGAAGAACTCGGTCGATTCGATTCGCCGCAGCACCTTCGTTGCGTCTTCTTCATTCAGGTCACGAAAGTCACCCCCGGCCAGGTGGCTCAGGGTGAGCAGACCCTGGGTGAGCGCCACCCGAAACCAGGTCGACGTCTCTGCCTCTTTCAGAATCGTGTCAGCAGTGCGCTCGTAGGGGCCATCGGGAAAGTTGTCGTGCGGAAACGCGACTCGAATGACCCGGATGAGAACGCTGCGCGCCTCGTCGGTCAGCTCGGTCGCATTCAGTTGCGGATATTTGGCGGGAAAAGCCATCAGTAGCTCCTTTGCGTGATGTGGTGGGGGTGGGGTGTGAGCCGGTCAGGGAACGAGGATGCCCCGCCCGACCAACCGGCCTGCTTCGAGGTCGGCGATGGCGTCGTTCACAGCATCGAGCGGATACACCGCGGTGTGCAGCGTCACGCGGCCCTGCGAGGTGAGCGTCATCAGTTCGACGAGGTCGTTGTAGGTGCCCACCAGATTGCCGATGACATTGATCTCCCGGGAGATGATGTCGATTGTCGGCAGGTTCACGGCGCCGCCGTAGCCGATGACGTAGTGCGAGCCGCGGTTGCGGAGCAGTTTGGGCGCCAGCAGCTCTGCACTCTTCTCGCCGACGAAGTCGAAGACCACGTGCGCTCCCCCGCCCGTGATGTCGAGCACCTGCTGCTCGACCTGGTCGTCGTTGAACGACAGAACGGTGTGGTGCGCGCCGAGCTGGCGAGCCAGTTCGAGAGCCTCCTCGCTGCGGTCGACCACGGTTATGGTGGCGCTGGTGATGGCAGCGAGGGCCTGGATACCGATGTGACCCAGGCCTCCCGCACCGATCACGACGGCGTGGGTTCCCGGGAAGAGGTCACCGGCGGCCTTCCGCACCGCATGGTAGGCCGTCAGCCCGGCATCGGCGAGCGCAGCCACGTCGCGCGGCTCGAGCCCGTCGTCGAGCTTCACCACCGCACGGGCGTTCGTGAGCAACTGGCCGGCCATGCCGCCGTTGACGTTGATGCCCGGGAAGGTGGCGTTCTCACAGTGCGAGTCTTGGCCCACCCGGCACGCCGGGCAGAGCCCGCAACTGGTGAGCGGGTGCATGATGACGGTGTCGCCGACCTTCACATTGTGAACCGCGCTGCCCACCTCGCGCACCCAGCCGGCGTTCTCGTGGCCGAGAATGTAGGGCAGACTCGGGTGCTGAATCGGATCCCACTGACCCTCGATGATGTGCAGGTCTGTGCGGCAGAGGCCGGCAGCGCCCACATCGACGATCACGTCCCACGGGCCCGACACCGTCGGTTCGGCAACCTCTTCGACGAGCGGGCTCTGACCATACTGGTGCAGCCGTACTGCCTTCACGTGTTCCTCCTCAGTGAGGTCGATCGACTTCGTCTTCTCGACCTCCTCAGCATCCCTCGCCCGAGGCTGCCCCACCACCGCCGTTTTCGCATGGTGAGAATTCCGGATGCCCGCCCCTGCCCCGGCGCCATTCTGATAAGGGACTTATTCTCGGATTAAGGGCGCGGGCGGGGCGGGAGGGTGTGCAGGGTGAGGTTGTGGAGAGAGGCGTCAGAGACTGCGGCGGTGAGGAAGGTGGCGGCGAGAAAGACGAGCGTCAGCACAGCGTCGCGGCTTTCTGTCGTGGTTTGCAGTTTTCTGTCGTGGGGCCGAGATTACACTTCTTGCAATGAGCCTCAGCGCATTCGACCTCTTCACCATCGGCATCGGCCCGTCGAGTTCTCACACCGTCGGGCCCATGAGGGCCGCCTACCAGTTCGTCACTCGGCTGAGAGAGGCGGGCACGCTCGAGGCGGTCGCCCGGGTGCGCGTCGACCTGTTCGGCTCGCTCGGGGCCACGGGCCACGGTCACGGCACGATCAAGGCCGTGATGCTGGGTCTCGCGGGCGAACAGCCGCACCTCGTCGACCCTGAGACGGCCGATGCGGCGGTCGAGCGCGCAGAGACCGCAGGGGTGCTCGAACTGGCCGGCGGGCATCCGGTGCCCTTCTCGTGGCGCACCGACATCGTCATGCACCGCCGCGAGCGCCTCGACTTCCACAGCAACGGCATGCGGTTCACCGCGTTCGACAGTGCCGGCGAACCCCTAGAACTGCGCGAGTACTTCTCGATCGGCGGTGGCTTCGTGGTCGACGAAGACGAGACAGGTCAGAAGGTCGTCGTGAAAGACCCCACGCCCGTTCCGTACCCCTTCTCGAGCGGCGATGAGCTCGTAGCGCTCTGCGAGAGCACCGGAATGCGCGTGAGCGACCTGGTTCTCGCGAACGAACTGGTGTGGCGAACCGTGGCGGAGGTGCGTGCCGAGCTGCTGCACATCTGGCACGTGATGCAGCAGACAATTGAGCGCGGATGCTCGACCCCCGGCATTCTTCCCGGTGGCCTCAAGGTACGCCGCCGTGCCGCGGCCCAACGGGCCCAGCTCGAGGCTCACCTCGACCCGTCCGACCCCCTACGGGCCATGGAATGGGTCACCCTCTACGCTCTCGCCGTGAACGAGGAGAACGCGGCGGGCGGGCGCGTGGTGACGGCTCCGACGAACGGGGCCGCCGGCATCATCCCGGCCGTTCTGTCGTATTACACAGAGTTCGTGCCACGGGCCACCGATGACGGGGTGGTGCGGTTTCTGCTCGCGGCCACCGCCGTCGGCATCCTCTTCAAAGAGAACGCATCGATTTCGGGCGCCGAAGTCGGTTGCCAGGGCGAAGTCGGGTCGGCCTGCTCGATGGCGGCCGCCGGGCTCACCGAAGTGCTCGGCGGCACACCGAAACAGGTCGAGATGGCGGCCGAGATCGGCATCGAACACAATCTGGGCCTCACCTGCGACCCGGTGGGCGGCCTCGTGCAGATTCCGTGCATCGAACGGAATGCGGTGGGGGCGGTGAAGGCCATCACGGCCGCCCGCATGGCCGTGCGCACCGACGGTGAGCACCACGTCTCGCTCGATCAAGCGATCAAGACCATGCGCGAGACCGGTGCCGACATGAAAGACAAGTACAAGGAGACATCGCGCGGGGGCCTGGCACTGAATGTGGTGGAGTGCTGAGCATGTCGTAGGGCGCAGAAAGCGCACGATGCTAGCCCCGCGTCGCCCTCCGCACAAGTCCCCAGGGCAGTAGCCGCAGCTCCCGCACAGCCCCGCGTATTTTGGTGTTCATGAGCGACAAAAAAGATGAGACTCCCGACACGTCAACCGACACCCAGCAGAACCACAATGCCGAGACCGATGAAGACACGGCCTCGGGCGGCGCGGCAGCCGATACAGACCCCAAAGACCTCTAGACAGGCCGGGTTTTGGGCCTACTGCTTTACGGGAGCCCCAGCATCGAGATCAGTTTCGATGACCGGGCTCTCCAGCATCTCCAGATTGTCATCACCGCCAAACTCCGCCGCCGGGAGAGCTTTGTATTCTCCTGGAACGATTCGGCTGAGGTCGGCAGCGGCCGCAGTTCTATTTGGCTCGACGCCAGCAGCACTCTCTACTACCGGTTCTTCGGCTCGCGCGTTCCCTCTATAAACAGGGAGTGGATCGACGCGCTCATGGAGTCGGCGAACAGTGGCAGCGGTCTCTTTTTTCTTCCCGAACCGGGTTCGGTGGCGCACACCGCGGCTCCGGCCGGCCGAGCTCGAGTCTAGGAGCGTCAATGAACCTCATTCCTCCCTGGACCGCCACCCTCACAACGGCCGAGTTCCAGCTCACTCTGTACTTCTTTGTTCTCGCCGGTCTCGCCCTGCTCGCCGGGTTCATGCGCAGCATCGTCACGCAGGCTGAGGTCGGTTCACGCTTTCGTCCGGCCGTCGTGGCACGGCTCAGCATCACGGGCATCGCCTTCGTCTCGTACATCGGGTTGCTGCTCACCCTGCTGCTGAGCTACACCCACTCCGGCGGCGCGTACTCGCCCACCGATTCGACCGTCTCGCTTTTTGCTCTGCGCTACAGCGACTGGTCGGTCACCGTTCCACTCCTCACGTTCGAGTTGCTCGCCGTCTGTACCTTCACCGGCGCCCACCTGCGGCGCACACAGCTGATGGCTGGCGGCTTCTCGTTTCTGATGATCTTCTGCGGCTTCATGGGCGCGATCATCGTCGATGGCGGCGAGAACCGCGTGTCGACCCTGCTCTGGGGCGGCATCAGCGTGGTGTTCTGGATCGCCACCAACATCGTGCTCATCGGCGCCGTACAGAAATCGCTTCCGAACGTCACCCCTCGGGCGGCTGTTCTGCTGAAGAACGCGGCGATTGTGCTGCTCTCGGGCTGGGTGATCTACCCGATCGTCTTCCTCATCCAGATCTTCGGCGATGGCGGCGCGTGGGCCACGACGATGCAAATCGCGCTGTGCGTGGCCGACGTCGTGGTGAAGCTCGGCTTCGGCACCCTCATACACCGGGTGGCGAAGCTGCGCACGGCCGAAGATGTACGGGCAGGTGACGACGTGCATCCGGAGTCGATCTGGATCTCGTCTGAGAAACTCTCTGATGCGGGCCAACCGCTCGAGGTGCATCTCGCGAAGGGCGCCGAAGTTCACCCTCGGCACTCGCGGCCACCGACGAGCACCGCTGTTCCCACCGTTCAAGACCCCGAGGTGGTCGGCGACCTGTAGCCGGCATGTGACACGCTTGGGTGGGTGACCGCACTGCGTTTTGAAATCATTCCCGCCGACGGTGTCGCTGACCGGCTCGCACGCACCTTCGCCGACACCTCTGCCGTGACCCTCACCGTCACCAGCCTGCCGCAGCACGGCGTCGAACGTACCGTGCGTGCGTCGATCGAGCTTGCACGCCTCGGCTTCGGTGTGGTGCCGCACCTCTCTGCCCGCGCCATCGCCAGCCGCGGCGAACTCGAAAGCATTCTGCTCCGGATGCACGACAGCGGTATCGGCGAAGCTTTCGTCGTCTCAGGCGACGGCGGTTCCCCGGCCGGCTCGTACTCCACCAGTCTCGAACTCATCCACGACATCGTCGACCGCGCACCGCAGCTGTCGCTCGGCATCGCCGGATACCCCGAGGGCCACCCCCACCAGAGCCCCGACCAGCTCTCGAAGCACCTGCTCGAGCGGGCCCCCTTCGTCGACAAGGTCGTCACTCAACTCTGTTTCTCGGCCGAGACCATCGGCACCTACGCCGCCCAGCTGCGGGCGTCGGGCGTGACGGCACCGCTCTGGGTCGGGGTGCCCGGGGCACTCAGACGATCGCGCCTCATCTCGCTCTCGGCGCGCATCGGCGTTGGCAGCTCGCTCGGCTTCCTGAAGCGAAGCGCCGGTGTGGCGGGCGGGCTGCTGAGGTCTCGCGATTTCGACCCGGCGCCGTTCATCGCCGAGCTCGCGGCCGAGCCGCAGTTGCAGCGCGTGGGAGTAGCAGGGCTGCACGTGTACTCGTTCAACGAGATCGAGCGGCTGCCGGAGGTGCAGTCGCTGGTGGCACGTACGCACGGGGCTGCCGCCGAGTAAAGCCCCACGCGCCCCACCCGCGTTCCTGCTCGGTCGCTGTTACGTTAAACGCATGTCACACCACCACGCCGCCACCGCGACCGTCGCCGTCATCGGGGGCTCGGGGCTCTACTCGCTGTTCGACCCCGCGTCATCGGAGACGCTCACGGTCGACACGCCATACGGCCCCACCTCGAGCACCATCACGGTCGGAGAGCTCGGCGGTCGGCGCGTAGCGTTCCTCACCCGGCACGGGTCAGACCACTCGGTGGCGCCTCATCTCATCAACTACCGTGCGAACATCTGGGCGCTGAAATCGCTCGGCGTGCGCGCCATCGTCTCGTCGGCCGCCGTGGGCGGCGTCAGCCCCGAGTACCCGCCCGGAACCCTCGTGCTGACCGACCAGTTCCTCGACCGCACGTCGGGCCGACCCGACACGTTCTTCGACCGGGGCAGCGTGCAGCACCTGGCTGCGGCCGACCCGTTCTGCCCTGAACTTCACGGCATCGCGGCGCGGGCGCTCACCGAAGCGGGCGAGGTGTTCGCTTCGACGGGCACGGTCGTGGTCATTCAGGGCCCGCGGTTCTCGACGCGCGCCGAGTCGCTGTGGTTTCGCGCGGCCGGGGCCCACACGGTGAACATGACCCTGGTGCCCGAGGTGACGCTCGCCGCCGAACTCACCATCGGCACAGTGAACCTGTCGTTCGTCACCGATGCCGATGCGGGTCTTGCGCCTGCGGCTGACGCGTCTGCGTCTGCGTCTGCGTCGCTAGACGACGACTCGGTGAGCGCCGAGCTGGTGTTCGAGCGCCTCGCCGCAGCCCAGCCGCGCATCGTCGGGGCCATCGAGGCCATCATCCGGGCGATCCCCGCCGACTACGCCCCGCGCGACCTGATCGCGCCCGCCGAAGTGGCCGCTGTTCTCGCGTACCCGCCCGCCGCAACCGTCTCTGGCGCAGCAACCGTCTCTGCCGCAGCAACCGTCTCTGGCGCAGCATCGTGAGCGACCACCCCACCTCGGTCACGCAGCCCGCGAGCGCTTCGAGCCACGAACCCAGAACCCTTCTCGTCACGGGCGGCGCCGGGTTCATCGGCAGCGCCATCGTCACGGCCGCCCTCGAGCAGGGCTGGGCGGTACGCGTCTTCGACTCGCTGCGACCCGACGTGCACGCGGCGCAGCTGGGCCGGCCCGCCGGGCTCGACCCACGCGTCGACTTCCGGCTCGGCGACATGACCGACCCCGCAGCCGTTGCTGATTCCCTCGTGGACGTCACCGTCGTCTGCCATCAGGCGGCCAAGGTCGGGCTCGGAGTCGACTTTCTCGACGCTCCCGACTACGTGGCGAGCAACGAACTCGGCACCGCGATTCTGCTCGCCGCCATGACGACCGCGGGCATCGACCGGCTGGTGCTGGCGTCGTCGATGGTGGTCTACGGCGAGGGCAGCTACCGCCGCGCATCCAGTACCGGCAGCATCGAAACGGGCGAGACCGATGACACGGGCAGCGCAGGCAGCAGAGGCGAGACGGTCAGGCCACCCGCCCGGCTCGTCGCCGATCTCGAGGCAGGGCGCTTCGACCCCGTCGACACCGAAACGGGCGTGCCACTCGAGCCTGCACTCATCTTCGAAGACGCCCCCCTCGACCCGCGCAACGTCTACGCCTCGAGCAAGCTGTCGCAGGAGTACCTCGCCACAGCGTGGTCCCGTTCGACCGGAGGACGCGCGGTCGCGCTGCGGTACCACAACGTGTACGGGCCCGGCATGCCACAGAACACGCCGTACGCGGGGGTGGCGTCGCTGTTCCGCTCGGCACTCGAACGCGGCGAGGCGCCCCGGGTCTTCGAAGACGGCCTGCAACGCCGAGACTTCGTTCACGTTCGAGACGTGGCCGCCGCCAACCTTGCCGCCATCGACAACACCGCCCTGCCGAACCCGGGAGGCGCCTTTCGCGCCTTCAATGTGGGCAGCGGAACAGTGCACACCATCGGTGACCTCGCCACCGAACTGAGCCGCTGGTCGAACGGCCCGGCCCCGGTGACCACGGGCGAATACCGCCTCGGCGACGTGCGACACATCACGGCCTCGTCTGAGCGCCTGCGTCTCGAACTGCACTGGATGCCCGCCGTCACCTTCGAGCAGGGCGTGCGCGAGTTCGCCACCGCCCCCCTCCGGGCCGCCGTCTCGACACCTTCAACTGCCCCACCCTCAACTGCCCTACCCTCGACTCATGCCTGAGTTCTCTGTCGACGTCGTATTTCCTTGCCTCAACGAGGCCGGCGCCCTGCCCTGGGTGCTCGGCCGCCTGCCGGAGGGGTACCGCGGCATCGTTGTCGACAACGGCTCTACCGATGGCTCAGCCGATGTCGCTCGCGCCCACGGTGCTACCGTCGTCAGCGAAGCACGCCGTGGCTTCGGCGCGGCCGCGAACGCCGGTCTGGTCGCCGCCACGGCCGACATCGTGGCGTTCTGCGATGCAGATGCGTCGATGGATCCGGCGGAGCTGCCGAGACTGGTCGATGCTCTGCTTTCGAACACGGCTGATCTCGTGCTCGGCCGCCGCCGCCCCACCGGGCGAGGCTCCTGGCCGTTGCACGCGAGGCTCGCGAACCGAGCGCTCAGCACGCTCATCCGGTGGCGTGCCGGAATCGACCTGAAAGATCTGGGGCCCATGCGCGCCGGGCATCGTGAACGGCTGCTGGCGCTCGGCATCGAAGACCGACGCAGCGGCTACCCGCTCGAAATGGTGTTGCGTGCGTCGACGAGAGGCTGGCGCATCCGCGAGATCGACACGTCGTACGCCCCACGGGTGGGGCGCTCGAAGGTCACCGGAACCCTGCGCGGAACCATTGTGGCGATCAACGACATGTCTCGTTTGCTCGCCGAAGTCAAGCACAGCTGAACGTTCGCTCAGCGAACCACCGAAACGAGTACCGGCTCCGAAGACTGCTCGAGGGTGCATCTGCCCTCGCCGCAGATTTATCGTCAGAGGAGTCGCAGTTGCTCACCATCATCGTCATTGCCAAAGAGTGCATACCCGGCCGGGTGAAGACCCGTCTGACCCCCGACCTCACGGCCGGCCAGGCCGCGGCCGTCGCCGCAGCGAGCCTTGCCGACACCCTCGAGGTGGTACGCACCCTTCCCGCTGACCGTCGGGTT
Organism: Subtercola vilae; assembly: GCF_004923255.1. GTDB lineage: Bacteria > Actinomycetota > Actinomycetes > Actinomycetales > Microbacteriaceae > Subtercola > Subtercola vilae. The sequence goes on along the minus strand of NZ_QYRT01000016.1, from coordinate 17,497 downwards.
CTGGCGTTCGACGGCAACCCCGACAACGCCCCCTCTGAAGCGCGCGGATTCGAAATCGTGCCGCAGTCATCAGGTGGGCTGGATGACCGGCTGGCAGCCCTCTTCGACGAAGCCACGGGCCCCACGCTGCTCGTCGGCATGGACACCCCGCAGTTGACCCACGAAGATCTCGCCCCCGTCGTGGCGTGGGCTGCCGCACACACTGCACCGGCGTCGTGGCAGACCCGCTTGGCGCACCCGGTCACCGGCGATGCTGCCACCGAGAGCATCGACGCATGGTTCGGTTTTGCGACCGACGGAGGGTTCTGGGCGCTCGCCCTTTCAAACCCCACGGGATCACTGATCCGCGGTGTCGGCATGTCACAAGACGACACGGGCGCACAGCAGCTGCGCCGCCTGCACGACGCGCACCTCCGCGTGGGAATGCTGCCCGAACTCACCGACGTCGACACGGTCGACGATGCGGTCGAGGTGGCCATCACCGCGCCCACCAGTCGTTTCGCCCGCGTCTTCGCCACGGCTCAGCTGCACCAGTTGCATCAGCCCCAGGCCCAGTTGTTGCCGCAGCAGTTGCCGCAGCAGCGCGTGACGCAGCCCGCCCGGGCAGCCCGCGCAGCCCGCCGACTCGTCTCGATGGTCTGAGAATGACGCCCACTTTCGGCGCCGGCGGCGGCGAACCCTACGCCCGCGCCCTGGCGAACGACGGCCAGTTGCTGCTCATCCCCGACGGTTTCGGCAAGCACGACGCCGTCGTGATGGATGTCAGCCGCTGGAGCGCCGCAGCAGACGCCACCGACATGAGCCTCATCGAAGAGGGCACAGGCCCGCTTCTCGACATCGGGTGCGGCCCCGGCCGCATGGTGAAAGCCGCGCTGACCGCTGGGTATGTGGCGCTCGGCATCGACGTCTCGCAGGCCGCCATCGACGTGGCCGAGCAGGCCGGCATCCCCGTGCTGAAGCGCAGCGTCTTCGAACCCCTCCCCCTCGAGGGAGAATGGATGACCCTGCTGCTGGTCGACGGCAACATCGGCATCGGCGGCGACGTGTCGCTCATGCTCGAACGCTGCGCCGAGTTGCTCTCACCGAGTGGCAGCGTTCTTGTCGAAGTGCAGACCGATCCTGCCACCGACGCCACCTTCGACTGCACCGTCACGCTCGACGACAACAGCGGCGCGGTCAGCGCCTCGTTTCCCTGGGCCCAGATCGGCAGTTCGGCTCTCGAAACCAGGGCCCGGATGACCGGCCTCCGCGTCACCCAGACCTGGAGCCGCGACGGTCGCACCTTCTGCCGACTCGGGCACGAGTGAGCGAAATTCTGGGCATCTGCAAAGAATTTCAGGTAGAAACGCCGTAATCGACGGAGTTCCCAGCAATCGTACGGCACCATGGTGACACGAATGACCGTTACGAGAGGGCAGCCCAGCCGACGTATGACTGCACACGAGACCCCGCTGAAACACGGTCGCCGCCCCACCCAGAGCCCCGTCGCCACTGCCGCCAAGATCTTTCTTGCCTGCATCGTGGTGCTCGCGGTGAGTTCGACGTCGGTCGCAGCCATCGCTGTCTGGCAGACGGTCGGGCGCATCAAACCGGGTATCCAACTCGCGCAGCTGCCCGGTTCGACCGCGGCGGCAATCCCGAGCGTCGGGGCTATCGACGGTGAGGTGAACCTGTTGCTGGTGGGCACCGACACACGCACGAACCAGGGAACCGGCTTCACAGACTCGGCGAATCAGAATGCCAGCTCCGGGGTCGGCAACAACGACGTCACTATGCTGCTGCACGTCTCGGCCGATCACACCAATGCCACGGTCATCAGCATTCCGCGCGACCTCATGGTGCCGGTTCCCGAGTGCCCCGACCCGAGCGGCAAGGGCACGGTCGACGCCACTGATCTCGCTATGTTCAACACCACGCTGTCGCGCGGCGGCCTCTCCTGCACCGTTCTGACCGTGGAGAAGATGACCGGCCTCAGCATTCCCTACGCTGCGGTCATCAGCTTCGACGGTGTGATCGCCATGTCGAACGCCGTCGGCGGTGTGAGCGTGTGCCTCGCCACCCCCGTGACCGATGCCTACACCGGCCTCGATCTGGCTGCCGGAGAGCAGACCCTCGTGGGCGATGAAGCGCTTGCCTTCGTACGAAGCCGCCACGGCGTGGGCGACGGCAGTGACCTCGGTCGCATCAGCAATCAGCAGGTGTTTCTGTCGTCACTGATGCGCAAGATCACCAGCGCCGGCGTGCTGGCCAATCCCATCTCTCTGTACTCGCTCGCCAACGCGGCGCTGTCGAACATGCAGTTCTCCACCACGCTGACCGACCCCACTGCCCTCGTCTCCATTGCGCTCGCGCTGAAGAATGTGAGTCTCAGCAGCCTGGTCTTCGTTCAGTACCCCGCAGTCACCGACCCCGACGATGTCAATCGCGTAATACCCGACGCCACTGCGGCGAAGCTGCTCAATACTGCCCTGCAACAGAACAAGCCCATCACGCTCACCGGTAAGACCGGCATCGCGGCCGAGGCCGACCCTTCGGCCGCGGCAACCGCGACGCCCGCGGCTACCGGTACTCCGACTCCGACGCCCACCGAGACGGGCGCGGCAACACCGACACCCACACCCACGTCGACCTCAGTCTCGCTGCCCACGAACGTGAGCGGCCAGACGGCAGCTGAGCAGACCTGCACCGTCGGCAACAACTAGGCGTCTCGGGGGCACACCCACCTCTACTAGGCTTTCGGTGTGTCTAAGGTCTTGAGCAGTCTCCCCGTCGGTGAACGAGTCGGTATCGCATTCTCCGGAGGGCTCGACACCTCCTGTGCGGTTGCCTGGATGCGGGAGAAGGGCGCAGTGCCCTGCACGTACACGGCTGATATCGGCCAGTACGACGAACCAGACATCGACTCGGTACCCAACCGTGCCCTCGAGTACGGAGCTGAGATCGCCCGTCTCGTCGATGCGAAGAGCGCACTGGTCGAAGAGGGCCTGAATGCCCTCCAGTGCGGCGCGTTCCACATCCGCTCCGGTGGCAAGACCTATTTCAACACCACCCCGCTCGGCCGCGCGGTGACCGGCACGATGCTCGTGCGTGCCATGAAAGACGACGGTGTCGACATCTGGGGTGACGGCTCCACCTACAAGGGCAATGACATCGAGCGGTTCTACCGCTACGGCCTCCTGGCCAACCCGCGCCTTCGCGTGTACAAGCCGTGGCTCGACTCAGATTTCGTCAACGAGCTCGGCGGCCGCACCGAGATGAGCGAGTGGCTCGTCGCCCGGGGCTTTCCGTACCGCGACGCCACCGAGAAGGCGTACAGCACCGATGCGAACATCTGGGGCGCAACGCACGAGGCCAAGCTCCTCGAAGAGCTGAGCTCGGGTCTTGACCTGATCGAACCCATCATGGGTGTCGCTGCCTGGCGCGACGACGTCGAGGTACTCACCGAGGTCGTGTCGGTGCGCTTCGAAGCTGGCCGGCCCGTGGCCCTCAACGGTGTCGAGTTCACCGACGCCGTTGCCCTGGTGCTCGAAGCGAATACCATCGGCGGCCGTCACGGCCTCGGCGTCTCAGACCAGATCGAGAACCGCATCATCGAGGCCAAGAGCCGTGGCATCTACGAGGCCCCCGGTATGGCGCTGCTGCACATCGCGTACGAGCGGCTGCTGAACGCCATCCACAACGAAGACACGGTGGCGAACTATCACGCGGAGGGCCGTCGCCTCGGGCGCCTCATGTACGAGGGCCGCTGGCTCGACCCGCAGTCGCTCATGCTCCGCGAGAGCATCCAGCGCTGGGTCGGTTCTGCTGTCACGGGCGAAGTCACTCTGCGACTGCGTCGCGGTGACGACTACACCATTCTCGACACCACCGGCCCGCTGCTGAGCTACCACCCCGGCAAGCTCTCGATGGAGCGCGTCGGCGACGCGGCCTTCGGCCCTGGCGACCGTATCGGGCAGCTGACCATGCGAAACCTCGACATCGCCGACTCGCGTGCCAGGCTCGAGCAGTATGCCGCATCGGGCATCATCGGCGGGGCGACGGCCGAGCTCATCGGCGCGCTCGAGGCGGGCGAGGCACGGGAGATTCTCGACCCGACCACATCGCCCGACGCGGCTGCCGACGCACTCGGGCGGGCAACCGACGCCGCCTCCGAGGGCGCGGCGTTCGACGCCGGCACCGACTGACTGAAACAGCGCTACTGCCGCTGCAACCGATTCTTCGCAGCCCGTCGCGTGTAGAGGATGCAGGTAAGGGCTGTGAGGGCCGCGATGACCAGCCACATGACGCCGAGGCGCTGGGCGTAGTCGAACGTCAGCACGGTGGGGTTGGGGCCGAGCGTCTTCGCGTACACCTCAGGCACCACAAGCAGGGTCATGATCGAGCCCACCACGACGGCGCCCTGCATGATGGCCAGCACGCCCTTCGAGACCCGATGCCCCGCTCGCCTCGCCAGCACACTGATGCCGAGCACCAGCGGCGACAGAATGGCGTCGTGCAGAATGATTGCGCCGAGCATCCACACGGCGACGCCCACGATCTGAATGGGCGTCTGCTTCATCACCAGTTCGATGGCCCCGAGAAGGAGGCCGAGCACCCCCACGCCGATGAGAATCGCGCGAGCGAGCCGGAACCTGCGGATGTCGCCCACGTCGTCAACCTCGCGCATCACATCACCTCCACGTGGTCGAGCCACTTTGTCTGCAGCACCCCGGGGCGACCGGGCGCAATCATGCGCGCGGGGTACCCGTGGTCGATGTCGAGCGTCTCACCGTTCAGGGTGAGTGCCACCAGAGTCGAGAGATCGCTCACGTACTCGGAGCCCATCTGCGTGACACGGTAGCCACCTTCTTTCTCGAGGCTCGTGATGCGAAGCGCGGCTCCATCGGGCGCCACCCTGCCCACCAGGTCGTGCAGGCGTACGCCCGACCAGGTGGCCATCTGGCTCCATCCCTCAACACACGCGATCGGCAGGTTCACGGTGGTCTGCGGCATGGCCAACAGCTCGGCCCGGGTGAAAGCGACCGTCGTTGTGCCGTTTGTAATGCGAAGCGCCCACGCCGCATCCATCGCCGTGTCGGTCACCTGCGCGGCCATAGCGGTGCGGTTCACGGGCACCTGGTTCGGCCCGATTCCCTTTTCGCGGGGGGCGAAGACATTGAACGGTTTGAGAACGGCGAACGACTGACCCGCGGTGAGCAGCACTACGGCCGCAACGCTCGCACCGACGGTGGCGAGAAAGGTGCGCCGTGAGGTGCGGGGCTGAGGGCGAGGGGTGCCGTCGATCCACGCGAAGACGCGACCGGTGAGACCCGATGCCTGCGAGGCCACCTTCGACGCGACAGGCTCGAGGGGTGTGCCCAGAACGGGTCGGGGCACATCGATGAGGGGGGCATCCAGAGCCGACTGTTCGTCGGCGTCGAACGACACCTCGGGGCGGTAGCCGTCTCGTTTGCGCCAATACCGCGCAATGATCGGCAGTTTCACGGCGATGTGAATGGCGAGCGAACCGATGATCACGAACGACAGCGCGAAGTGCACCTCACGAAAGCCGAACGGCCACGGATAGAACTGAAACGTGTTCAGCAGGCCGATGGTGATCTCGACGAGCGATGCGCCCACGAAGACGGCGATGGATGCCCGGGCCAGCAGAGAGCCGATGCCGGTGATCGGCGGGGTCTCGAACAGGTTCGGGAACACCGTGTACAACTTGCCGAACAGTAGCGGAAAGCACGCGATTCCGGCGGTGATGTGGATGCCCTGCGTGTACTGGTACAGGTTGCTCGGCTGGGTGGGGAAGTGCATCCACGGCAGCGGTTCCTGCAGGAAATGGGAGTAGAGCCCGGTACCGAAACACACGAGGAACGCCGTTGCGAGCAGACGCCCGATGACAACGGCGAGCCGAGGGTTGCGGCTGGGCGCGGCAACAGCACGTTGCATGTTCAGCAGCAGTCGTCGCAGCATGATCCCCATCTAATCGCTTGTGGTGACTGTAGTTCGGAGCCGAACGCGAATTGGGCGGGACACGGCATCTTTGTGATGGCAAGATGAGCGTGTGACCGGCCGACAGCACTCCGCGAGCCGAGGCTTCGGTGGTGCGATTCGTGTCGGCGTCGTGGCGCTGGTTCTCGCGGCGATGGCGGCGCTCACGGTGCTTTCGGTCACGACGCTCGGGTTCTTCGACCCCGGCGCGGCCGGCGAGGGTGCCGGCGCGGGCGGCATCATCGGGTACACCGCTGCGCTCTGGGCGCTGTTCGGGCTCGCAGTGTGGCTGCTCTGCCGGGTGCCCGCGAAAGCGGCGGTGGCGCTGGTACTCGCCGGATCGGCAGTGTTGGGGGCATCCGCCCTCGCCGGGCCGCCCAACACGAGCACCGACTCGGCGCGCTACGCGTGGGACGGCATCGTTCAGACCGAGGGCATTTCCCCCTATCGATACACCCCGGCCGACGACGCGCTGGCGCAGTTTCGCACGCCGTGGCTGTTTCCCCCTTCGGTGCTCGACGCCGACGGCCGCCCGCAGTGCGACGGCGTGCGCGTCGAACGCACCATCAGCGTGCCCTCGTTCGTGGTTCTCTGCACCACCATCAACCGCCCGCAGGTGCACACCATCTACCCCCCTGCGGCTGAGATCTACTTCTTCGCCGTGCGATCGGTGGTCGGCAGCAGCGCCGAGTACTGGCCCTTCCAGCTGACCGGGCTCCTCATCTGTATTGCGATCACACTCGCCCTCGTTCTGGCACTGCGCCGGCGCGGAATGAACGTGCGCTGGGCCGCCCTCTGGGCGTGGAGCCCGTTCGTCGCCACCGAGGCCATCACGAATTCGCACGTGGATGCTCTGGCCGCGCTGCTCGCACTCACTGCCACCCTGCTCGTGTCGCGCGGGCGGCGCGGAACCCCGACGAGCTTCTTCGGTGGCGTCAGCCTCGGAGTCAGCATTGCGGTGAAACTCGTGCCCGTCATCGCGGCCCCCGCACTGCTGCGGAGGCAGCCCTGGAAGGTGATTCTCGGGGCCGTACTCACCTTCGTCGCCCTGTACATTCCCTACATTCTCTCGACGGGAATTGCGGTGATCGGGTATCTGCCGGGCTACCTCTCTGAAGAGGGCTACGACGACGGCAGCCGGTTCGCCCTGCTCTCGATCGTCGCCCCTGGAACCGGCGCGCTCGTTCTCGCCGCGCTCATTCTTCTTGTCACCGCCGTGCTGGTGTGGCGACGCACCGACCCTGAGAATCCCTGGCTCGGCCAGGTGGTGATGATCGGCGTCACACTGCTCGTCGTGACCCCGCACTACTCCTGGTACGCCTTGCTGCTCGTACCGTTCGTCGCCCTCAGCGGGCGGTGGGAATGGATGGCCGTTCCCCTCGCCCTCACCGCGCAGCTGCTCGTTCCCACCCTTGCCGTCGCTCGCGTCTCCTTCGCCCTCGCCATCGTCGTCGTACTCGTTGGGCTCCTCGCTCGGCGTGGCCTTTTTACACGAGACCAAACCTTTTTGTGGGGGTGACCGAACTACTGCTATCGAGATGGCAACCGCTTCTCGCACACAGCCTGTTAGGACTCCCCCTCATGCGCAACATCAAAACTGTCTCGCTCGCTATCGCGGCGTCGGGTCTGCTCGCGTTCTCTCTCGCCGCTTGCTCGACCTCCTCAACGACATCGTCATCGACGTCGTCTCCTTCAGCTTCGGCCTCCACGAACGGCACCCCGATCGCGACGATCCCGGCCCTGTCGGGTGTCGATACCGAGGTCACGGTCGATGCCGGGTTCCTCGCCGCACTGAAGAGCCTCTCCCTCACCCCCGGTGTCATCGGTACCGCAACCCTGTCACAGGCCGGCGTTCTCGCGTTCCCGATCACGGGCGGTAACGTGAAGTACTACGACCCGGCCCAGTCGTACCGCCCCTACGTGCAGGGCACCATCGATCACGCCGGTTCGGGTCTGAGCCTGACCGGTGGCGGTATCGAGGTCGACCTCACGAACTTCACCATCGACCCGGGCACCTCGAAGCTCTACGGTGATGTCGCCGCGAACGGTGCATCAGTCGCGAAGCAGGCATTCCTGTTCGATCTCGATGGTTCAACGCTGAAGCCGCTGCAGACCGGTACGAACGGTACCGCGATCCTCGAGGGCACGACCGTGCACGTGTCAGCTGACGCTGCCGCACTGCTGAACAAGACCTACAACACGACCGCCGTCAAGGCCGGCCTGCTCGTGGGTGTCGCGAAGATCACCGTCAACACCAAGTAACACCCCGCACCACCCGCACCACGCACCACCCTCGCACCACAGCTGAAGGGCCCCGACGAAAACCGTCGGGGCCCTTTCGCTGTGCATCCATTCATTGCGTTGCTGTAAACATTTCGGCGAATTGAACTTTGCCTCGCTTTCGGTGTGTTAAGACTGGTTACACAGCAAACAGCAAACTGAAAGAGGTAGACGTCCATGTCGTCCGCATTCACCAAAAAGCGACTGGTCGGTGTAGCCGCAGGGCTCGCCGCCTCGGCGCTCGTGCTCGCCGGTTGCTCAGGCAACTCGAACAACTCATCGTCGACCGGCTCCGCAGCCAGCTCGATCACCATCGGCACCACCGACAAGATCACCACCATCGACCCGGCCGGTTCGTACGACAACGGTTCGTTCGCCGTGATGAATCAGGTCTACCCGTTCCTGATGAACACCCCCTACGGCAGCCCCGACGTCAAACCCGACATCGCCGAGTCGGCCACATTCACCACACCCACCCAGTACACGGTGAAACTCAAGAGCGGCCTGAAGTTCGCCAACGGCGACGACCTCACCTCCTCTGACGTCAAGTTCAGCTTCGACCGCCAACTGGCCATCGCCGACCAGAACGGCCCGTCGTCACTGCTTGGCAACCTCGCCAGCACTGCGGCTCCCGACCCCACCACCGTGGTCTTCACGCTGAAGGCGGCAAACGACCAGACCTTCCCGCAGGTGCTCTCGAGCCCGGCCGGCCCCATCGTCGATGAGCAGGTCTTCTCGGCCACTGCGCTCACCTCCGACGCCGACATCGTCAAGGGCAACGCCTTCGCCGGCCAGTACATGATCAAGAGCTACGACTTCAACAACACTATTCAGTACGTGGCGAACCCGAACTACCAGGGTCTGCTGGGCGCCGCGAAGACCAAGACGGTCAATGTGAAGTACTACGCCGAGTCTGCCAACCTGAAGCTCGACATCCAACAGAACAACATCGACGTCGCGTTCCGCAGCCTGTCGGCGACCGACGTGGCCGACCTGAGCACGAACAACAAGGTCAAGGTCGTCGACGGTCCCGGCGGCGAGATCCGCTACATCGTGTTCAACTTCAACACCCAGCCGTTCGGCGCCACCACGGCCGACGCCGACCCCGCCAAGGCACTCGCCGTGCGCAAGGCCGTCGCCGACCTCATCGACCGTGACGCCATCGCCTCGCAGGTCTACAAGGGCACCTACACGCCGCTGTACTCCTACGTTCCCGCGGGTCTGACCGGTGCCACCACCGTACTGAAAGACCTCTACGGCGACGGTTCGGGCAAGCCCAGCCTCGACAAGGCGAAGGCCACCCTGGCCGCAGCCGGCGTCACCGACAAGATCGTCTTGAACCTTCAGTACGTCTCCGAGCACTACGGCCCGTCGTCAGGCGATGAGTATGCGCTCATCAAAGACCAGCTCGAGTCGAGCGGCCTGTTCACGGTCAACCTGCAGACGACCGACTACGTGCAGTACTCCAAAGACCGTACGAAAGACGTCTACCCGGAGTACCAGCTCGGCTGGTTCCCCGACTACTCCGACGCCGACAACTACCTGACCCCGTTCTTCTCGGCCGACAGCTTCCTCGCCAACCACTACAACAACACTGCGGTGCAAGACGAGATCACGAAGCAGGTCGGCGAGACCGATTCGGCTGCCCGCACGACAGAGATCCAAGACATCCAGGCGAAAGTCGCTGCCGATCTGTCGACGATCCCCTATCTGCAGGGCGCGCAGGTTGCCGTGGTCGGTTCGACCGTCAACGGGGCCTCCGACACGCTCGACGCGTCGTTCAAGTTCCGTTACGCGGCGCTCACGAAGGGCTAGTCGTTAGCTAGAATCGCTTCACCGAGGGGGCGGCTCGTTTCGACGGGCCGCCCCCTCACACAGGCCCACTGGGCCATAAGAGTTCCAGAATCTGCACCACCGCACAGCGATCACCTGCACAGCACTACCCTTCACTGACGATTGGCATCCATGACAGCGACCGCCCAGGCCCTGGTACCCCCGGTACCTCCGGCCTCCCCCGCTTCACCCGTTGCGAAGAGCAAGGCCTCCGGAGGAGGCCTCGGTCGCTACATCGTCATTCGCTTCCTGCTCATCATTCCCACCATCTTCATCCTGGTGACCCTGGTCTTCTTTCTCATGCGGGCGACGGGCGACCCGATCACCGCGGCCCTGGGCGGCCGTCTCAGCGGCGCACAACTGCAGGAGCGCATCCATGCAGCCGGCTACGACCGGCCCATCCTGGTGCAGTACTTCGAGTACCTCGGCCAGATCGTCACGGGCAACTTCGGCACCAGCATCAGCGACAACCGGCCCATCACCGAAATTCTCGCCACCTATGGCGTAGCAACCCTCGAGCTGGCGTTCTACGCCCTCATCGTGGCGTTCATCGTGGGCATTCCGCTGGGCATGCTCGCCGCCTACTTTCGTGACAAGGGTCAGGATGCCGCACTGCGCGTCTTCGCCATTCTCTGTTACGCCACTCCTGTCTTCTTCGCCGGCATTCTGCTGAAGCTCATCTTCGCCGTGTGGTTGAACGTTCTGCCCGTCGCGGGCCGAGCCACCACGAGTTCGGAGTTCGAGATGCAAGACCTGCCGAACCGAACCGGCATCTACCTCATCGACGCGTTTCAGACCGGTGACCCGGCCGTCATCGGCGACGTTCTGACTCACGCGGTGCTGCCCGCCATCGCGCTCGGGCTGCTCACAGCCGGGGTCTTTCTGCGGTTGGTGCGCACGAACGTCATCGGTACGCTCTCGACCGACTACGTCGACGCGGCACGTTCGCGCGGCGTGAGCGAGTATCGGCTGGTTCGCCGGCACGCGTACAAGCCGGCGCTGATACCCATCATCACCGTCATCGGCCTGCAGATCGCGCTGCTGCTGGGCGGCGCGGTGCTCACGGAGTCGACCTTCGAGTGGAAGGGCCTCGGGTTCCAGCTCGCGCAGTACCTTGCCGCGCGCGACTTCGTCGCCGTGCAGGGCATCGTCGCGCTACTGGCTGTGATCGTGGCCGTGACAAACTTCATCGTCGACATCATTGCGGCGCTCATCGACCCGAGGGTGAGGTACTGATCGTGAGTGCACCAACAACAGCACCCGAGACCGCAGGCGGGCCGACCGCGTCACCGGCAACGAAAGCCACCCGGCCGCCGAAACAGAGCCTGTTCTCCCGTCTGCCCGTCGTGCACCAGCTGCGCCAGAGCGTTGGGCTCCAGCGCGGCATGCTCGTCATCGGCCTCATCATCACAGCCGTGTTCGTCATCTGCGCGGTCTTCGCCCAGTTCATCGCTCCCTACGGCTTCTCTCAGTTGCGCGACGACAACGGTCCGTTCGGTGCCCAGCTCGCTCCCGGCGGTTCGCACATCTGGGGAACGACCGTGGGCGGGTACGACGTATTCTCCCGCGTCATCTGGGGCGCTCAGACCGCGCTCGAGGTGATGGTCGTGGCGATCATCCTGTCGATCTTCCTCGGGGTCTTCCTCGGCCTCGTTTCGGGGTACTTCGGCGGTTGGCTCGACCGAATCCTCGTGGTTCTGGCCGACGCGATCTACGCGTTTCCGTCGTTGCTGCTCGCCATCGTGATGTCGATTGTCATCTCGGGCGGCCAGTCGAACCTGTACGGCGGCATTCTCGCGGCGGCCATCTCCATCACAGTGGTCTACATTCCGCAGTACTTCCGGGTCATCCGGTCAGAGACCGTGCGCATCAAGGGTGAGGCGTTCGTCGAGTCGGCGAAGGTCATCGGTGCGTCGAACACACGCATCATGTTCCGACACGTCCTTCGCAATTCGACCCGAACGCTGCCGCTGATCTTCACGTTGAATGCCTCAGAGGCGGTTCTCACGCTGGCTGGCCTCGGGTTTCTGGGGTTCGGCATCGAGCCGACGGCCGCGGCGGAGTGGGGCTTTGACCTCAACAAGTCGCTCTCCGACGTCACCAGCGGAATCTGGTGGACGGCGGTGTTCCCCGGGCTCGCCATCGTGCTCTCGGTACTCGGCGTCACCCTCGTGGGCGAGAGTCTGAACGACCTCGCCGACCCACGGCTGCGTGGTCGGCGCGCCGTCTCTGCGGCGTCGGGAGATGTGGCACAGACCTCTGTCGTACCCGGCGGAACCCTTACCGCGGGCCCCGCCGGACTCGCCGGCCTCGAAGACACCGAAGGTGAGGCCGATCGTGACCGATAGCCCCGTACCCGCACGCTCCCCCGCACACATCGGCACCGCAACCGCCGCCTCCAAGGCTCCTGTCGTGTCGATCCGCAACCTCGAGGTGTCATTCTCCACCGATGCCGGTGCCATCAAGGCGGTCGACGGCGTCAGTCTCAGCGTCGCCGCCGGCGAAGTACTGGCTATCGTCGGCGAGAGCGGTTCGGGCAAGACCGTGACCGCGAAGACGATCCTGGGCTTGCTGCCCGAGACGGCTACTGCGCGCGGAGCCATCGTGCTGTCGAACCGCGCGGGAACCGACTCGAACGATGTGCTCACTCTCACGAAGAAACAGCTGCGGGGCATCCGGGGCTCAGACGTGTCGATGGTGTTTCAAGAGCCCTCGACAGCGCTGAACCCGGTGTACACGGTGGGCTGGCAGATCATGGAGGGGTTGCGGGCGCACTCGAAGATCTCGCGCTCCGCGGCCAAAGCGAAGGCCATCGACATTCTGCGGAAGGTGGGCATTCCCGACCCCGAGACGCGGGTCAACTACTACCCGCACCAGTTCTCTGGCGGGCAGAAGCAGCGCGTGGTCATTGCGCAAGCGCTGGTGCTCGATCCGGGGCTGATCGTCGCCGACGAGCCCACCACGGCGCTCGATGTCACCGTGCAGGCCGAGATTCTCGACCTTCTGCGGCGGTGCCGCGACGAGTTTGGCACGGCCATTGTGTTGATCACGCACAACATGGGTGTCGTCGCCGACCTCGCCGATCGGGTCGCAGTCATGTACGAAGGCAAGGTGGTCGAAGAGGCCGACGCCGTGACACTCTTCTCGAACCCGCAGAACGACTACACCAAGAAGTTGCTCGCGTCGGTGCCGCACATCGGCCAGGGCGCGTTGCAGACGGCCGAGCGGGCATCAGGTCGCGAGCAGTCGTGGCAGAGCACGGCCCCTGTGGTCGTCGCAACCGATCTGCGAATCGAATACCCCGGGCGGCTCGGCCGCGGCGGGTTCGTTGCCGTCGACGGTGTGAGCTTCGAGATTCGCGCGGGCGAGGTGCTCGGGTTGGTCGGTGAGTCGGGGTCAGGTAAGACCACCATCGGCCGAGCCATCGGCGGGCTCACCAGGGTCACCGGGGGTTCGCTGAAGGTTCTCGACCACGAGATGAACGGCGTTCGCGAGCGGGTGTTCAAGAAGACGCGGTCGAACATCGGGTTCGTCTTTCAAGACCCAGCCTCGAGTTTCAATCCGCTGCTGACGATCGCAGAGTGCGTGGCCGAGCCGCTGGTCATCCACGGCCGAGCCCGCGACCCGCGAGCTGCGAGAACACGAGTCGACGAGCTGCTCGAGGCCGTGCAGCTGCCGAAGAGCTACGGCGATCGGTATCCGCACGAGCTCTCGGGCGGTCAACGCCAGCGTGCGAGCCTCGCGCGGGCCATTGCGCTCGAACCGGCACTGCTCATCGCCGACGAGCCCACCTCGGCGCTCGACGTCTCTGTTCAGGCCCGCGTGCTTGAACTCTTCGCTGAGCTTCAGCGGGAGTTCGGCTTTGCGGCCCTGTTCATCAGCCACGACCTGGCCGTGGTCGACCTGTTGGCCGACCGCATCGCTGTGCTGTTCAAAGGCAAGCTCGTAGAAGAGGGCACGGGGGCAGAGGTGCTCGGAGACCCGAAGCACCCCTACACTCAGCGCCTGCTCGCCTCACTGCCGGTACCCGACCCGATCGAGCAGGCGAAGCGGCGGGATGCCCTGCGGCTGCTGCGCGCGGCCGGGCAGTAACCCAGTACCTCTGCCCGCCTGCTCGTCTGCCCGTCTGCCCGTCTGCCCGCCTGCCAGCCCTCCCGCCCGAAAGGCCCACCCCGCATGACTGGTTCTGTCGAACTCAGTGCCGCCGAGCATCCGTTCACCGCCTACGTGGCCACGCCCGACGGCGACCCTGCCCAATGGCGCGGTGCCATCGTCGTGATCCATGAGGTGTGGGGGCTCGTTGAACACATCACGACGATCGCCGACCGCTACGCAGCCGAAGGGTATCTCGCGCTGGCCCCCGATCTGATGGGCGGGCTCGGTGTGACCGCCGAGGTCGCCGCCGACCTGCAACGGCAACTCTTCGCAGCCGACCCCGAAGAGCGAAGCGCGGCCCAACCGCGCCTTCGCGAACTGATGGCCCCCATCGCGGCGCCCGAGTTCGCCGCCGCCGCAATCACCAAACTGATCGCCTGCGTCGACTACCTCGAACAGCAACCGGGCGTCGACGGTCGCATCGGCGTCACCGGGTTCTGTTTCGGCGGAAGCTACGCGTTCAGCCTGGCCGTCGCCGACGCGCGGGTGAAAGCGAGCGCCCCCTTCTACGGCTACGCCAACTTGACGAACGAACTTCTCGCCGAGATCGAGTGCCCGGTTCTCTACTTCGTGGGCGAAGACGACCTGAACCTCTTCGGGGCTCTGCCCGCCCTCACCGAACAGATGCACGAATCGGGTGTTGACTTCGAGGCCGTCACCTACCCGGGTGCGGGTCACGCATTCTTCAACGACACCAACGCACACGCCTACCGACCGGATTCCGCACACGACTCCTGGCAGCGAAGCACCGAGTTCTTCGCTCGCCACCTCGTCACGTCAGCCTGACGCCTGTTCGCCGTTCGACATCGATCAGGCTGGCAGCAGAAACCCATCGTCGATGAGCGAACGCATCCGCGGCAGCACATCGGCCACCAAAGAAGCCTCATCGACCTCAAGCAGGTGTGCGATGGCACCGCAGATCTGGCCGATCGTCAAGTCGCCGTCGCAGGCCCCAACCAGCGCCGCCAGTGCCGTGTCGAGCGAAACCGTTCGCGCGAACCCTGAGCCCTGACGCAGCGTCATCACCGTAGGGTTCTCCTGGCCCGGCCAGTAATGCCGTTCTTCAGTCACATCGGGGGCGTACGTCACGGTTGACGCGAGCAGCTCTTTATCTGAACGCGACGACTGCCAGTCGTGGCCCGAGAGGCTCGTCGCGAAGTACTGGCCGAGCCCCGACGGGTTCGAGCCCCGAGCGCCGTCGAGACGCTCGAACCGACGGAGCGGAGCGGGAGCCCCCGGTGTCGGCGATTCGACCGGGCGGCGAAGCAGCACGTACCCGAATCCCACCTGGGTGACCGCGCGCGCATCGAAATCGTCGAGCCAGGCGGCGTAGAGCTCATCGAATTCAGGGGTGCCGGGGCGGGTGCCGCCATCACGAATCCACGTCTCGGAGTACTGCGGAGCATCCTGAAGCTCGCGCTCAATCACCCACGCATCGAGCGACGAGCCGTCGACCCATCCCTTGACCCGGTCGAGGCCTTCGGTTTCGGCCGTGTACTCCCAGTTGGCCAGCAGCTGGGCGATACCGCCGTCGGTGAGGTGATCTTCGCACCCACGAATGACTGTCGACACCAACGCATCACCGACCATGCCTCCATCGCGATACTCGTACAACGGCACGCCCTGCCTGCGCGGAGTGATCACGAACGGCGGGTTAGAAACGATCTGGTCGAATCGTTCGCCCTCCACCGGGTCGAACAGACTACCCAGCCGAAACTCGATGTTGTCTATTGCGTTCAGTTCGGCGTTGAGCCCGGCGATCCACAACGCCCGTTCAGAGATATCTGTGGCGACCACCGTGAGCGCGTGGCGCGACGCGTGCATGGCCTGAATTCCGCACCCCGTACCGAGGTCGAGTACGCGTTCCACCGGTTCACTGATCATCAGCCCGCTGAGGGTGGTGGATGCCCCACCCACGCCGAGCACATGCCCAACGCTGAGCGGCCCGCCGACCGCGACCTCGCCGAGGTCAGAAAGGATCCACCAGCTCCCGGCGCCGAACGCATCGACGAAGCTGTACGGACGCAAATCGAGCAGCGCACTCACCTCACCCGTCTCGAGCCGTCGCACAAGCTCGAGTGTGAGCGCACCCTCGACCCCCAGCTGCGGCAGGGCTGAATCTGCATCGACTTCTGACACCGGCACATTCAGAACGAAGAGAGCGGCCAGGGTTTCCGCACGCGAAAGGGCTGTCGATGCGGCTCGCCGAGAATGCAACGCGCGCAGTGCTGGAAGCCGCTGGCCCCTGTGAAGCGCCGACGCAGCCTCATCGCCCCACAGGTCGCTGACCGTCTCGACGCTGAAGTTGGAAGTGATGAGATCGCGTCTCAGGTCAGAAATCAGGGAAGAACTCACCCCTCCATTCAAGCGCACGACTGATTGTCGGGTGCACCGGCCAGTCTTCCTCAGAGTCAGAGCTGGGTCGTGCTCAGGTTGTGTATGGTCGTGGTTGTCTGACCCATGGTGGTAGTGGTGTTGTGGGGAGGGGTCCGCGTCGTCTCGATCTGATTTGGGAGCAGGGTCTGGGGGTTTGTTCCCAGTCGATGCTTTTCGGTGGGATCAAAACGGGGACGCCGTTCTGCATGGCGAGTTTCCACTCAGAAGAATGCACATGTGTGTGGTGGAAGTGACACAGCAGTGCTCCGTTGTCGATGTCTGTGCGCCCGGGTGCGTAGGTTTGGTGTTTCCAGTCATCGACGTGGTGGCTTTCGCACCAGGACGGGCCCCGGTCGCAGCCCGGCCACACACACCCGCCATCCCGTGCGGCCATAGCGGCCTTTTGCGCGGTCGTGAACAGCCGTTTCGTTTTCCCGTGCTGGAGTACTTCCCCGTGCAGCCCGAAGACGGTGGTCGTGATGTCGCCGTGGCAGAGGATCTGTTCCACACTCGACATCGGGACCGGGTCAACAATCCCATCAACCCAACCCACACCATGCCCGGCAGTGAGATCATCAAGTTCCACCCGGATGTTCAGCACCGGGGCGGCACCGTTGATCCGCGGCGCACCGGTCAGGCCTGCCGCGACGGTCAGGAGGTCATAGAACCGGTCGAAGACGAACTGCTCACCCGTACGTACGTCTTTGATGATCTCGTCGCTTGGTTCACCGTTCCGGCCAAGACACACGTTGGGGGCTGCCGCGCCCTGCGGGCTTGCCCCTGAACGCGACGGCCCGGATTCGCCATCGGCAGGAGTGTCGGTTTCGAACTGGGGGCGCACCCTCGGGGACTGCAACGCTTCCAACAACGCCCG
>NZ_QYRT01000015.1 GCF_004923255.1 Subtercola vilae | reverse complement strand
CCGAGACCCAGTCGATCACCGACGAGGCCGCGAAGATCGGCGTGAAGAAGTTCATCAAGACCAACGCGCAATCGACCCTCTCGAAGCAGATCTCCGACATCAACGACCTCATCCCTCCCGCGGTTCCCGTCTACACCCTCGAGCAAGACGCGGGCGGTCTCTACTTTCCTCTCATCAAGGGTGCCGACGCTGTGCCAGGGGCTCTGGTCGAGGCTGTCGACGCCGCCGGATCGGTCTTGGCCTCTGCAACGGCAGACCTGTCGGGCGCATGGTCGATGACGGACTTCCCTGCGTTGCCCGTTGGCACGTCGACGGTTCGGCTTCGGCAGACGGTCGACACAGTGGTCTCGGCGGTGAGTGCGCCGGCCGATGTCACGATGGCGCCCCCTCCCGTGGTCTCACAACCCGCCGAAGGCGCCGTCGTCGATGCCACCGACTTCGTCATGCAACTGACGGGGGCGAGCGGCGCTGATGCGCAGAGAATCGTCAACGGCGCCGTTCGAGAGACGCCCATGCCGCTGACCGACGGCACGTGGCTGGGGTCGTTCAGCATCGCTCAGGGGCCTGTGAATCTGGGCATCCGGTATCTCGACCCGGTCACAGGGCGTTTTGGGCTGACCGCAACGAGGCTGTTCACCGCCCAATAGTCGCGGCCGACGGGTGGGTTCGAAAAGAAGTTCGGCGCACCGCGTCACGAAACGGGTCTGAGGGGGTCTTCCTTAGTGAAGGGCCCTGAATCCCCCCGAGGGGCCCTTCACCTACTCTGACGTGGAGATCACTGGTTGATCGGCCGCGGTCATTCGAGCGGAGCGGGCAGAACCCGCCTCAGCCTGAACTCCGTCATCGTGCAGCCGAACCGTTCTCTGAATGCGCGGCCGCAGGCATCCACTGATCGAAACCCGAACCGCCTGGCGACGGTGGCGAACGGCACGCGGCTCAACTCGACTCGCAGGTATGCGGCAAGCAGATCGAGCCTCGTGGCTCGGATCTGCGCTGCGAGGTTTGTGGGCTCCGCAGCGAAGATGCGGTACAGGTTTCGAGTCGTGGTGCCGAGGTCTGCGGCAATGGTTGCGGGAGCCAGGTCTTGTCTCTCGATCTGTTCGAGAATGAGCCGCCGGATGTTCGACACCATGATCTGGTCTGAAGTCGCCACCGCCACACCACTCTGCTCGGCGTGGTTCAGAATGAGTTGTTCGAGCAGACTGATGGTGAGCCCCTCGACCACGGTGCCGTCGCGCTCGAGCGGACGCTCATTGGCGAGGTGCGGGCTGAAGAACGCGGCTGCGGTGGCGAAGACCACCGGTTCATCGATGGGTTGTGAGGTCACCAGAGGAACGTGTCGGCGCGCCGGTAGCGCCAGGGCCGAGAGGGGCATCGACACGACATACGCGTTGCAGCCATCGCTCACGGCGTAGTCGTATGCCGCGTTGGCCCGGAGGATCGTCACCATGCCGGCCGGAGTGAACGCCGCCCGACCGTCTTGCCGCGTACGGATGCCCCCCACCCGCACGTACACAACGTGAATGATGTCGAGCGGTACCTCTCGAAGACGCTCGTGGCTACGTTTTGCCCGGTACGCGGATGACGTGATGTCGATGAGGGTCAGTGACCCGAATCGGTAGTTCTTCAGGCGCGCAGTAAAGCTGAGTGGGTCTTTGGCAACGCGAACGGCTTCGGGTGACATTTGCGTCAGTCCATCGGGTCCGAGATACTCGGTGATGTGGGGCATGAGTCGATTCGATGGGGGCGAAAAACTCTCGGTGATACGCACTCTAGGCCTTATGACTCAGTATGTGTAGTAGTTTCCGGGTAAGCCCTTTTTGCCTGACCGGGGCCCAACTGACCGGGGGGCATCGAGATGACAACGCAGGTTGAGGCTGCGCCTGTGACGGATGCGATGCCAGCACCCACGTGGAACACTCTCACCCACGCCTCGGGGCTGGTCAGCCATGAGCATCTCGCGCCCTTTCTCGAAATGGTGGCTCCAGCTCAGAGCAGCTTCTCTGCAACGATCATCCGCAGCACGCTCGGAAACGTGCGGTTGTTCACGATGACGGCCTCAGAACATCGAGCGGTTCGCTCAACCGAGCTTCTCCTCGCCGACGATCGCGATGTCGTAACCCTCTCGTACACCCGGTCTGGAACCTTCGGGGTGCGGCAAGACGGCCGTTCGTCGCTGGCCGAAACCGGCAGGCTCGTCTTTCTTCGTTCTGCTGCCACTTACTCATATGCCACAACCGGCAACGTCGAACTCGTCGTGGTGTCGATTTCGAGACGTCTGCTCCGCGGTATCTCCTCAGCTGCGCTGGCCCGTGTCACCGCTCGAACGCTGCCGCGGTCTGCGCTGACCGATTCGTTCGTGACCACGCTCGATACGCTCACCCGAACCGTCGTCGCGCCCGCACCCGCAGAACTCGTGACACTCGAGCGGTTCGTGATTCGGCTGGTTGGGGAGGTCTTCGATGAGAGCATCCGAGATAGTGCGGGGAGTGCGGCGTCAGATCATGACCTGCGCTCTGCTGCGCGCGTACAGATCGCCTTGCACGCGACCGAACCCGATTACGGGTCGGTCGATGTCGCAGCAGCCATCGGAGTCATTCCGCGGCGGCTGCATCGGCTGTTCGCGTCAGCAGAATTCGGAGTGGCAGAGCAGATTCTGAACACGCGGCTCGAACGCATCGCACGGCAGATCTCCGACCCCAATGACAGCGCGACGAATCTTGAGATCGCCGAGAGCTTCGGCTTTCACGGCCTCGACCAGTGTGTGCGGGCGTTCAAGAAGAGGTACGGCCAGACCCTGCGCGAATACCGCATCAGCAGCCGCCTCTGACCCAGCCCGATCATTCGAGTCTGAGAGTGACGAGCGTGCGCGCGGCGAGTTCGTCGAGCTGCTCATCGGTGACCGGGCGCTGCAATATGTATTCGCTCGCAAAGATGACGCCGGTGAGTGTTGCGTACTCGAAGTCGGTGATGGCACCCACATGGGTGCGAAACTCGGCCAGCCGAAAGGCAGTCAGATCGTTCAGCCCCGCCGCTGCCGATGGGTCGGTCACCGCCGCCGCCACCAGAGCAGCACCCAGCTGGCGGGCGACGGGCTCGTGCACTCCGTCGCGAAGGTTGCCGAGATATTCCCTCAGCCGTAGTGCAACCGGAAGGTCGGCATCGGCGGGGTGGTAGTCGACGCGGTTGAACTGCAGCGCGTCGGCGATGACCTGTTCGATACTCGACCAGTGCAGGTACAGCGTTCGCCGCGAGACCTCCGCTTCGATGGCCAGGGCAGTGAATGTGAGGGGCCGCGGGTGGGGTTGGCGCAGCAGGGCCTGCACGGTGTGGAGCACGTGCACGCGTGTTCTGCGGGCCCGCGGATCACTCATGTGCATCACTGTATTGCACGTGTTCGCGCCGTAGTGAAGGGCGCGTCTGTGAGGTGAGCATCCGGGAACTCTACGCCCGCGGGCTCCAGTCATGCCGAAGAAGCTGAGCTTTTTCGATCGTGCTTGTGACTTCGACACTTTCGCCGAGCGCAGAAGAGTGCTGGATGCTCAGCAACACGTCGAGCACGTGAAAGCCCAGTTCGCCCGACGCCCGGGCTGGTCGATCGTCGCGGATGGCCTCGGCCAACTCGGCGATTCCCGTGCCGCGGCTCGCTTCGTGGCCGGCCGCGGGTAGCACGGAGCCGAGCGGATGCGCAGCGTCGTACAGCACCGAGTCGCCGACGAACCGGTTGGGGTCGGGAAAGACGAGCGTGCCCGCCGTTCCCGACACCTCAAAAAGGCCGGTGCGCTCGCGGTGGGAGTCGAAACTGAACAGCAGTTGCGCTGACGCCCCGCCGACAAACTGAACGAGCGCCGAGACGGTCGTTTCGACCTCGGCGGTGAAGAACTCGCCGGCCCGCGGGCCTGAACCGATCTGTCGCGGCTGCGAGGTTGTCGACGCCGTTGCCGTCACTCTCGTCACCGCGCCGAACACCTGCACGAGAGTGGTGATGTAGTACGGACCCATGTCGAACAGGGGCCCACCTCCCCGCTGGTAGAGAAACTCGGGGTTCGGATGCCACGACTCTGGTCCGGCGGTCTCGAAGACGCACACCGCGCGCTGCGGTTCACCGATTCTGCCGTCAGCCACGAGTGCGAGCGCGGTCTGGGTGGCAGCGCCGAGAAAGGTGTCGGGCGCTGATCCGATCCGCAGGTTCAGCGCGACAGCCGTCGTCAGCAGCGTCGAGGCCTCGGTGCGGTCAAGGCCGATCGGTTTCTCTGTCCACACGTGTTTGCCCGCATGAAGTGCCTGCAGGCTCAAGCGTGCGTGCACCGCCGGTACCGTCAGGTTCACGACGATGTCGACGTCAGCTCGCCGGAGCATCTCATCCATCGTGCCGGATGCGTCGACACCGAATTTGGCCGCCTGAGTGTTCGCACGGCCACCATCGAGATCGGCCACGAACCGCACATCCACCGTCGGGAAGGTGCGCAGGTTCTGCAGATACGTGTCGCTGATGGTTCCCGCGCCGAGAATCCCTACTCCGAGTGGCGGGTGGTGTTGTGGGTTCATCGTCGGCTCTCATCTGAGGCGCGCACGAAGGCAATGCTCTCGGCGATGGCAGACAGGATGCTCTCGTCAGAGAGATCGAATTCCACTACACGGTCGGCGTGGGGCGCAGCGGCCAGAACTGCGACAATGTCGAGGTCGCCGCGACCCGCGGGGCGCTGGGTCTCTCGGCTGAGCGGATGGCCGCCGTCTTTCACGTGCAACAGCGCCACCCGGGAGCCGAGTCGGGAGAGAAGGTCTGCCGCCGGTACGCCCCCTGCGTCGGCCCAGAACGCGTCGAGTTCGAAGACCACCCTGTGGTCGAGCAGTGTGTGCAGAACTTCAAGAGCTGATGTTTCTGCGTGACGTGTAGAGAGCTCCCAGTCGTGATTGTGGTAGCCGACACGCACCGAGTGGCGGGCCGCAATGGCCGCTGCCCTGTTCAGCGCGTCGGCAACGGCCTCGATGTCATCTGGATGAGCGAACCGCTCACGGGGCAGCATCGGCTCGATCACGGTGCTGATTCCGGCTGATCGTGCCGTCTCGAAGAGTTTGTCAAGATCAGGGTGGGCGCCCGGGTCGCTGAGAAAGTTGGCGTGGGTCGATGCGACCTCCAAGCCTGCGCTGTTCGCGAGGTCGACGAGTGTGGTGGTTTCACTGCCGAATCCGAACGCTTCTACCCTGGTGACCCCGATCTCGAGGAGGTCGGTCAGCGCCCCCCGCATGTTGTTGGCCAGTCTGTCGCGAATCGAATACAGCTGAACGGCCGGTTCGCGCTCAGCGGTGCGGGCGGGGGCTCGGAAATCCGTTGTCATCCGCCTATTATATAGTTAACATGTTATTTGCTAACAAGTGACGTGGAATCAACCGGAAGGCGGCGCGTATGCATGACGACGGCAAACAGATCGAGATGCGGTTGGCCCGTTTTGTACGCGACCGTCTGCAGAACGCGCTCTATCGCCAGACGCTCGACGTGACTCTGACCAGTCATACTCTTGCCGGTGAACCGACGGGGTTCGAGCAGGCTACCGCCGGTGAATTCAGCCCGTTCGCCCTCGGGCAGGTATGGGGCGCGCCCTGGTCGACCACCTGGTTTCGCCTCAGTGCGGAGGTGCCTGAGCGTTGGTTCGAATCTACGTCAGCGGGCACGACCGGTATCGAGCTGGTGCTCGATCTGGGTTTCAACTGGCATCGGGCGGGGTATCAGGCCGAGGGCCTCCTCTACTCCCTCGAGGGCAGGCCGTTGAAGGGCATCAACCCGCTCAACGCGCATTTTGACCTGACCGGGATGACATCGATCGACAGCCGGTCGGTTGAGCTGTTTCTTGAAGCGGCCGCCAACCCCGACTTCGACATCGAAGAGTTTCGATTCAGGCCGACTTCGTTGGGTGACAAGGCCACGGCGGGTGCGGTGCCTCAGTACACCTTCAGAGAGTGTTCGATCGCGCTTCTCGATCGCGAAGTGTGGGAATTGCGCGCCGACATCAGCGTTCTTTCGGGGTTGCTCGAGGTGCTGCCGCGAACCCTGCCGCGCCGCGCCAGCATCGAACGGGCGCTCGAAGACATGCTGAACATCGTCGATCCAAACGACGTCTCGGGTACCGCGTCGCTGGGTCGAGCTGCGCTCGTCGGAGTTTTGTCGGCCACAGCGTACGAGAGCGCCCACGCCGTCGTCGCGATCGGGCACGCCCACATCGACTCGGCCTGGCTGTGGCCGATTCGAGAGACGATCCGCAAGTGCGCGCGAACGTTCTCGAATGTGCTCGACCTGATGGATCACGATGAGACATTTAGGTTCGCGGCCTCATCTGCCCAGCAGTTCGCCTGGATGAAGACGCACTATCCGACGATCTTCGAGCGAATCACGAGCAAGGTGCGCTCGGGCCAGTTCATTCCGGTCGGTGGCATGTGGGTCGAATCCGATACGAATCTGCCCGGGGGTGAAGCTCTCATGCGGCAGTTTCTGCACGGTAAGACCTTCTTCAGAGAGGAGTTCGGCATCGACAGCGAAGAAGTGTGGTTGCCCGACTCGTTCGGGTACTCCGGCGCTTTGCCACAGATCGCCCGGCTCGCCGGGGCGAAATGGATGCTGACCCAGAAGATGTCGTGGAGCCACACAAACTTTCTGCCGCACCACACCTTCTTCTGGGAGGGTATCGACGGCTCGCAGATCTTCACCCATCTCCCGCCCGTCGACACCTACGTGGCCGAACTGACTGCAGTCGAACTCGCTCACGCCGAGGCGAACTTCAGAGAGAAGGGGCGCGCGACCGTCTCGCTTGTTCCCTTTGGCTATGGCGACGGCGGCGGCGGCCCGACCCGCGAGATGGTGGCGACAGCGAAGCGGCTCGCCTCGCTGGAGGGTTCGCCGACGGTTGAGATGGCCGCTCCGGCCGACTTCTTTCGGCGCGCAGAGGCCGAATACGCCCACCCTCCGGTGTGGGTGGGCGAAATGTACCTCGAATCACACCGGGGCACGTACACGAGCCAGGCGCCCACGAAGCAGGGCAACCGTCGAAGCGAGCACTTGCTGCGGGAGGCCGAACTCTGGGCATCCACGTCGTCTGTTCGTACCGGTGCGCCGTACCCATACGACGAGCTCGACGAGGTGTGGAAGACGGTTCTGCTGTTGCAGTTCCACGACATTCTGCCCGGTAGTTCGATTGCATGGGTGCACCGGGAGGCCGAGACGAGTTACGAGGCCATCGCTCAGCGTCTCGAGGCCGTTATCGCCCGTTCCCTTCGGGAACTCTCGGGCGTGGGCAGCATCGATCTGCTCGCCAATGCGCTTCCGGATGCCTCGGCTGGCGTCGGCTCTCTTGCCATCGGCCGCCCTGTCTTCGACTCTTCGTCTCTTCCCGTCAGAGTCACTCGAATCAACGGCTCGATCGAACTCGACAATGGTCTTGTCCGCCTCCGTATCGACCCGCACGGCCTCCTTGTGTCGCTCATCGATCTGTCGTCGGGGCGCGAAGCGATCCCCGCGGGGGAGAGAGCGAACCTGTTGCAGTTACACGCCGACATTCCGAACGAGTGGGATGCCTGGGACATCGATCGGCACTATCTGAGCGCCTCTACTGACATCACCGATGTCGTCGGCATCGACGTCGACGACGACGCTTCGGGCAACCGGGTCTGCATCAGCGTCGCACGCCGGTTCGGGTCATCCCAGGCGGTGCAACGCATCTCGATCGAACGAGGGAGCACTCTCGTGGGCATCACGATCGAAGTCGACTGGCACGAGCGGCAGAAGCTTCTGAAACTCGCGTTTCCCCTTGCGGTCAAGGCCGACACTGCGGCATCCGAGATTCAGTTCGGTCACGTCTATCGCCCCACCCATTCGAACACGTCATGGCAGTACGCGCAGTTCGAGACCCCTGCGCATCGCTGGGTGCACGTGGGGGAGCCGGGGTTCGGGGTGGCCGTTGCGAACGACTCGACCTACGGGTACGACATCAGGCGGCACACCCGTGCCGATCGCACGCCCGTCATGGTGGTGCGGGCGAGCCTGCTGCGTGCCCCGCTCTACCCCGATCCAGAATCTGACCAGGGCCATCATCGGTTCGGCTTCTCACTGCGAGCGGCAGCTACGATCGGCGATGCGATCGCTGACGGCTACTCCCTCAACGTTCCTCCGCGGGCATTCAAGGGTGAACGGCAGACCGCGCCGATTGTGCGGGTCTCCGATGTCGGCGTGGTCGTCGAATCGGTCAAGCTCGCCGAAGACAGGTCGGGGGACGTGATCGTTCGACTCTACGAGGCGCGGGGTGACCAGCGGCCGGTGACGGTGCGCGTCGAGGCAGCGGTGATTTCGATCAGATGCGTCGACGGGCTCGAGAGAGACGATCTGACGATTCACCCGGCGCCTGTTCTCGGTGAGGCATCGATTCACCTCGTACTTCGGCCGTTTCAGATCGTCACGCTGCGGGTCGTGCTCGCATCGACGCACGAGGTGGAGCGCAATGGGCTTCCGACCGATTTATGATGTTAACACTCTAGGGGCGACGAGCCCGCGATTGGATCACGACCAATGCCGTCGAGCAAGCAACCGAAGTACGCGCAGATCAAGGCAGATCTTCGTCTTCAGATTCTTCAGGGCGCCTTCACTCCCGGTCAGCCGTTCGTCACGCAACAGCAGATCTGCGACTTGTATGCCGTGAGCATGCTCACGGCAGCACGAGCCCTCAACGAGCTCGAGTTCGAGGGCCTGGTGACTCGGCAGCGAGGTCGCGGCACCTTTGTCGCCGAACTGCGGGCGCCGGCGAAGGTGGGAGAGTCGAAATCGATCATGTGCATCGTTCCCGGGCTCACGAGCGGCCACGTGGCGAACGTCGTGCGAGGCATCGAGTCGGTGTGCGACAGCCGCGACTATCAACTTGTTCTAGCCGACTCCCACGGTTCGGAGGAACGCCAGTCGCGCTCGCTGCAGCGCGCCGCAGCCGGTGAAGTGGCGGGTGTCATCATCTATCCGGTCGAAGGAGCGGCAGACGAAGAGAGCATCGCCCAGCTTCGCGCCGCCAACGTTCCAATCGTCTTCGCCGACCGTTACTGGCCCGATATCCCCGCGGATGCCGTGATTCTCGATGACTTCGCCATTGGCTACGAACTCACCAGAAAGCTCATAGCGCGTGGTCATCGAAGCATCGGAACAGTCTGGGGCGAAGTGGCGTGTACCTCGGTTCGTGATCGCCTCGCCGGTCACCTCAGAGCCCTGAGGGAGCATGAGCTGCCCGTCATCGGCGAACTCACCGCCTTGCGCCCCTACCTTCCCGCCAGCGCTTCTGCCGGCACATCGGTTCTGAAACGGATGTTCACCGGAACAGTGCCGCCCACGGCCCTTCTCTGCGCCAACGGCTTCGTGCTCGCATCCGCGATGAACGAACTGGCCGAATGGGGCGCCGACGGCGCTGAACCCGTCGAGCTGGCCGGGATGGACGAGGCAGGCCCATATGACACGTTGCCCCTGACGGTCGCATCGGCCGCTCTGCCCTCGACAGAGATGGGCTCCCGCGCCGCCGAGATTCTGCTCGGTCGGCTGGGAGCCCCCTCGGTATCAGATGACACCGCGCACATCGTGCTTCCGGTGGAGATTCACGTGCGCGACGTTCCGGCGGTACTCATTCAGGCGTGAGGCGCGTAGACCACCTTCAACACGGGCGCATCGGTGGTGTCGGAAGGCGTGAACTCTGTCGGGCGGAACGTGCGGTAAGAGGTAGTGCTCGGCGCCACCACGGACAGTCTGATTCTGAACGTGCTGTGCGTGACCCCCGCCGCTTTGTCTGCCAGCACCCAGCTCGTTACGTCGATCTGGCGATGCGTACCCGTCGACGATGGCGCGCCAGAGATCGGGAACGGCTTCGCATCAGTGGCGGCCGATCCGAAATTCGACGCGCTCAGAACAGCGGTCGAGGGGAGGTGCTCGATGACGATGTCTGTCGGCGCCCCCGCTTCGAACTCGGTCAGGTCGAGAACCACACGTGAAAGCGGGTCGGCACCGAGGTCTGCCAAGGTGAACGAAACCACCGGCCGGTACTCGGTGTGAGTGCCGTCTGACCGCGCCGCGTTTCCGACCTGCAGGCGGCCATTCGAGTTGTTGATTTCTGCCGTGCCATCGGAGCGCATCGTGCCGTCACGGGCGGCCGTGGTACCCACGGTCACTTCCTTCGGGCTCACGGTGGCCGTGCCCAGATCGACCGTACCCAGAGGCGACGTGAAGGTGGCGCCCACGAGAGCATCGGCCCCGGTCGAGTTGACGAACGTGACGGCTGTTTCGCGACGTTCATCCGGTGCCAACGTCAGAGCCACCGACGAATGCGAAGCGGTGACCCCCGCAACCGTTTCGAGTGTGAGCGTTCCCGACACGGGAGCATGTGACTGGTTGTGAACCCAGAACGATTGCGAATCGGTGGTGCCATCGAAGCCGTTGCGAACGATGCGGCTCGCGAAGTCGGGAATGACGGTGAGGGGCAGAGGAACGCGTGACGACACCGTGATTCCGCCGACCGTGAGGGTGTAGCCGAGTTCGACGGCCTGCCGGTTTCCTTTCATCGGGCTCGGGCCGGCGAACATGTCAGAAACGGAGTAGATGACACCGTCACCGACGGCGGAGGGTACCGTCACGGCGGTCGAAGCGTGCTCGCCGGCGAGGGCGACAGTCGCTGCGGGCCAGGTCGTGGGGTACTGCAGCTGCCAGTTGACAGCACTCACAACCGGCGCGGGCCCGGCCGGGTCGACCTCGACATCTGCTGTCACCTGCACTGTCTCACCGGCGGTCACCGAGTAGTCGCTCGACCCTGCTGTGACGGTGATGCCGAATGCTGTCTCTGCCAGGCTGGCCCACGCGGCCGCGACCTGCGCGAGCAGCATCGGCGAGGTGCCCCCGCTCACCAACTCGGCACGGATCTCTTCGAATTGCGACGACAACCCAGACGAGCCGGGCAGGGCGGCACGAATCGCAGCGGCATCCGACGTCGACAGACTCTCGCAGAGGGCATCGGTGTGCGAGGTGGCAGAGCCGAGCGCAGCAGCCTCACCACTGGTGAGCGTGGGCGCTGCCGAAGCGGTGGCGATGGCCGAATGCAGCTCGTCGCACAGGTTCACCGACCGCGCACGCACGGTTCCATCGCGGTCATTGGTGCCGAAAACGCGGCCGACCTGGCTGGTGTAGGCGTCGCCGTCGGCCTTGGTCGGCAGAAAGTAGTGGCCCTCGAACAGCTCGTTCCAGCTGCCGATGATAGCCATTTTCACAGAACTACCGGGCGAGAGGTTGGTCTGCGGATGCTCGTCGAGAAAGGTCTTCGTCTCGCGCAGGTAATTGCCGAATGCTTCGGGCGTCTTGTCGATCGTCCACGAGTTGTATTCGGGATGCACGATGTTGTCCCACCCCTGAGAGACCACCGGCACGTAGTCGCTGTTCGCGTCGATGTACCGGGCGAAGTAGTTCCACACGTAGTCGTGGTTGTCGCGGATCAGGTTGTCGTAGCTGTTGTCGGCAGCGGGAACTCGTTTCATGTCGTGCCAGGCGTACGCGGTGAAGAAATCATAG
This sequence comes from Subtercola vilae, assembly GCF_004923255.1. GTDB lineage: Bacteria > Actinomycetota > Actinomycetes > Actinomycetales > Microbacteriaceae > Subtercola > Subtercola vilae. The sequence continues at coordinate 76,096 of NZ_QYRT01000015.1, read as the reverse complement.
AGCCCGTCGTAGTCATGCGCGCTCACATATTCGCCACTGAAGCCGGGTTGCTGCAATCCTCCGCCAATGATGACGTCGGGAAATCCAGCTGCTCGGGCTTTTGATTTCAGCACGTCTACCGCCGACTGCAGCACCGCTCGCTCTTCAGGAACCTGCGCCAGTTGATGCGGGTTCAGAATGGGGCGGGTACCCGTGCTGAAATCGGTGGTGAACCGCTGCACGTCGTAGATCTCGATCACGGGCTTGCCGTCGATTTTCACGTAGCTCGGGTCGGCGAACAAGCTCACCCACTTGTCGGTGATGGTGTTCCACTCGGCGCTTCGAACCGTTTCGTATTGCGCCTGCGTCATTCCGGGAGTGCGCAGTGCGCCGATGTTGAACGAACCGCCGTCGATGTAGTTGATCATGAACTGCATGCGGCTCTTCTCGGCTGAGGTGCGGAACAGGTTCATACCCGTGTGCAACCCGCCCAGCTCGCCGCCATCGTTGATGGTGGGGCGCTCGGGGTACCAGTCGAAGACGAAGTAGTCGAGGCCATTCGCGCTCGCGTCGACGATCTGCTGGTCGATCACGCTCTGAGTGTCGTCGTACCAGCCATACTTCGGCTCCAGCTCCGGATGATCGGCTCGCCAATCGGTGCCATTGAGGTAGTCGAAATGAAAGTTGTCACCGCTTCGCCACCCGCTGAAGTAGTTCGCTCCTACGAAGTAGTCGTCGTTCTGGGCACCGCGAGCGATTGGTGCAGCAGGCGGCGTTTCCGAAGCGTCAGCACTCTCTACGATCGGCGCCAGGCCCAGAAGGGCGGCGATCACCGTGCCGGCAATGACGAACGTAAGAGATCTGAGTCGGGAACGGGTTGGTGAGGCAGCAAACTTCATTGTTTTCTCCTAGTGGGTGAACCGTCACGTTGGTTTGACAAGTTAAGATGCTAATGCTTATGCTTGCCACCAACAAGCGTGAAATATCGCCCAGCTGGCTCAATGAGGAGGAAGAGTGGTCGTACTACCACCCAAGAAGAAGCGGGCGCACTGGGGCATCTACGTCGCACTGCTGCCGCTCGCCCTGGTTCTCGGGGCCTTTCAGTACTACCCGGCCCTCAGCGGTATCTGGTATTCGTTCTGGGACTGGAAGCCAGGCTTCACGTCGACCTTCACCGGTCTCGACAACTACGTTCGCATGTTCGGCGACGAGATCTGGTGGAAGTCGTTCGGCAATCTGGGCATCATCTTTGCCTTCAGCGTGCTCACGTGGGTGGTTCCGCTCGTCTCAGCCGAACTCCTCGTCTCGCTGAAGAGCGAACGCGCGCAGTTCATCTACCGCACCCTGCTCATCGTGCCGATGGCGTTTCCCGGCGTTGTGACGGCTCTCGTGTGGTCTTTTCTCTACCAGCCCAACAATGGCGTTGTGAACCAGATTCTGCGGGTCTTCGGTTTGGGCGACTTCGCTCAGAACTGGCTGGGCAACCCCGAACTCGCTCTCATCGCCCTGCTCTTCATCGGGTTTCCCTTCGTGGCGGGGCTGCCGTTTCTGATCTTCTACTCGACGCTCAAGAACATTCCGAACGAAATCTTCGAGGCGTGCGCCCTCGACGGCGTGGGCCGTGTTCGCCGGTTCTTCGCCATCGACATGCCGCTGATGGGGCGCCAGGTGCAGCTGCTGCTCATCCTCGTCATCATCAACACTCTGCAGTACGGCTTCGTCGCGTACATCTTGACGCACGGTGGGCCCGACAACGCCACGATGGTGCCTGTACTCCGGATGCTCAACCAGGCCTATGACGGCCAGGCCTGGGGTTACGCGGCAGCGCTCTCGACCACTCTCTTCGTCTTCACCATCGTGTTGAGTGCCATCGTCGCCCTTTTTCGGCGCAGAGACACCACGACCAACGTCAAAGGAATCTGATCGGCCATGACTTCTCTCACAGTGAAGCCGCCGGTTCGCCGCAGGCGTGCGGGCCGCAAGCAGATCGGCGTCTATGTGGCGCTGACGGTGATCGCGGTCGTCGGTCTACTGCCATACCTCTTCGCGCTCAGCACGTCTGTGAAGACCAACCAGCAATTCGCCAGTGAATACTGGCTGCCGTCGTTTCCCTTTCATTTCGAGAACTATGTTGTCGCCTGGGTGCAGATTCAGCCCTACATGGTGACCTCGTTGCTCGTGGCCGCCGCCTCCATCGTGGGCATCGTCGCCCTGAGCCTTCTGGCTGGCTTCGTTCTTGCGCGATTCGACTTTCCGGGGCGCAATTTCTTCTTCATCATGGTCATCACCCTGATGATGGTTCCGGGAATCGCCAGCCTGATCCCCCTCTTCGTCATGATGAAAGACCTCGGTCTGCTGAATACCATCTGGGTGCTGATCATTCCCCACATCGCCGCGGGTGCGGTGCTCGGAACCATCTTGATGAAGACGTTCATCGAGGGCATCCCGCAGGAGATCTTCGATGCTGCACGCGTCGACGGCGCCAACCCGGCGCGCCTGTTCTGGTCGATCATGATGCCGCTCTCGCTGCCCGTCATCGGCACCGTGTCACTCATCACCGTGATCGGCGTCTGGAACGACTTCTTCTGGCCGCTGCTGACTATCTCACAGAACGAACTCAAGACGGTGAGCGTCGGGCTCATCTTCTTCCAGGGCCAGTCGGGAACCGACTTCGGCCCGATGTTCGCCGGGTATCTTCTGGCCAGTCTTCCGCTTCTGCTCTTGTTCACATTTCTGTCGAAGTACTTTCTGGCAGGAGTCCAAGGCGGTCTGCCCGGTTCTCACTGAGCCGCAGCCTGCGCTGTTATGCACCACCCCGTTCACCCTTTCTGAAAGGCACAACATGAAACATCGGCGTTTCTTCACGGCGGCCGCCGCCACGATTGTCATTGGCGCAGTCGTTGCCGGCAGCTCCGGATGCTCGGCCCAGTCATCAGACGCGGGGGGCAAGGTGACCATCACTCTCGCCGGCCCCAACCAATGGAACAGCGATCCGTCGAGTTTCGGCCCCGCCTGGGAAGATCTCGTGGCGCGTTTCGAAAAGGCAGAGCCCACCATCACGGTCAAGACGACGGTACTGCCGCTCGCCGAGTTCAAGCAGACCTTGGCAACGCAGCTGGCAGCAGCAACCGCACCCGAACTCATTTTCGCCCAGACCTCCCATACCCCCGAGCAGGTCACCGCGCTCGATGACTACCTGGCCAAGCCGAACCCCTACGTCACGGGCAACACGAAGTGGCTCGATGTCTTCAACCAGGACTATTTCGGGCGGAACGCCACCGCCGGTCGTAACGTGGCGAACTCGTACGAATTCATTCCCCTCAACCTCTATATCTTCGGGTTGTACTACAACAAAGACGCATTCGCGAAAGCCGGCGTCAGCGCCGTGCCCGAGACCCTCGGCGACCTCATCACAGCCTGCGGCAAATTGAAGAGCGCGGGATTCACTCCCCTCGCGTATGACAACAGCTGGATCGCTCAGAACAGCACGGTGAAGCCCATCATGTCGATGCTGCTGACGAAATACTTCAACAAGCTCAACGCGTTCGGGGCAGACGGAAAGCCAGGAACCTCGACGCAGATTTCGAAGAAAGACTTCTCGAAAGCCATTCTGACCGGTGAGATCTCTCCACAGAACACCCCCGAGATCGCGGCCGGGCTCGAGCTGGCGAAGAAGGTCGTCGACAGTTGCGCTACACCGAACTGGTCTGGTGTCTCGCCGACAGGTGCAGCGTTCACGGGTGGTCAAGAGTTTCTCGGCGGCACTGCGGCGATGTCATTCGGCGCGAACTTCTCGGCCAACAACCTGGCCGGCGTCAGCTGGAAGTGGGGCACCATGCCCTTTCCGACGGTGACGAAGGCAGACAGTTCACTGTCGACGGGTGAGCCCGCACGGCTCGGGGCCACGATCGGCGGAACGAGTTACATGATCCCGTCGTACATCAAGGGCGCCAAGCTCGACGCGGCGATCAAGTTTCTGCAGTTCGTCTCGAGTCCGAATGGCGCGCAGCCGTGGCTCGACGCCACCGGCGGCATCCCGTCGCTCACCGATGCCAAACCTGCCCCGGGCCTCGAAGGGCTCACCTCGGGCGATTGGGCGCTGAGCCCCAGTGTGCCCGACCCGCAGTTCATCCCTCGCGCGCTCTCGGGCCAGGCTGTCTACACGGGCTTTCTCACCGGCAGCAAGTCGGTCGACAACCAGCTCTCTGACATGGCAGAGCAGTGGAACGACGCGGCCAAGGAGTTCGCCAAAGACGGGGCCTGGACAGAAGACTGGGCCACGAAATAAGCCATGAGCGAGACGAGAACAACCGAACAGATGAACACCACCTCAGCCGCGGAAACGGCGGAGGTGGTCGAGGGTCGATCGGGTGCGCCCGTGCTGTGGCAGGGCATCCCCGGCATCAGCGAGACCGCGGGTGGAGTGCTCTGGGCCACGTGGTACACCGGAGGCCCCCGCGAACCCGATGCGGCCAACACCGTCGTGCTTGCCCGAAGCGCAGACGGGGGTGCCTCGTGGGGCGACATCGCCGAAATAGTGCCGCCCTCATCGATCAGAGCCTTTGACCCGAACCTGTGGGTCGATCCGCTGGGGCGACTCTGGCATCTCTGGAACCAGACCGACGAGTCGGTAGCCGAGCTCTTCGACGGCCGCGGGGGTGTGTGGGCCCGGGTCGGGTCGGTCGGTGCCGCGGGCGACGTGACATGGTCGGCGCCGCGGCGGTTGAGCAACGGGGTGTCAATGAACAAGCCGATCGTGGCGGCAGACGGGGCATGGTTGCTCCCTGCTTCGGTGTGGGGCCAGGGCCCGGATGCACGGCTCCCAGAACCCCGCGAGGCAAACGTGTACGCCTCGACCGACCAGGGCGAGAGCTGGGTCTACCGGGGCGGTGCGCACATCGCCGCCGGCGTACGCACCTTCGATGAGCACATGGTGCTTCAGCGCGCGTCGGGGGAGCTGTGGATGATCATGCGAACCCTTGAGGGGCTGGCTGAGTCCTTCTCGGGTGACGGTGGAAGAAACTGGAGCCTCGTACGGCCGTCGGGGTTCAACCCGCACACCTCCAGTCGGGTCTTCTTCAGAGCCCTCGAGAACGGCACGCTTCTGCTCGTTCGAAACGCGCATCCAACCGAGCGCACGGGCCTCTCCGCGGTGGTTTCGACAGATGATGGGCTCAGCTGGAAGCCACCTGTCGTGCTCGACGATCGGGTGCTGCTCACCTATCCGGATGCCGCCCAGCTGGCAGATGGCCGTGTCGCACTCGTCTACGACCGCGAGCGTGCGGCCCGTGGAGAGATCGAACTGCTGTTCTTTCGGATCGGTGACGACGGCACCGTGGCAGAGGTCTCAGAACCCGCGGTGATCAGCGCGCTCTGAAGCACCCGTCGGGGTGACGACGTCAGCGCGAGACGTCGTCACCCATGGTGGCTGCCAGTTGCGCCCGTGACGGGCTGCCTTCCCAATCGCCGGCTGTGCTCACAGCGGCATGGCCGAGCGCTGTGCCGAGAGCCAGTCGTTCGGTAAGCGGCTCGCCCTCGAGCCGTGCGGCCAGGTAGCCGGCAACGAATGCGTCTCCGGCGCCGACCGGATCGACAACTGTCGCCGGCCGTGCCGGGCACTCGACGAGGCCTGACGCGGGAGTGTAGGCCACCGAGCCGGCTGCCCCCATGGTCAGAACGACCTCGGGCACACCGCTCTGACCGAGTTGCTCAGCGAGTTCGCTCGGCGATGAGCCTTCACAGAGCATCTGAGCTTCGTGGGCACTCGCAAACACGATGTCGACAAACGGAAGCACCTTTCTGAGCACGGCACCAGCAGATTCGGCACTCCAGAGCGCCAGACGGTGGTTCACGTCGAGCGAGACCAGCACGTTGGCGGCCCGAGCCCGGCTGATGGCGGCCAGCACGGCGCGACGGGGCCCGCCGCCCAGGGCGAGGGTGATTCCCGTCACATGCAGCAATTCTGTCTGCGGGGTGAGCGCGTCAGCGGTGTGTGCGGGTGAGAGCCGTGAGCCAGCAGAGCTCGAACGGTTGTAGCCGACGCTCCAGTGCTCGGGCGACAAGCGCTCTTTCACCATCGTGGCTGTTGCCGCGCCGGCGATGACATGTGCCTGCACATCGACACCCTCTGCCCGCAGCTCCCGCACGATCATCCGGCCTACCGCGTCGTCACCGACGCAGCCCACCCAACGCGTTGTCACGCCGAGGCGCGAGAGTGCGACAGCCACGTTGGATTCAGATCCCGCGTGGCTGAGCGAGAGCGACTGGCCGCGCATCAGCGGATGAGCGCGTTCGCTCGAAAACGACCCCATGGTTTCGCCCATGGTCACCACGCGGATGCCTGGAGCTGTCTCTGTCGGTGCGATCATCTCCGCGGTCACGGCCGGGCCGCCCGTCGTTCGGCAAGCTCGGTCACAAACGCGCGCAGACGTGACGGTTCAGCGGAGCTCAGCGCCCGGCCAAGGCCTACCGCGCTTGCGCCGGCGTCGAGGTATGTCGCAGCGTTCTCAAAAGTCACGCCTCCCACGGCGAGGAGGGGAATGCGAGGCAGCGGTTCGCGCACCTGTTGCAGGTAGACGATGCCGAGCGCGGCGGCCGGAAAGACTTTAACTGCTGCGACACCTGCCTCCCAGGCGCTGACGATCTCGCTCGGGCTGAATGCGCCGGGGTAGTAGCCGAGTTTGCGTTCCTCGGCCACGGTTCGTGCCGCCGCTGAGAAGTTCGGGGCGACCAGGAAGTCGGCGCCGGCGTCGGCGGCGACTGCGGCATCGGCGCCAGAGAGCACCGTGCCCGCCCCCACGAGAACCTCGGCGGGCAGTTCAGCACGCAGAAACTCGATGACCCGAGGCGCACCCGCGAGGGTGAACGATATTTCGAGCACCGTCACGCCGGCCTCGACCAAGGCGGTGGCGCGGGAGATCGCCTCAGTGTTGTCGGTCGAACGCACGATCGCCAGCAGCCCGGTCGAACTGAGCTGTCGGGAGAGGGGCTGATGCGGTTGAACAATCGCAGTCACGGTGCTGCCTTCACGGTTGTCGACGAACGACGTCGTCACATGTTAACTAGTTATAAAGTTAACATTACAACCATGAAGGCCTCGGATGAGCTACCCGTTCGAGCGCAGTTCGAGGTACTTCTCGATGAGCGCCTTCGTCGACGCGTCTTGCGACTCGAGTGCTGCGGCGTCACCAGCGACGGCGGGCGTGACCTGCAGCGCCAGCTGCTTGCCGAGCTCCACTCCCCACTGGTCGAACGAGTCGATGCCCCAGATGGTTCCTTCGGTGAACACGATGTGCTCGTAGAGCGCAATCAGCTGGCCGATGACGCTCGGTGTGAGCGCGGGCGCGAGGATCGACGTGGTCGGCCGGTTTCCCGCGAACACCCGGGCCGGCACGACAGACTCGGCCGTGCCCTCTGCGCGCACCTCGTCGGCCGTCTTGCCGAAGGCCAGGGCTTTGGTCTGGGCGAAGAAGTTGGCCATGAACAGGGCGTGCACGTCTTGCCCGGGCTCGACGCCGTGCCCGTCGCCGGTCTCGTCTTTCAGCGGCCTGGCCGGGTTCGCAACCGCAATGAAGTCGGCCGGAATCAGCCGGGTGCCCTGGTGGATGAGCTGGTAGAACGCGTGCTGGCCATTCGTGCCCGGCTCACCCCAGAAGATCTCACCTGTGTCGGTCGTCACGGGCGAGCCATCCCACTTGACGCTCTTGCCATTCGATTCCATCGTCAGCTGCTGCAGATATGCGGGAAAACGACTGAGGTACTGTGCGTACGGCAGCACAGCGTGGCTCTGAGCCTTCAGAAAGTTTGTGTACCAGACGTTGAGCAGCCCCATCAGAACGGGCACGTTCTGAGCGAGCGGCGTGGTTCGCATGTGCTCGTCGATCGCGTGGAACCCGGCGAGGAACTCGCGCCAGTTGTCGGGCCCGATGGCAACGATGACCGCTGTGCCGATGGCGGAGTCGACCGAGTAGCGGCCGCCCACCCAGTCCCAGAAGCCGAACGCGTTCTGCGGGTCGATGCCGAAGGCCTCGACTTTGTCGAGCGCGGTCGAAACGGCCACGAAGTGCTTGGCGACAGCGTCTTTTCGGTCGGCGTCTGAGTCGCTGATGGCACCGGTCGTGCTGAGGGCATTCCACAGCCACTGGCGCGCCAGGCGTGCGTTCGTCAGAGTCTCGAGCGTGCCGAACGTCTTCGACGCGACAATGAAGAGGGTGGTCTCGGGGTCGAGGTCTGCGGTCTTCTCGAAAATGTCACTCGGGTCGATGTTCGACACGAAACGGCACTGGATGCCCGGCTGCACATACGGCATCAGTGCGTCGTACACCATGACCGGCCCGAGGTCTGAGCCACCGATGCCGATGTTCACGACGGTCTCGATGCGCTTGCCGGTGACGCCCTTCCACTCACCCGAGCGCACGGTGTCGGCGAACGCGTACACCTTGTCGAGGGTGTGATGCACGGCAGCATCGATGTCTTCACCGTCGACCACGAAGCCCGCGGGCGGTACCAGCCCCGCGCCGTTCTTCGGGCGACGGAGGGCCGTGTGCAGCACGGCGCGGTCTTCGGTGACGTTGATGTGACGGCCCTCGATCATGGCCTGGTAGCGACCGGCGACGTCGACATCGTTCGCCAGCTGCAGCAGGTGGCCGAGAATCTCTTCGGTCAGAAACGACTTCGACAGATCGACCGTGAGGTCGGCCGCCTGGAACGTGTACGTCGCGGCTCGCGAGGCATCGGCGGCGAACCAGCCGCGGAGGTCGGGGGAGAAGTCTTCGGCTATGCCTTCGAGGTGCTTCCAGGCATCGGTCGAAGCGGAATCGACGGGAACGGACTCGGTCACTGTGGTCTCCTGAACGCCAGAACGGAATGAGCCCCGAGAAGAACGCGCCACTGCGGCAAGGGCTCCCTCAACCCTATTCCTTCTCGCCTTCGGCGCCGCTCGTTACTCTGATCGGTATGGGAGATCAGAGGAACGAACGCCAGAGGCTTCTCGAACTGGCGGCAGATCTCATCGTGGTCGAAGGCGTCAGTGCCCTCAGCCTCAGCGGTCTCGCTCGCTCGATCGGCTCGAACAACCGCATGCTGCTGTACTACTTCGGCTCGAAAGAAGACCTTCTCGCCGAGGCGAGCCTCGTGGTCTTCGCCCGCTTTCCCCGGCTGCGAACCATGACAGAGAACCTCACCGGCCGCGCCCCGCTGGCCGATCGGCTCGATGCCGCGTGGCTCGCCATCAGTCATCCCGACAACATGCCGTTTCTGCGGTTGTTCTTCGAGACATTCGGCCTCGCCGTGCACAAGCCAAAAGAGAACCAGCGTCTTCTCACCACAATGGGCACGAACTGGTCCAACGGCCTGCACGCAGCGCTGGTCGCCGACGGGTTCGACGAGGCCCCTGCCCGCATTGTGGGCGTTCAGGTGCTGGGGCTCTGGCGCGGGTTGCAGTTCGACCTCGTGCGGGGCGCTTCGAAAGAGCTGCTCGACTCCGCGCATCCGGCAGCCATCAGGGCGCTGCTCGCCCCCTACGGAAAATAGCCGTCGGCGTTCTACTGCGTCGGCGCGGGGTGGCCTTGTTGGGTGGCCACCGGATGCCCGGGCGGGCGCTCAGCGGCGAAAGCGCGCCCCGGGGTGGGTGTCGGGCAGCAGTTTGTGGCCGGCGCCGAAGAGGTGTTCGCGCAGAGTGGTTCCGGCCGGAGCGTCGGCGATCAGGCCGCGCCGACGCAGCTCTGGCATCACCTTCTCGAAGAACACGTCGTGTGAGCCGTCGGGCTCGGGCTGAACGAGCAGCCCGTCGGCACCGGTTTCTTCGAGCATGGCCACGGCCTGGTCGACGGCGCTCTCGACCGTGCCGAGGTAGGGGCGCCCCATGACGCCGTTCGCACGAAACTCGGTGAGTATCTCGCGTACGGTGGGTGCGTTCTCGCCGAGAAACCGTTCGACGTTGGTGCGGCCGTTGTCGCCGTTCGCCGCCGCGGCCGGTATGGGCTTGTCGAAGTCGAGCGAGAGCAGGTCGATGCCGGTGAAGTAGGCGTAGAGGGTGGCGGCGTGCTCGAGGCTGACGGCTTCGGTTTGCGCCTCGTGCTCTGCGCGGGCCTGCTCGTCGGTGTCGGCGACGCGAAAGGTGCCCGCGATGAGGCACTTGACGGCGTCGCGGCCGCGCCCGTTCTCTTCGGCGCGGCGCCGGATGTCGTTGATCTGCTCGGCGAGAGCCTTCGACTCGGCCGCGAGAAAGACGGCCTCGGCGTATTTGGCGGCGAGGGTTCGGCCGGCTTCCGAGGCTCCTGCCTGAAACAGAGTGGGCGTGACCTGCGGGCTCGGCGGCGTGACGAGCACTCCCTTGGCCGAGAAGTGCGGGCCGTCGTGTTCGATCTCGTGAACCTTCGCGGGGTCTGCCCACGTGCCCGACGCGCTGTCGGCGATGAGGGCGTCGCTCTGCCAGCTGCCCTCCCAGTACTTCAGCGACAGCTCGACGTGGTCGTCGGCCTTCGCGTAGCGATCGCCGTGCGGCATCAGCGGTTCGCCGAAGAGCAGGGCCGAGCCGGCCTGCCCCGAGCCGGTGACGATGTTCCAGCCGATGCGCCCCTTCGTCAGGTGGTCGAGCGTGCGGTACTGCCGGGTGACGATGGGCGGCTTTTCGACGGTGGTCGAGACGGTGGTGACAAGGCCCAGCGTGCTCGTCACGGCGGCCATCGCTGACATCAGCATCTGCGCATCCACGGTGGAGAACTGCACGTTGCGCTCGATGGAGGTGGGGATGATCGACCCGTTCAGGGTGGGGTAGCCGTACGAATCGGCGAGAAACAGAAAGTCGGCCCCGCCGGCTTCGCACTTCTTCGCCAACTCTGTCCAGTACCCGAGGTCGGTGAAGTTGGGCTCCGCCTCGCGCCCCGGCATCTTCCAGGTGGGCCGCACACCGCCGGTCTGGAACATTCCAATGGTGATTTTCTTCGTCATGATGGTGTCTCCCTGACTCGGATCGCGGCACAAGTGAACTGATCAGTTCAAGTCTAGAGAGCATCTGTTTCGGGCACGTATCGCGCCAGCACACGCCGTGTTACGTCACCATGCCACGAGCGTGCGATAGACGCGGGCCAGTCGGATGCCCGGGAGCACGGAGGAGCGTCGAGTCCGTCTGAGACCGCGGCGTTGTTCGGGGTCTACCTGATCATTCCGGTGTTTCACGGGGGCTGAACTATTGTGGCCGCCCTCGGGGGAGGCCGGGCATCCGGCAGCCGTATGTCAGCGAGACTGGCGCCGCTTGCCCACGCGCGAGGCGCCCTTGACCGCGGGAGCCCGCCCCTTGCCCTTCGATGCTTTCGCCTTGCCACCGGGTGCCGGAACATCGGCCGCGGCGGCCGCAGCCGACTTCGCGAGCTCGATCTTGGTCTTCTTCAGGTACGCGATTCCCGCCGGGGTGAGCGTTGTGCTGGTGGCTTCGTAGTCGAACAGCGGGTACCCGAGTTCGGCCTCGAGCTCTTTCACTGATGCAACCAGCGTGGCCCGTGACACGCCCTGTGAGCGTGCAGCGTGGGCGAAGTGCAGTTGATCGGCCGCTGCCACGAAGTGGCGCGTGAGTTCGCTGTTCACAGCATCCGTTCGGTCGTGGTGAGACCCCCAGACTACGCCAGCCGTGATCGGATGCTCGGAGGAGCTTCAGGCTGAGACCAAACCTTTTTGTGGGGGTGACCGAACTACTGCTATCGAGATGGCAACCGCTTCTCGCACACAGCCTGTTAGGACTCCCCCTCATGCGCAACATCAAAACTGTCTCGCTCGCTATCGCGGCGTCGGGTCTGCTCGCGTTCTCTCTCGCCGCTTGCTCGACCTCCTCAACGACATCGTCATCGACGTCGTCTCCTTCGGCTTCGGCCTCCACGAACGGCACCCCGATCGCGACGATCCCGGCCCTGTCGGGTGTCGATACCGAGGTCACGGTCGATGCCGGGTTCCTCGCCGCACTGAAGAGCCTCTCCCTCACCCCCGGTGTCATTGGTACCGCAACCCTGTCACAGGCCGGCGTTCTCGCGTTCCCGATCACGGGCGGTAACGTGAAGTACTACGACCCGGCCCAGTCGTACCGCCCCTACGTGCAGGGCACCATCGATCACGCCGGTTCGGGTCTGAGCCTGACCGGTGGCGGTATCGAGGTCGACCTCACGAACTTCACCATCGACCCGGGCACCTCGAAGCTCTACGGTGATGTCGCCGCGAACGGTGCATCGGTCGCGAAGCAGGCATTCCTGTTCGATCTCGATGGTTCAACGCTGAAGCCGCTGCAGACCGGTACGAACGGTACCGCGATCCTCGAGGGCACGACCGTGCACGTGTCAGCTGACGCTGCCGCACTGCTGAACAAGACCTACAACACGACCGCCGTCAAGGCCGGCCTGCTCGTGGGTGTCGCGAAGATCACCGTCAACACCAAGTAACACCCCGCACCACCCGCACCACGCACCACCCTCGCACCACAGCTGAAGGGCCCCGACGAAAACCGTCGGGGCCCTTTCGCTGTGCATCCACGGGCCCCGGCGGATCGGCTATGATTACTGAGGCAACAACCTAGGAGCTGTCGCATAGTTCGGCCTAGTGCACCACCCTGCTAAGGTGGAGAGGGGTTTATACTCCTCCGTGGGTTCAAATCCCACCGGCTCCGCAAGAAAAAATCCTCGTCAGACCGTCGTTTCACGAACGGCGCTCGCGTTGCGCAAGCGAGTGGTCTGACTCGCCCACGCGCATGCGCGTCGCGGTTGACGTGAGGGCCCTCCGGGTCGTAAGCGGTCGTCTGAGCAACTCCACTTTCGCCCGGGGGCCCTCACACCATTTCACCGACTGCAGCGAGGCGTCACACGGCCTCATCCACTGTCGCTGAGCGGCACACCGAGGTGCGCTACTTCGGGGTGTCGCCTGATCGTGGTCGATCAGTGCCGCCAGCACTGTGTCGGCGTCGGCGAACCATCAGCAGGGTCACGCCTGCGCCGATGAGCACGACCATGAGTGAGACCCAGCCGGTGACTTCGAGGCCGGTGTTGGCCAGTGCGCCTGAGTTCGGCCCGGATGCCGTCGTCGTTGCCGCCGATGTGGGGGCCGCCGACGCGGGAGGGGCTGAGCTCGACGGGGTGGCTGTCGAAGTCGGCTGCGAACCTACCGCGACGGGAACGATCGACGAGACCGAACCGTCGGCCGCCAGCAGCACGGCGCGCTGTTGCGGGTTTGCGAAGTCGAACAGGCCGGTGAGCTTACCGGCGCGGTCGTCGAACGAGGAGTCGCCGATGCGCCCGGTCGACCAGTTGTCTTCGATGAATTTCGTGACACTGGTCTGCTCGGTGGCCGTGCTGTCGATGGCATTCTGCTTGGAGTAGGGCGAGATGACAACGAGCGGCAGGCGCTGGCTCGGGCCGCAGCGGTCTTGGTAGCCGCCGGCAACGGGGGCAGTCGAAGTCGTGCAGGTCGCTTTGTCGGTGCTCGAGTCGGTTGAACCGTTCAGGATGGTCGGTGCAACGTGGTCGTACCACCCGTCAGAGTCGTCGTAGGTGACGACGATCGCCGTGCTTGACCACTCGGGCGAGCTCTGGATGGCGTTGATCTGGTTGACGAGGAACTTCTGTTCGTCGATCGGGTCGGAGTAGGAAGCGTGCCCGTCCTGTGCCTCGGGGGCCTTCAGAAACGACACGGCCGGGAGGTTGTTCTGGCTGAGCGCAGTGCTGAAGTTCGAGAGGTCGTAGTTGTGGTTGGCCTGGTCAGTGTGCCCGATCATCGCGTCTGACGTAGGAGCGAGGTGATGCGGGTTCGAGGTCGAGGCGTAGTACTCGAACGGAGAGTGGTGCGGTGAGTAGTCGCGTACAGCTGTACCGCCGACGTTGGTCGTCGTCGCTGAGCAGGTCGCATAGGTGCCGCTGGTTCCGCTCCACGCGGTGGTGGGGGCGAAGCCGCCTTGAAACCATCCCCAGGTCACGTTCTTGGTGTTCAGAAGGTCGCCGATGTTCGTGCCCTGCATCGCCACGGTGGCAGAGGTCGAAGTGTGGTTGTTGTCTGAGCAGTCGTCGTACGCCGGGTCGGGATCGCCGATGACGGTACCCACGCCGTTCGCGTCTGGGGAGATGACCGCGGTACTGCTGGTCAGAGTCGCACCGGTGACCGAATTCTTGGCCACAGCGCCGTGCGTCTGGCCCGAGACCAGGTTGAGGGCGCCTGGGGTTGAGGGGCCGAACGTGGTGTCCCAGTAGTTGTCGCTCATCGAGTAGTTCTGGGCGTAGTTCCACAGGGCGGTTGTCGTGTTGCCGTCGTAGTAGTCCATCGCGAGCCCGGGGCTGGTGGTCTGGCCCGTGCAGGTGTCGGTCGACGTCTTCTGCACGAACATGTTCATCGCACCGTTGTTCTCGGCCGCTTGCTCAGCGCTGTAACCGTGGTTCTGGTCGCAGGTGATGGCCTGGGCCGGGCTGAGCCGGCTCGGGTCATACAGATTGGGATTGCCGGTCAGCGTGTTCGACGACACCAGGTTGTTCGGCGTGGGGGTGCCGGCCGCAGCTGTGAAGCTGGTTCCATCGGTGTTCGCCGCCTTCGGATAGGTGCCGAAGTAGTGATCGAACGAGATGTTCTCGTCGAAGATCACCACAACGTGTTTGATCGGCGTGGTGGTGTCTGACGACGCATCGCCCGTGTTGGCGACAGCGGGAGAGGCCAGCAGGGCCGCTCCCAGCATGCCGGCTAACGCGAGCGTGGGTACTGCAACCCTGACCGCCCGGTTCTGTGTGAGACGAAACATGGGTGGGACCTCTTTCGTTTGATTTGCGCGGAACGTGAGAAGCGAAATGAACAGAGCAGGGTCAGGCCAACAGTGCGCGACCGAAATAGTCGGTCGCGCCGGTTACGCCGGGTAGCGCGAAGAAGTATCCGCCGCCGAAGGGGGAGATGTAATCGACCAGCGGTTCGTCGGCCAGCCGCTTCTGCACGGCCACGAATTGACGGTCGAGGTCTTGGTTGAAGCACGAGAAGATCAACCCCATGTTGAGGTTGCCGTTCGAATCGAGCCCCGAGTTGTAGTTGTACGGCCTCCGCAGCATCTGCTGGTTCGCGGCAGCGGCGGTGCGGGGGTTCGCCAGCCGGATGTGCGCATCCAGCTGGATGACGTCGCCGGTGGGATCGAGATCGTACGCCGGCACATCGAACTCAGCAGTACCCGTGAGGGGCGCGCCCGTCGCGCGACGCCGGCCGATCATGTTCTCTTGCTCGTGCAACGACACTCTGTCCCAGAACTCGACGAGCATACGGATCAGGCGCACCACGTGGTAGCTGCCACCCGTCACCCAGGCTGGCTCGTCGCCGACACCGCCCTGGGTCCACACCAGGCCGGCCATGCTCGGTGTGTCGCCCACGGGTGGGTTCGCCGTGCCGTCTTTGAACCCCAGCAGGTTTCGCGGTGTGCCGGTCGGGCGGGAGGGTGAGGTGAATCCGTCGCTTCGCCACCGCACTTGCATGCTGCCGCGGGTCTTTTTCATGAGATCGCGCAACGCATGAATGAGAGTGTCTTCGTTGTCGGCGCAGAGATGCAGCAGCAGGTCGCCGTCACAGACAGCGCGATCGAGCGCGTCATTGGCGAAGTCGTCCATCACGCGGAGGCGGGCCGGTTTGAGACCCGCGAGGCCGAAACGGTCGTCGAAGAGCGATGATCCGACAGAGAGAGTGATCGTCAGGTTCTCGGCGGGAACATCCGGCCCCAACACGCCCGAGTCCGTCGGGGGTGCGGTGAGCCCGGGGTCGACGGGGGTGCCACCTGCGGTGAGAAAGCGGGTGCGGTCTGTGAGTACCGTGAAGAGGGACTGCAACTCCGAGCGCGTCGTCGCGGTGACGTCGAAGGCGACGAAGCTCGCGTGCTTCTGGGACGGGGTCAGGATGCCCTGCTGATGTTCCCCCTCGAAGGGGTACGTGGGGGCATCCTGATTCGGCGAAGAACCGGTGTCGGCGAGGGCGGTCGATGTTCCGAGCCCCGCGCCCACCGTCAACGGAACGGCCAGACCTGCCCCGACAAGGCCGTGCAGAAAGCCTCTACGGCCCACGTGCGCCGAACCGTCAGTGTGTTTCATGATTCCCTTCGGATGTCGCAGATGGCAGCGACGGGGGCGAGGAGTTCGACGGCATTGCCGATGGCGGAGTTGATGCGTTCCCGCTCGGTCTGCGAGAGAGCGCTGAGAGGCGTCCAGGTGCCGTCAGCATGCCGATAAGAAGTGACAAGGGTTTCGGCGGCGCTGAGTGCCGCATCGGTGTCGGCCAGGGCGGCTGGCGGGTACCGTGTGGCAAGCAACGGCCGAAGCGGAGCCAGTGCGGCGTTCGTTCCCGTGAGATTGGCGGAGACGGTGGCCAGTTCGGTGCCGCTGTTCGCGTCGGTGCGCCCTGACAGCTCGAACTGCAGAGCGTTCTCGAGAATCTCATGCGCCCGCAGCCCGACATCGAGTGGGTCGATGCGTGCCGACGCGAACGCTGTTTGCAGATCGCTGACGGAGGCGACGAGCTGGCCGGTGGGCCCTGTGATGTCGGTGGCAGCTGCAGTGGAGTAGAGCAGTGCTTCGATGCGGTGAAACCCCGTGAGGCCAGGGTCGGTAAGAGCCGTCGAGCCCGACGCCGGCATTCCGTTGATGGCGCTATCGAGGTCGCCGAACGCGCCGTACGCGGCACCGAGCTGCTCGTACGCCAGATGCGCGGTGAGCCAGTCGCTCCGGGCTGCGGTCAGGTTTCCGGCGACGATGTCTGACTGCAGAAGCTGCGTGTCGACGAGCAACGCAGGCAGTTGGGCGGTTATCCAGGCGCCGTACTGCTTGGCGATCGGAATCATGTCGTTACGGGTCACCGGCACGATGCCGGGGGTGGCATTGGCGAAAAGCGTTCGACCTTCGTGGTCAGGGCCCAGCGAGAAGACCGGGCCGAGCACCGGATCTGCGTCGGCCGGGAGGCAGACGAACTGGTAGTCGCCGGCATTCAACACGAGGTTGACGTCGACGCTGGCGGTCGTGCCGAGACCTTCCACATCTAGATACGTCGCTCGTGAAACCGGATCCTGAAGGTACGTTTCTACGCCGGCGACGGTGGTGTTCTGCAGGGTGAACGACTGCTGGCCGGCATCGTGCCCGCTCCAGCCGCTGCCGCAGGTATCGGTCGACACTGAAACAGTCGGGCCTGCCGCAGCGACCCCTTTTGTCGGGCCAGGCGCAGCGATGAAAGCCACGACGACGATGGCGCCGACGATCAGTACCAGGACGGCGGCCGAGATCAGTCGGAGCGAACGCCGCCGTGCGAGCGAACTCGCCACGGCGGCATCGCCCGACTCCCCTTGATCTCTCTGCCCTGCCACCAAAACACGCCCCGAACTGGCTCTGCGAAGTGAGCCCGCGATGCCGGGTACTCCGCACCGATGCTAGAGCGCAGCCAGTTCGACAAGTAGTTAGTGCCTCTTAACTTCATTGCCCGTTCACATGGGCGTCGACAAGGCGTCAGATGTGAGCGGCGAGTCTCTGAGAACTCACAGATTCCCGGAGTTGGTTGCAGCTCGGCGGCGGCGGTTCAGAATGACCACGAGCGCACCGAGCAGCGCCAGCAACAGCCCCGCCAGAGTGGCTACACCTGACAGTTCGAGACCGGTGTTCGCGAGGGCAGTTGTGCCGGCTGCGCCGCCGATCGGAATCGTCGCTGCTGAATCGGTGGCGCTCGGGCGTGGTGTTGTCGCACCGGGCGCGCCTTCGATGCCGAAGTCGAAGGCGACCGGCTCGGATTCACGCGTTCCCAGTGCCTGCACAACCGATGCTTCGTAGGCCCCGGCTGCCAGCGCCTGTGGCAGAACGATCGACCACTTTCCGGCCGTGTCGACGACCGTGCTGCCGCCGATACTCCCCGACATGCGCACCTCGGCACCAGGGTGACCTGCGCCTGAGAATGTCGTCAGCCGGGTGGTTGCCGGAAGCGAGCCCTGCGGGGCGTCGGTGACGGTGAGGCCCGTGAGGTCGGCGCGAGCCGTCAGCCACTGGGTCTGATCGATGACGTGGTCGACGATGCGAGTCTCGCCGATGCAGCCGTTCCAGCCGGCCCCGGGGTTGTTGTTGTCCATTCCCGCACCCATCAGCCACGGGGCATCCGGCACGAAGCTCTGGCCGACGGTGTCGGTCGCATTTCGGAGCACGGGCGCACCATTCACGTACATGGTGGTGGTTCGAGCAGTGGGATCGTTGACGATAGCGACGTGCATCCAGGTGTCGAGTTGAATCTCGCCTGACCAGTTGACCCTGTCGCCGAGGCCGGGCTCGTTGGGGATAACGCTCCACTGAAACTCTTTGAGGTTCGACAGGCCGAGCACGACGGGCCCGCCATTGCCCCAGCGGTCGTAGGGCACGCCGGGCATTTCATTGCGGTTGCCCGCGCGGATCAGCGCCATCATCCATTGGTTGGTGCTCGAGGTCCATGACGCGTCGATCTTCAGGAATGACTCGATCGTGTACCCGTTGTCGAATGACGCGTTGTTGACCGGGGCGCCGCTCGCCGACGTGAGGTAGCTGTACCGGGAGTTGTTCCGATCGGCATTTGCGAAACACACGCTCGAATCGTCTGACGAGAGGTAGGCGTGGTCTGAACCAATGGTGACATCGCCCACCTCGGCGTTCGTCGCTCCGGATGCGGCAATGCTCGCGCGGGTGAGGTCATTGCCGGCCGCGACATCGGTAACGGTTTGGCCCTCTTTCACTACGCCTGAGGTGCCCGTGAAACGCCAGTGCGCGAGCGTGCCTGCAACGTCGACGTAGTCGTTGGTGTTGCCCGGCGCTTGTGTCGAAACCGGATCGGGCCCGACGAAACCGGCCAGCACGATGTCACGTGCCTTCTGCGACAGCGACGGGTGAGTGGGCGCGCCAACGGTGAAAGCTGGATTGAAGGTGGAGAAGCGTGCCGCGAAATCCATCGGCACCGTGAACTGCTGGTTCACGCCTTCGAGCAACGGCTGGTCGTAGCTCGTGAGTGTGTCTTGCGGCTTCCAGATGACCCAGGGAGATGCCGTCTGAACGGTGATGGCTTTGTTGCTCAGGTCGAATTCGAAGAGGCCGAGGTAGCCATCGCCGCCTTCATAGGCCATTTGGTAGTCGATGACGATCTGAGTCACGGAGTGGCCGAAATCGTTCGTCTTCGTGAGATGGGATTCTCCGTGGAAGTGCCCGTTGACGGTCAGAAAGATCTGGTCATTGGTCTTGATCAGCTTGTCCCACAGCTCGAGACCGTACTGGGTCTCCTTCGGCGAGATGGCGTCAGAATCGATGTCGATGACCTGGTGGGTGGTCAGGATGACCGGCACAGTGGGGTTCGCTTTGATCACCGAATCGGCCCATGCGATCGTCGCGTCTGACACACGCCAGCTCAAGGCAAGCACCATGTACTTCTGGCCCTCTGCCTCGAAGACGTGGTATTGGCTCATACCAGTCGGGTCGGCACCTTTGTAGGTGGAGACGTTCTTTGCGCGGCCAGGCCCGAACCACTTCAGAAAGGGCTCTTGGCTCAGATCGTACGACGTGTCGTCGAGATCATCGTTCGAATCGCGTACGTCATGGTTGCCCGGCGCCGTGGAGTACGGCAGAGCGGCATCGTCGAGAGTTTTGACTGCGTCGTCGGCAGCAACCCACTCATTCTCTTTCCACGATTGGTCGACAATGTCGCCGAGACCCGCCACGAACGGAATGTTGAGGGCATCGCGGTTGTGAGCGAGCCATTCCGTCTGGGCCTGGAAGGGGTCTTTTCCGTACCGGGGTTGAAACTGGTCTGCGGAGTACCGAGAGTAGAACTGGGTGTCGGGCAGTACGGCGAGGGTGAATCGCGAACCGAGGTCGGCCGTTGGTGCGGCCTCTGCCGCGGGAGCGGCCGCCAGTAGTGACAGGCTGACCGTTGCTACGGCGAGTGCAGCACTCGCGCGAATGAATCGCTTTCGAAAAAGCGGATGAAGGGCTGTGGAGGGCACGGTTTTCCTTGCGGGTTGTGTCGACTATCAGGTAACTCTCAATCAAGAGCAGTAGAACCTTGACAGCCCAACAAAACCGCAGGGTTTCACTCGAGTGAACAGGGCGCGACGTCGATGTCAGGCATTCGATCCGATGCGATCACATGAATCACGCTGAGAGTACTCACAGGGTGACGCAGGCCGAACAAATGAAGAGGTGGGGCCGATCGGATGATCGGCCCCACCTCTCGTTCTGACTTCAGCTATCGCCTAGAAGTTGAACTGGTCGATGTTGGCCTTGTTGAACACGGTCGGGTCACCGAGAAGCACGGTGCCCTTGTCGCCCACGGTGAACGAGCCGAGCTTGCCGGCGGTGAACTTGTCGCCGCTCTTGCCGGTGATGGTGCCATCGATCAGTGCCTTGTCGGCGTACGCCGCGAGGTAGCCGAGGTCGGCCGGGTTCCACAGCGCGAACGAGGTGACGGTGCCGTCAGCGATGTAGGCGCGCATCTGGTTCGGGGTTCCGAGGCCGGTCAAAGCGACCTTGCCCTTTGACGACGAGGTCGACAGGTAGCGGGCCGCGGCAGCGATTCCGACCGTGGTGGGGGAGATGATGCCCTTCAGATCGGGGTGGCTCTGCAGAAGCGCCGCGGTCTTGTCGAACGAGGTCTGATCGTCGTCGTCGCCGTAGACGACTTCGTCGAGCTTGATGTTCGGGTGGTCTTTGGCCAGGTCGGCCTTCATCAGGTCGATCCATGCATTCTGGTTCGTCGCGTTCGCCGATGCCGACAGAATCGCAATCTCACCGGTGTCACCGATCTGCGAGGCGATCTGGTCAACCTGCGACTTCGCGATGCCTTCGGGGCTGGCCTGGTTGATGAAGATGTCGCGGTAGCTCGGGTCGGTGTCTGAGTCGAACGTGACGACCTTGATTCCGGCCGCACGCGCCTCGTTCAGTGAATCGCCGATGGCCTTGGGGTCGTTCGCCGAGATGACGATTCCACCGACCTGCTGTTGTGTGAGCGTGTTGATGAAGCTGACCTGCGCGTCGGGGCTTGCCGTGGCGGGCCCGACTTCGGAGTACTTTCCGCCGAACTCGGTGATCGCCGCGGCGCCGCCCTTGTCTGAGGCGTCGAAGTACGCATTGCCGAGGTTCTTGGGAACGAATGTGATGGCGTAGTTTCCCGATCCACCCGTCGCCGCACCGCTCGCGGCGGGGGTGGAGCTGGTGGTGGCGCAGCCGGCGGCGACGAGGGCGACCGAAACCGCCATGGCGCCGATGGCGCCAGCACGAAGGGCGCGCCGGGTGGGCCGCGTGTTATGAAACAACATCGTTGTTCTTCCTTTCATTGTGCCGGTTGTGATCTACCGGCAGAGGTGTGAGCGTGTCAGCCTGCGGTAGCTGAGACGGCAGTTTTCTTGGTTCCTCCGCGGCGCTGACGGCGCTTGCGCGCCCAGGCCAAGAAGCTTGTGCTCACGACCGAGAGCACGAGGAGCGCGCCGGTGATGATGTTGATGACGTCGCTTGAGACGTTGGCGAGGCGCAGCGCGCTGCCGAGCACTCCGATGAGCAGAACACCGGCGATGACCCCGTGAAGGGCTCCTCGCCCACCGAAGATCGAGACTCCGCCGAGCAGCACTGCGGCGATCACCGACAGTTCGAGCCCCGTCGCATTGTCGCCGCGGGCACTGCCGAAGCGCAGCGTGTAGTAGATACCAGCGAATGCCGAAACGACTCCGGTGAGCATGAAGAGGATGAATTTGGTGCGCTCGACGTGCACCCCGGAGAACGCGGCCGCCTCTGAGCTCAGGCCGATGGCGAAGATACCGCGGCCGAACGAAGTGAAATGCAGCAGAACCGCGAAGACGACCGCGAGGATGATGAACGGGACGATGACAACGGGGATGCCGGTCGCCGCGAACTTCGCTTTCGCGATGTCTGTCCAGAACTTCGGAAAGTCGGTGACGGCCGTTGTGCCGAGCAGGCCGACCGCCAGCCCGCGGTACAGCGCCAGCGTGCCGATGGTGACGGCCAGTGAAGGCAGCCCCACCACGGTGATCAGAAAACCGTTGAGCGCGCCGCCGATGACACCGACGACCAGGGCGACGACGAAGGCCACCTCGATGGGCCAGCCCGCCTGTGTCAGCGTTCCGACGGTCACGCTTGACAGGCCCATCATGCTTGCCACCGACAGGTCGATCTCACCGGTGATGATGACGAGGGTCATCGGCAGCGCGATCAGCAGAATGGGCGTGGTGTCGAGCAGAAGGTAGCTGAAGGTGATGGGGGAGGCGAAGTTCTTCACACTGACAGAGGCCACGATGATGACGATTGCAAGAAGCGCGATGACCGCCATTTCGCGGGTGACGAAGATGCGTCGAAACAGCGAACTGCCGTAGTTGCGGTAGCTGCGGCCGGGTGCCTGCCCGGCGGGAGCGGCGGGCGAGGTGAGGGTGGTGGTGTCAGACATGCGAGGCGTCCCTCTCCTTGATCAGTCGGCGCGATTGTCGAAGCGCGAGCACTCGGTCGAGCACGATGGCCCCGATGATGAGAATTCCCACCACCGCCTGCTGCCAGAAGTCCGGTACCCCGAGAATGGGAAGCGCACGGTTGATCGTGAGAAGCAGAATCGCGCCGATGGCCGCGCCCCACACGGTTCCACTCCCGCCGACGATGGCGACACCACCGATGACGGCCGCGCCCACTGCGTCGAGTTCGAAACCCGTACCCGCCTGAGAGTCGACGGTTCCGTACCGAGCGGCATACAGTACGCCCGCGAGCCCGGCGAGAGCACCCGAGAAGACGAAGGCGAAGATGATGCGGCGGGTGACCTTCAGGCCGTACAGGTTGGCCGCTGACGGGTCTGAACCGATCGCGTAGAGCTCACGGCCACCGCGGATGTTCTTCATGAACCACCCCGCGGCGATGAGCACCACGAGAGCAATGATGGCGAGAAACGGGATGCTCAGAAACTGGCCGGTGCCGAGCGCGAGAAACTCTTTGGGCAAATCGGAGGCGTTGATGCGCCCACTGCCGGCCCACACCACATTGATGCCGCGGTATGCGTACAGCGTTCCGAGGGTGATCACCAGCGCGGGCACCCGGGCGAATGCCACCAGCACACCGTTCACGAGCCCGAGAACGCCGCCGAAGATGAGCCCGATCAGGAACACCGCAATGATGGGCATGCCGGGAAAGCTGACGAAGACCTTTCCGGTGAGAAAAGCGCTCAACCCGAGAACAGAACCCACCGAGAGGTCGACGCTGCGGGTGATGATGACCACGGCTTGGCCGATAGCGACGAGTACCAGAATCGACGGGGTGAGCAGCAGGTCGCGCCAGCCATCGCCACTGAAGAGAAAGGTGGGGTTCTTGATGGTGGTCACGAGAATGACGATGAGCAGAGCGAGCAGGATGCCCGTCTCGCGTGCCCGCACGAACCGACCGAGCGTCTCTGTCACGGCGTTTGTGCCTCTCGGCCGGCCCGGCAGCGGGGCGGGGGCGGTTGCCCGCGTGGAGGTGGTCATGCGGCGTGCTCCTGGGAGTGGGTTGCGGCGAACATGACCGATTCGGCCGTCGCTTCGGTTCGTGAGATCTCTGCGGTGAGACGGCCTTCGCGCATGACGAGCACGCGGTCTGCCACGCCGAGCACCTCGGGTAGTTCTGACGAGATCATGAGGATGGCCATTCCCTCACCGGCAAGCTGTGACAGCAGGCGGTGCACCTCAGCCTTGGTGCCCACATCGATACCGCGGGTCGGCTCATCGATGATGAGCAGCCTGGGGTTGGTGGCCAGCCACTTGGCCAGAACCACCTTCTGTTGGTTGCCGCCGCTCAGCGTGCCCACTTCGGCATCGAGAGCATTTGTTTTGACTTCAAGTCGGCTCGACCAGATGGCGGCGGCCTTGTTCTCGACGTGCGAGTCGATGAGTCCGAGTTTCGACAGCGAGCGACGGATGGCCATGGTGGCGTTGCGCGCCACTGATGACTCGAGCACGAGGCCCTGTTTGCGACGGTCTTCGGGTACGAGGGCCAATCCCAGACGCATCGCCTGTGACGGGCTGTTCTTGGGCACCGCGGTGCCGCTCATGATCACGCGGCCGGCTGCGTAGGGGTCGACCCCGAAGACGGCGCGCACCACCTCGCTGCGGCCGGCACCCACGAGTCCCGCGAGCCCGACGATCTCGCCGCTTCGAACCGTGAACGAGATATCGGTGAAGACGCCGGGTTGTGTCAGCCCCTCGACCGAGAGCACCACGTCGCCGATGGCAGCTTCTTGTTTGGGGAAGAGTTCTGTCACATCACGGCCGACCATTCGGCGCACGATCTCGTCGACGGTGACCTCTGAGATCGGGTCAGTGGAGATGTACTGGCCGTCGCGCATGACCGTGATGGTGTCGCAGAGCGAGAACACCTCATCGAACCGGTGGGAGATGAACACCAGCGCCCGGCCTTCGTCTCTGAGGCTGCGAGCCACGGCGAACAGGCGGTCGACTTCGACACCGCTCAGGGCGGCGGTCGGTTCGTCCATGATGAGCACCCGCGCGTCGAGCGAAATCGCCTTGGCGATCTCGATGATCTGCTGGTCGGCAATCGAGAGGCCCTCTGCGGGCCGATCGGGATCGATGCGAACGGCGAGACGCTCGAACAGGCGCAGGGCCTCGACTTTCATCGCCTTGCGGTCGATGCGCCCGAACCGGTTGGTGGGCTGGCGACCCATGAAGATGTTCTCGGTGACAGACAGGTCAGGAAACAGTGTCGGCTCTTGATAGATGACCGCGATGCCAGCGGCCTTCGACTCGGCCGTCGAGCTGAAGTCGACCGATTCGCCGCGCAACAGAAAGTCCCCTGCGTCACGGTGGTACAGGCCGGCGACGATCTTCACCAGGGTGGACTTGCCGGCACCATTCTCGCCGACCAGCGCGTGAATCGAATTCAGGTCGACTCTCAGGTTGGCTGAGGTGAGCGCAACGACGGCGCCGAACGCTTTGGAGACTCCGCGGAGTTCGAGCGCAGCTGGAACGGAGCTGTCTGGGGTGATCGCCATGGGCGTCTGTTTCCTCTTCATTGAGAATGGGTCGAATTGTCTGAAACGATTCACTCTTGGGCGTTCGAAGGCTAGCTGGCTGGTCATAGGCATGTCAACACAGATCAGGTCACAATTACGACGTTGCGCGCCCTCCGTGGTCGACGCAAACGGACTGTGACCCTTGTGGGGGCCATTGAATCTGCTGTAGGTTGACCCGGTATTGCATATGAATCGATTCAGGATTGACGTCTGAAATGCAATCAACGCACTGAATGGTGCGTCTTCACCTCAGCGCCGAGCCAGGGAGACGATGTCGTCTTGTTCCTTTTTTCGCAGTACTTTCGCTCGCTCACCCACCGTCGAACCGGTGGCGAAGCTTCGGCAATCCGCACCGTGGTGAAGCAATGGATCGCTGTCGCCGTGGCCTTCGTGCTGCTGCTCGGCAGTCTCGCGTCGGGGGGCCTCACGGCCGCAGCATCGACCGAGACCCCCTCAAGCGTGGGAACCGCACGGGCAGCTTCGGCCCTCGAAATAAACGCGCTGACGACCGGGGAGCTCCGCACGAATGGGCTGACAGACCCGCTCGGCACCAGCACAGAGGCTCCCACGTTCAGCTGGAAAGACAGCTCGACCGGCCGGGCGGTATCGCAGATCGCCTACGAGGTGCGGGTGGCATCGAGCGAATCGGCATTGCCGAGCGCTGACGTCTGGGCGAGCGGCAAGGTGGTCGCTGCCGACCAACTGAACGTCACCTATGCCGGGGCTCCCCTCGCTGCAGAGACGCGGTACTTCTGGCAGGTTCGGGCGTGGGGCAGCGACCAGAGCGCGTCTGACTGGAGTGCGCCGGCCTGGTTCGAGACGGCCCTGGCCGGTTCGGATGCGTGGAAGGGCGAATGGGTGGGCGGCCCAGACCCAGCGGTGCAATTGCAGCAGTGGAGCGACTACACCGTCACCGTGAACTTCACGATGGACAACCTCGTGATGGGGCTCTATGCCCGCGAGAAAGACAGCAACAATTCGTACATGTGGCAGCTGAGCGTTGCCGACGGCACCCCCCGACTGCGCCCCCACGTCAAGATCAACGGTGGTTTCCAGCTGCTGGAGAACAAAGACATCTCGGCCTTCATCTCGGCCGATCAGCTTCGCACCGGCAGCCATTCGTTCGCTGTCACCTTCGCGGGCAACGTGATCACCAGCAGTCTCGATGGTGTTGTGATCGACTCTCGCACCGATAACTCGCTCAGCCAGGGGTATGTGGGATTTCGGCAGAGCGTGGCGCAGGAGGGCAAAGAGAATTCCACCATTCACTCGGTGAAAGTCGTCTCTCCTACCGCCGGCGTGCTGCTCGACACCGATTTCAGCGACGGCCAGAACCCGTTCTCGGGTGGCACCGTGACGAATGACGGACTGCAACTCATCGCTCCTGTCGAGCCGCTCTACCTCACCGAACAGTCGAAGCCGCTGCTGAGAAAGAGCTTCACCGTCGACAAGACGGTCACCAACGCGCGACTCTACGCAGCCGCCCGCGGTGTGTACGAACTGAGCCTCAATGGCCAGAAAGTCGGCGACCAACAGCTCGCCCCCGGCTGGACCGACTACGCCAAACGCATCGACTATCAGACCTATGACGTGACCTCTCTGGTGGCCAGCGGCAGCAATGCCATCGGCGCTGAGCTGGGCGACGGCTGGTACGCCGGCAACATCGCCAGTTTCGGCCCCGGGCACTGGGGAACCGCACCGTCTCTGATCGCAGAACTGCGCATCGACTATTCCGACGGCACCAGCACCTGGGTGAATTCTGACGCGAGTTGGAAGACCGCGGCGGGCCCGTTCGTGCAGGCCGACCTCATCGAGGGTGAGACCTTCGACGCACGCAAGGTGCCCACAGGGTGGAAAGACGCGTCGTATTCCGACGCCTCGTGGGCACCCGTAGGTGTGGCCGACGCGGCTGCGACGGCCCTGCTCGAACCGCAGTCCGACCAGCCCGTTCGGGTGACCGAGAAGCGCACTCCGATCAGTGTCTCTGAGTCGGCGCCGAACACCTGGATCTACGACATGGGCCAGAACATGGTGGGCGTCGCCGCGGTGCAGCTCACGGGCACCGCGAACAGAACGGCGACCATCCGGTATGGCGAAATGCTGAACCCCGACAAGACGCTGTACACCGCGAACCTGCGAAGTGCGAAGGCGACCGACTACTACACCTTCAAGACCACGGGTACGGCTGACTACACACCGACGTTCACGTTTCACGGGTTTCGTTACCTCGAGGTCACCGGAGTGACGACGCCGCCGACGGTGAATCAGGTCACGGGCCTGGTCTGGGGCACCGATCTGCCCACCACCGGCACCTTGACCACGTCGGATGCCATGCTGAACCAGCTGCAGAGCAACATCACCTGGGGCCAGCGCGGTAACTTCCTGTCGATTCCGACCGACACGCCGGCGCGCGATGAGAGACTCGGCTGGACGGGCGACATCAGCGTCTTCTCACCCACCGCCAGCTACAACCAAGACACTCTCGCCTTCTTGAGCAAGTGGCTGGTCGACCTCAGCGATTCGCAGGGCGCCGACGGCAACCTTCCCGGCGTCTCGCCCGCACCGCCCGGTTCAGGCTGCTGCGGTGGCGGAACGGGCTGGTCTGATGCGGGCGTGACAGTGCCGTTCGCGCTCTACAACGCCTACGGCGACACCGCCGTGATTCGCGACAACTACGCCATGATGACGAAGTTCATGAATTACGTCGAAACCTCGACCGGTTCGAGCCTCATCCGCAACAGCGGCGGGTACGCCGACTGGCTGAACCTCGATGACCCGACTGATTCGGGCCTTCTCGGCACGGCGTACTACTCGTACATCTCGGGTCTGATGAGCCAGATGGCGGCCGCCATCGGCAAGACCGACGACGCAGCGCACTACGCCGACCTGGCCGCCAGGGTGAAGGCGGCGTTCGGTGCCAAGTACCTGGCCGGTGACGGCACGGTCGCGGGCAACAGTGAGACCGGGTATGCGATGGCCATCGGCATGAACCTCGTTCCTGCCGACAGGCTCGCACTGGTCGGCGACAAGTACGTCGCCAAACTGGCCAGCCGCGACAACCATCTTTCCACCGGATTCCTCGGTACCCCCTGGCTGCTGCCGGCCCTGACCGCGACAGGCCACCAAGACCTGGCGTATCAACTGTTGAACACGAAGAGCTACCCCTCGTGGGGCTACGAGGTCGCCTCGGGCGCAACCACGATGTGGGAGCGCTGGGATTCGTTGCGGCCCGACGGCTCATTCGGCGACGTCTCTATGAACTCGTTCAATCACTACGCGTACGGCGCCGTCGGCGACTGGATGTACGCGAACATCGGTGGCATCGCGGCGACCAGTGCCGGCTACAAGACGTTCACGGTCGCTCCGACGCCCGGAGGCGGGCTGACAAGCGGTAAAGGAACCTTCGACTCGGTCTACGGCAGCATCGTCTCTGACTGGAAGACGACGGCAACGGGCCTCGACCTGGGCGTCACCGTTCCCGTGAGCACGACCGCCACAGTGAAGATCGCCGCCACGAATCACTGGGAGGTCACCGAGGGCGGTAAGCCCCTCGACCAGATCGCCGGTGTGAGCGTGGTGTCTGACACCAACGGTGTGACGGTACTGACGGTCGGTTCTGGTACCTACAACTTCAACTCCGACCCGGCGAACAGCGGCCTCTCGGTGTCGTTGGTGGCCCCCGGAGAAGCGACGGCGCTGCCGGGTGACACGGTTCACGGCTCGCTGCACGTGGTGAACACCGCGGCGAACCCGGCAACGGGCTTCTCTGCTGTGCTCAGCCTGGGTGCGGGTCTCACGGCGAATCCACCCGCGGTCAGCGCCACCAGCGTGGCGCCCGGTGCGAGCGTCGACCTGCCCTTCTCGGTTGCACTGCCTGCCTCGAGTGCGGCGGGCGATGTCACGGTCACGGCAGCCGTCACCGCGACGGTGGGCGGTGAGGTTCGCCACTTCACGCTGGTCTCGAAGCTGGTGTCGGTCGTTGCGGCGATAGCCATCGCTCCGATCACTGCCGTTCTGTCAGACCCTGACTCGCCCGAAACGGCGACGATCACGGCGACGCTCACGAACTCGGCGCACGTTGCGATCAGCGGAACACTGGTTGTCGACCCGCCGAAAGGCTGGCCCACTGCCCTGCCTTCCCGGCTCGTCACTGTGGCGCCGGGTGCCTCGACTCAGGCCAGCGTGGTCGTCTCTGTACCGCTGTCTCTGAACGCAGGAGCGCAGACTCTCACGGCACGGTTCGTGGCAGGGAGTGCCACGCTTGCTTCAGCGACCTCAGCGGTCACCGTTCTGCTGGCTACTCCGCCGGCCGGTGCGCTCGACCACATCGATCTCGGCGAAGCAACGTCTGAGGCTGCCCACAACACGACTTCGACCGGCGATGGCGGTACAACCGTCGAGGCCGGCCTCACGAGGCGCTACTCGGGCCTCACGAAGGTTGGCGCCGCGTTCTCATTCGACATGCAGGTCACGCCGAATCAGCCGTTCCTCCTCCGGGCCATTGAGACCTACGACATGGCCCAGATCAAGAGCTACGACATTCTGGTCAATGGCCAGCAGGTCGCCCAGCGGCTCAACCCGCGCACCGATTCTGGCCCCGGTCTGGTGACCTACCAGGCACTGATTCCGGATGACGGCACGCTCACCTCGACCGGAAAGGTGACCATCACGTTTCGATTCAACGGGCTTGGCGACCATGACCCGTCGATAGCCGATGTCTGGACCCTGCCGGTGCCGAAAGACACCGTCGCCCCCTCGCTCGTGCTCGACGTATCGCATGCTGGCGCCAACGGCTGGTACACCGCTGGCGCAGCGGCCACTCTGCAGGCCGACGACGCCCGAAGTGGAGTAGCCACCGTCGAATATCAGCTCGACGACGGAGCCTGGCAGCCGTACGCCGCACCAGTGGCGCTGAACGAAGGTTCGACCTTGTTGCGCTACCGGGCCACTGACAGGGCCGGCAACGTCAGTGCCGCTCTGTCAGAAGTGGTGCGGGTCGATGCCACCGCGCCCACTGTGTGGGGCTGGCTCAGCACGGCGGGCCGTGTGGTCGCCTTCACGCAAGACGGCGGTTCTGGCGCCGATCATCTTCAGTATTCCGACGGTGGTGTGTCGTGGGTCGACTCGCTGACAGCGCTGCTCGGCAGCACATCATCGCCGTCAACGCTCTCGGTGCGCGCCATCGACATGGCCGGCAACACCAGTGCGGCCCTTGCCCTCACGCCGCGTGACGCCGCACCCACGCTGATCATCGCTCCCGGTCAGACGGCGATTGCCGAGGCCAGTGGCTTTGCGGCGGCGGCGACGGTTCGTGTCGAGCTGCACTCTGACATTGTGGTGCTCGGTACGGCCACGGCGGATGCGATGGGTGCGGTGTCGGTCAGCGGGGCTGTTCCCGCAGACTTCGCCGCCGGTGCCCACGAGCTGGTGTTCGTGGTCGAAACGCTCGCTCCTGACCCCGGCACGGGTAACGGCGCGACGCCCGGCACGGGGCCTGCCCTTGGCTCGGGTGCATCGGGAACAGCAGCAGGGTCATCGCTGACCGTACCCGCGCAGGTGCTCGCCGCCACCGGCGCAACACCGCTGCTGTGGGCCACCTCAGCAGGGCTGCTTCTGCTGGCCGGCCTCGTATTGCTCGTCGTGCGACGTCATCGACGTCGCCGTGGGCACGACGGCCGCGGGCATGACGACGGGGCAGACACCGTCTCGCCTCCGCTCAGCTGACTCTCTGTATCTCTCTGTTCCGTACGAAAGGCACTCCTATGTCGGTTCCTCCTGGTTTCGCTCGCGCTGCTGCGTGCGGAGCACTCGTGTTGGCCCTCGGCGCAGTCGCGGCGGTGCCAGCGATGGCTGCAGCTCCCGCCGCCTCTGGGCCTGCTGTGCCCGCGCCCTCGTGGCAGAAATACGTAGTCGGACCCGATACGTCTGACGTGAAGCCCACCGCGGTCGCGGCATCCACTGCGGGCGTGACCAATGCAGAGGGCGTTCTGGGCACGGGCGTCGCCACCCTCACCCGAACGCCGGCCCCGGCCAAGCCCACCTGGCCGGCTGGCACGTCGGCAACGGCATCATCGTTCGCCGGGGCGAACACCGACAACGGTCTGCCGCGCAGTTACGAACCCAGCAACGCGCTCGACGGCAACCCGGCGACGTTCTGGAACGACAACACGTACGGCGCGTATCCCGATTCGCTCACCATCACGTCGCCGACGCCCGTCACTGTGCCGGGCATCACGCTACTGTCGAACAGCGATGGCGTGCCCCAGGACTACACGGTCGACACGTGGGACGGCAGCGCCTGGCACCAAGCCGCTGCGGTGACGGGAAGCACCGACCTGCAGCGGGCCGTCTCGTTCGACTCACCCGTCACGACCACTCAGGTTCGTATCACCGTGACGAAAGACCAGTCCACAGGTAAGGGTGAATACACCCGCATCGCTGAGGTGTATCCCGGCCTGATCGAGGCCGACGTGGTTCCCAGCATCACTGTCGACTTCGGCAAGGTCGTGGTGGGGTACCCGAAGATCAGCTTCGCCGGGGCATCCGGAAACCACCCCGGTCTGAGGCTGGCGTTCTCTGAGACGAAGCAGTATCTCACCGACACCTCAGACTTCACGCGCTCGAACAACGGAGACACGATCACCCCGGGTACAGACCAGATTGCGGTGGCAGCTGCACCGTACAGCTGGAAGGGTGCGCACGGCTGTGCCGACGGCACGAAGGTGTGCGCCGATGGGCTGCACGGTTTCAGGTACATGAAGATCTCGCTCGACGCGCTCGCGGCTGACGCGCCCGACACGGCCAACACCGGCACCGTGAGCATGAGCGGAGTCTCGCTCGACTTCACAGCGTTCGTCGGTAACGCCGCCAGTTACACCGGGTGGTTTCAGTCATCAGACGAAGACCTCAACCGTTACTGGTACAACGCTTCGTACACCAACGAGCTCATCACTGACACATTCAGAAAAGACGATGTCGACCCGCGTAACTCGTACTCGGCCAGCCTCGATGGCAAACTCGTGCTCACCGACGGGGCGAAGCGCGATCGAGACCCGTACGTCGGCGACGTGGCGGTCTCGGGGCGCACGGCCTACCTCACGCACGACGTGAGCATCGCGGCCAAGAACGTGCTCGCCGACCTCGCCGATCACCAGCGCGCCGACGGCTGGATTCCGCCGGCATCGATCAGCAACTACTCCCTGCCGCTGTTCGACTACCCGCTCTGGTGGGTGACAAGCAGTTGGGACTACGAGCTCTACACCGGCGACACCGCTTACGCCGAGCAGTACTACCCCAACCTGCAGAAGGTGCTGAACACCTGGTACCCCTCCGTCACCGACAGCAATGGTTTGCTCTCGAAAGGCCTGAACGGCACGGGCGGTTACGGTGACTACGCGTTTCTCGGTCGAACCGGTGAAGTGACCTACTACAACGCGCTCTACGTTCAGGCGCTGACCGATGCCAGCAAACTCGCCGCGCAGCTCGGTCACGCCGACGATGCTCAGACCTGGGCCGACCGGGCGGCCACAGTGTCGGCAGCCATCAACGCCCACCTGTGGGATTCGACGGCCGCCGCGTACCTCGACTCGAACGTCGGCGATGTTCGACACGCTCAAGACGGCAACGGCATCGCGATTCTGGCGGGAGTCGCCGGGCAGCAGAGAGCCACTCAGGCGCTCGACTACCTCTCGGCCAACACCACGCTGCCGTATGGAAACTCGTTCATGGACAACGACACCCTTGTTTCGGATGGCTCGCAGCGGGTGTACGCCTTCACTTCGTATCCTGAGATTCAGGCGCGGTTTCTGTCGGGCCAGGCCGACTCGGCGATCGATGAGATCAAACGACTCTACGGCTGGATGGAGAGCCAGGATCCGGGCGTGACCGATTGGGAAGGTATCGGTGCGAACGGGTCGATGTACGAGGGCGGATTCACCTCGGCGGCTCACGGCTGGTCGACCGGTGTTCTACCGGCCCTCACGAATGATCTGCTCGGGGCGACGCCCACCGGTAGCGGGTTCAGCACGTGGACGGTAGTGCCGCACCCGGGTTCGGTGACGTGGGCCCAGGGCCAGCTTCCGACGCCCCACGGGCCTCTGGCCGTGAGCTGGAACACCGCACCGGCTGGCCAGTTCGCCCTCACTGTCACCTCACCCGCCGGAACCTCGGGCGATGTCGCAGTGCCGGTGAGCGATAGGTCAGCAAACGTGTTCGTCGACGGCGTGGTGGCGTGGAACGGCGAAGCGTCGGTGGGCGACTTCGCCGCCACGCGCGGAGCCGACGGTTACGTCACACTGCACGCAGTGGGCGCGGGTACGCACGTGGTCACGGTGGGTGCAGCTGTGGTGGTGGCACCCGGTGGCGGCACCGGAGGCGGCGCTACCGACCCGGGTGACGGTTCGGGGAGCGTAGGCGCGGGCACGGGAGCAGGGGCCGGTTCCGGTTCTGGCACATCCACGATCGCGGGATCGGGGGCCACCCACCTGGCTGCCACCGGGTTCGACGGGCTGCCCTTGGCCCTCGGCGGCTTCGCCCTCGCCGCGGCCGGCAGTGTGCTACTGCGCATGCGACTGCGCGCCCGCCTGGGTATGCGCTCGAACGCTAACCGAGGCCCAGGGCGGTGAGCTGCCACTGAAGGGCCGCGGCGATGTGCTCCGAATAAGCGGTGGTGAGGTGCACGTCGTCGTACTTTGTGGGCAGGGTTCCGGCGAAGGCGGGGCATCCGGCGGGCACGCAGCTGAAGGGCAACGACGAGATGAAGTGGTCGCCCTCGCCGAGTGCCGCCTGGGTGGCAGCGGCGAAGTCGGTGAAGGCCGGATCGACGGCGGTGGCGCAGTCGCGGGGGCTTGAACGAGGGGAGTAGCACTGGTTCAGGTCGGCGCCGAGAGGCGGGGGTGCGAGGTAGACCAGTCTGCCGGGTACGTTGTATTTCGCTGTCTCGGTGACGGTCGAGGCCACGAGTGCTGAGGTGCTGAGGGCGGCGCCGTTGGGGGACTTGCCGAGGGCGTACGCGTTCGACACGATGACGAGCTGGGGGTTGTCGGCCACGATGGCGCGGGCGATGTCGCTCTTGCGTTGCGGGCAGGCGGCCATCACGCCGTCGCCGTCGTTGGCCACCGCGGCATCGGTGAAACGGCAGCCGTACAAGCCGATAGTGGTGATCTTCCAGCGGCCGCCGCTGCCTTCGGCAATCGATTTGAAGGCGGGGGCGTAGGCCATCGCGGTCGAATCGCCCACGAGATAGAGGTGCTTCGACGCGTTCGGGTCGCCCCACGTGCACGACCCGATGTCTGGTGTTGCGCCGATGTCGAAACAGGCCTTCGCGGGGTTGTCATTCGAGGTGGTTCGCATGACGTCGTCGAGCGAGGGCGATAGTGTGCTCGGCCAGGCGGTCGCTTGAAGTGCTTCTGAGAGATCGGCCTGCAGCTGAACAGCTGGGTCGACCGACGAGGGCTGGGGCTCGGCGGGTATGCCCGGCGCGCTCGGGTCGATGCTCGCGAGCCCGGGGTCACCGGATGCTCCGGCCAGCGGTGCCACACCCCGGCCCGACATCTGAACGCCGGCGAAGACCACGACCACGATCGCGATGAGACCGACGGTGGCGAGAATGAATTGCGCGCCGAACCGATCGCGCCAGGCCTGCCACGCTTCGCGTCGAACCTCAGTGGTGCCCCGTGGTTCGAGCCACGGGGATCGGTGCAGGGGCTGTTCGACGAGGTAGTAGGTCACTACCGAGAGCGCCACGATCATGCCGGCGACCAGGGCCAGGTTCTGCGGTGTTTCGACCGGCACGAGTTGCAGCGAGAACACGATGACGGGGAAATGCCACAGATACAGCGAATACGAGATGTTGCCCACAAAGCGGCTGAGCGGGTTGGTGAGCAGAAAGAGATGGCCCTGGGGGCCGCCGATGCCGGCAGCCAGAACGAGGAGCGTGCCCGCGACGGGTGCTGCGGCCCAGGGGCCCGGAAAGGGAAGGGTGTCGCTCATCAGCAGGATGCAGGCCAGCAGCACGAGCAGGCCGAGCCAGCCGAGCACGAATCGTGCGGCTGCGGGGAGTTTTCTGAACTGGGGCGCTGTGAGTGCCAGCAGTGCTCCGGCAGCCAGCTCCCAGGCGCGGGAGAGCGTGGAGAAGTAGGCCGTTGTGGGCGAGGCTGCGGTTTCGAAGACGGCGTACACGAACGAGAAGGCCACAATGGCGGCGATCACACTGCCGACGACGAAGCGAGCACGGGTGCGAGCCTGGCCGCGGCCGCGGCCAGGGGCGAGTGCGAAGAGAAGCAGCAGCAGCCATGGCCAGACGAGGTAGAACTGCTCTTCGACCGACAACGACCAGAAGTGCTGCAGCGGCGAGGTGGGGCCCGCGGCCTGAAAATAGTCGGTGCCCACGGCGGCGAACCGCCAGTTGGCGGTGTAGAAGAACGAGGCAACGGCATCCCACACGGTCTCGAGCGCGCGGGTCTGGTTGAACAGGAACCAGGCTCCGCCGACGGTGGCGATGAGAACGGTCGCTGCGGCAGGAACGATGCGTCTGACACGTCGGGCGTAGAACCGGGCGATGGGATGCGAGGTATCGGTCTCGGTGGGAATGCCAGTGCCGTTGCGGTCGCGAACGAGGATGCCTGTGATGAGAAATCCGGAGATGACGAAGAAGATGTCGACACCGACGAACCCGCCCGTCGGCCACCCCACAAGATGGTTCGCGATGACGGCGATCACGGCCAGCGCCCGCAGCCCCTGAATGTCGCGGCGAGCATCCGGAGCCGCCGGGGTACCGGTGGCGGTGGGCCCGGCGGTGGTGGATGAAGCGCGCTCGGCCTCGGATTCAGACGTCATGCGCCCCCCTTTTCGCTGTCAAGGCTACCGGGCCTGTTTGCGCCCCGAAGTTCTCGGCCTCAGCGCCCCTCTCTGCAGCACTTCGCCGCGGCCGTCGTGAAGCACACCCTCACAGCAGCGTGGCGAGCATCAGGCCCACGGTGAAGTCGAACCGTTCGTGCCCGGTGCCAGAGGTCAACTCGGTGGCGTACCGTCGGGTGTTCGGAAAGGTGTCGGCCGGCAGGGCGGAGAAACGGCGAAGCACCTCGTCGCGCTGCTCGCGGCCGACGACCCCGTCGGCGTCGGGGCGGCCGGTGTCGCCGGCGCGGCCGGAGCCGTCGATTTCGTCGGTACCGCCGGAATCGATTCCCCCTCGTGCGGCGAGCGAGATCTCGAGCGTGTACGCACCCACATAGAGATAGAGAGCGTCGATCGCCCAGGCCGCGGTCTGTGGGTCGATGCCGGCGGTGACCAGGATGGCCAGCATGCCCTCGGCGACGCGCAGTACATCGAGGTCGGTGGCGACCATGGCGAAGGCGGCCCGCGAAATACCCGGGTACGCCAGGTACTGGTCACGCAGCTGCGCGCAGACGTCGGCGATCTGCTCGCGCCAGCGTGCCGCGTCGGGCGTGGGCAAGACCAACTGGTTGCAGAGCCGGCCGATGATCAGCTCATCGAGGTCGGCCTTGTTCACGACGTGAGCGTAGAGAGAGGCAGGGCCGGTGTCGAGCAGCTTCGCCACGCTTCGCATTGTCAGCGCATCGTAGTTCTGGGTGGCGACGACCTCGAGCGCGGCATCGGTGATGCGCTCGACGGTGAGCGGCAGTTTTCGTGGGGTGATGGATGCTGCGGGGGCCGACGGCGACGGGGCATGGCGGTCTCTGCGGCGTTGTCTTGGGTTCGCGGGCATGCTGACATCGTACCTTGACACGAACGTGGTTCGCGGCATATAACTAAGTACGTCATTACGAACATTGTTCGTTCATAACCATCTCGATCACCGTGATTCATCACGAAAGGAGCGCCCATGAGCGCCCAGCGCCACCCCGACGAAACGATAACCGCAGCCGGTGGGGCGCCTGCGTCTGCCTCCTCTCCCACATCGCTGCGAGCGGCGGGGTTGGCTCTGGCCGGTCTCTCGGCCATCTTTCTGTTCGAGATGCTCGACAACTCGATTCTGAATGTTGCGCTGCCGACGATCGGGCGCGATCTGCACGCATCGACGACCGGTCTGCAGTGGGTGACGGGTTCGTATGCCGTGGTCTTCGGTGGGCTCATGCTCGTCTTCGGCGCAGTGGCCGACCGGTTTGGCAGGCGACGCATCATGCTTATCGGCCTGGTGCTGCTGGGCGTGGCGAGCCTCGCGACGGCGTTTGTGACTACCGCAGACCAGCTCATCGCCGTTCGCGTTGTGATGGGCATCGCGGCGGCCATGACGACTCCCGGCTCGATGGCGCTGGCGTTTCGTCTGTTCGACACCGAGAGCCTGCGGGTGCGCGCGATCACGCTCATTTCGACGGTCGGTCTGGTCGGCCTCGCCGTGGGCCCCACGGTCGGCGGCCTGGTGCTCGCGATCGCCCCGTGGCAGGTACTGCTGCTGGTGAACGTTCCGATTGCGGCGCTGGCTTTTGTGGGCATCCGGTTCGGAATCGCGCGTGATGACGCGGCCGACCTGCACCGCGACCCGATCGATGTCGCGGGCGCAGCGCTCGGCACGGCGACAATTGTGTTCGCGCTGGTTGCGCCGACGCTGTTCGTGAACGAGGGTGCGGGCTCGTGGCTGCCGTGGGCCATGACGACGGCGGCCGTCGCGGGGGCGATTGCCTTTGTGCGGCGGGAGCGTACGGCTCGGCATCCGCTGCTCGATCTGAAGCTCATCGCCCGCCCGCTCGTCTCGAGCGGCCTCGCATTCAAAGCTGCGGCCGGCTTGGCCACCGCGGGCCTCGGCTACATGGTGACGCTGCAGCTGCAGCTCGCCTGGGGGTGGCCGCCCGCCCTCGCAGCCCTCGGCATGCTGCCGCAGGTCGTCGTGCTGCTCGGGGCCGGGCCGTTCGTCAACCCGTTCGTCGAACGCGTCGGTCTGGGCCGGGCAGCGTGGCTGAGTGCGTCGGCGGTCGTGATCGGGCTCGCCGTCTACGCGGTACTCGGGAGTTTCGGGTACGCGTGGGTGGCGATCTCGCTGGCCCTGGTGGCCGCCGGGCTGCGGGTGGTGGGCGTGGTCGCCGCGGTGAACGTGCTCAACGGTCTGCCGAAGAACAGAACCTCCATCGGTGCCGCCCTCAGCGACTCTGTGACGGAGGTCGCCTCGGCCATCGGTGTCGCCGTGACCGGAACGGTTCTGGCTGCGGTGTTCGTCGGTACCCTTGCCTCGACGAACTGGGTACCTGCGCAGACGGCCCAGTTTCAGCAGGCGATCACCATTTCGGCGCTCAGTCTCACCGTCATCGCGGCTGCCCTTGTCGGGTGGGGAATCGTGCGCACTCGGCGGGCGGGTGCGGGCGGCGACGATGCTGCGAATGGGGCAGTGGAAACCCGGGGAATGGGGCAGGAGTAGCCCGGGGAATGGGGCAGGAGAAACCCGGGGAATGGGAGATATTCCGCCGAAAGCGACAAGGTTGCAGGTGTATAAAGGGCTCACGATGATCCGCTAAGGAGCCCACCCGCAATGACCGTTTCGACCCCGATCACCCTCGCCTCTGCCGGCCCGCTGCTGTTCTCGCCTGAGCTTTCGCCGAGCGGCGGTGCCGTGCTGTTCGTCGCCGATGTGGCCGCGGCGACGGTGTTCGCGTTCGAACTCGAGCCCGAAGGCGCGGCCCAGGAGGGGGCGCAGCGTGTTCGGGTCGAGCAGCTCGACGCCAAGCTCGCTTCCCTGCTCGGGGTGGAGCGCGGGGGTGCGATCATCCGGGGGATGACCGTTCACCCGCAGTCGCATGCCGTGTATCTGTAACTGAAGAACGGGGCGCTTGTGCGGGGGCGCACGGTGGCCGAACTGGGCCCGATGAACCAGCCGTTCAGCCTGGTCTCGTACGACCGTGACGGCCAGGAGTTTCTGCTGGTGTCGAACACGCGGCATCCGCTGCTGAAGATCGCGGCCGCTTCGATCGCAGGCCAGGCGGGGCTGACGCAACCGATGTCGGAGCCGGGGGCGCCGCTCGGCGTCGAGCGCGAGACGCTCGACGCGCATGCCGGCGTCACGTGGATGGCCTCGCTCGACCGCGGCGCCGTGGTGGTGGTGCAGAACGACGACGGAGAGCAGCGGCTGCGCACACTCGAGGCGGCGGTGCTCTGAGCGATTCGGGCAGCGATTCGGGCGGCGATTCGGGCAGCAATGCGGGCGGCGTGTCGGCTGCCGTCGGTCTGCCCGGCGACGCTGGCAGCGTGCGGGCCGCGTGGGTGGAGGGTGCTGTGATCGTGAACGGTCGGGCCCTGCCAGGCCTGCCCGACCTCACCAGAGGGAGTGCCGCGCACGGCTCTGCCGACGCGTGGCCCCGCGCGCTCGCTGTGGTTCCCGCCGACGCGGTGCTCGGCACTGCAGACCTCGTTGCGATGGCGGGGTCGTGGCAGCGGGAGATCGGCGGTCTGCGTTTCACGCCGCGTTTCGCCGCCGCGCCGGGCAGCGTCTTCGTGGTGGCTCGCCGCGACCCCGCGAGCGGCGTGTGGGCCGAATGCGCCCGGGTGGCGGTGCCGGGCGGCCCACCCCCTCGCCTCACCACCGTCGTCTCGATCGACCCCGGCGGCGGCGAGGTGCCCGCGAACCTGTTGCGCTTCGCCGTCACCTTCTCTCACGAGATGCCCGAAGGTAGTTCAGCCGGGCAGCTGCGCCTCCTCGACGCGAACGGCACTGAGATCGCGGGAGCCCTGTACGACCTCCCTCCCGAACTGTGGGATCGCAGCCGCCGACGCCTGACCGCGCTGCTCGAACCGGGTCGCATCAAGCGCGGCCTGCAGCCGAATGCCGTGGTCGGCGCGCCGCTCGTCGAGGGCGCTACCGTGACATTCAGCGTGGGTTCGGGGCTTTTGGATGCCCGGGGCGCCCTGCTCTCAACGGGCGCTTCGCGCAGCTTCCGCGTCGCGGCGCCCGTGCGCTCCCGCGTCGATCCGGCCCGGTGGGAGTTGCGCTGGGCGGCATGCGGCGCCTCCCGCGGTTGCGTGCTGGGCGGCGATGCGCTCGTGGTTCGGTTCGAGAGGCCGCTCGACCGCGCGCTCGCACTGAGCTGCATTCGCCTTCGAGACGGTCGCGGGCATCCGGTGCCCGGTATGGTCTCGGTCAGCTCTGATGGCTCCGAGTGGGCGTTCGCCCCAGCTGCCATTACCGCCAGCGCTTCGCGGGCAGATTGGCGACTGCACATTGCCACGCGCCTCGAAGACCTCGCCGGAAACTCGGTGCGGCGCGTGTTCGACCGCGACCTACGGCTGCGCGAAGACGACGGTATCGACGCTGCCGAGGTCGTGCGTGCGCTGCCCGCGTGATCGTCGGCCGCATGCTCCAAATCGACCGATAGAACACCTCCAAATCGAACGATAGAACACCTCCAAATCGAACGATAGAACACCTCCAAATCGAACGATAGAACACCTCCAAATCGAACGATAGGGCTTTGGAAGTTCGGGCGTCGGGCTCCTAGCCGAGTTGCGAGACCGCCGCGCGCAAGCGGTCGAGCGACCCGTGCATCAGGTCGGCCAGCTCGGTGGGGCTTTCGGTGGGTGACTCGTCGGCGACCCACGCCGCGAATGCCTCTTTGAAGGCGAGTAGCCCCAGTTCGGCCGCCGCGGAGGCAACGGGGTCGGGCACGCCTCGAGCACGCAGGGCATCCGTCATGGCTGCCGCCATGCCTACCCGCTTCAGGGCATCGCGCTGCTGCAGTTCGGAGCTCGAGGCGATGACCGCCGCAAGCCGGGGGGCCAGTTCGCGGTTGAACTGCGTCATGGTCGCCGCCGCGTGCGCGAGGCCAGCACCCACCGCCTCGAGCGGGGTTGCCGACGCGGGCGCGGCCGTGATGCCGTCGGCCAGGAGCCGCGAGAGGGTCTCCTGCCCGGCAGCGAGAACCTCGCGCTTGTCACTGAAGTGGCGAAAGAAGGTGCTCTTCGTGAGCCCAGCCCGTTCGGCGATCTCGGCGACCGTGGTGTCGTCGTACCCCTGGTCGGTGAAGAGCTGCAGGGCGGCGACGACGAAGCGTGCACGAGCATCAGGTTCCCAACGAGGCATGGGCCCAGTCTATCGACGCGACAAGAGTCGCATCACGGTGCTAGGGTGATGGGAGTCAAGTCGCATCACAAAAGGAGCTTCTCATGCGTGTTTTTGTCACAGGTGCCTCAGGGGGCATCGGCTCGGCCGTCACCGCCGAACTCATCGCCTCGGGCCATGAGGTTCTGGGCCTGGCCCGGTCGGAGGGCTCGGCCCAGATCATCGAAGCGCTGGGCGCAACCGTTCTTCGGGGCGACGTCGACGATGCGGGCATCCTGACAGCCGGAGCAGAGCAGAGCGACGGGGTCATTCACCTCGCCTTCAGTAACGATTTCACCAAGTTCGCAGAGGGAGTCGCCGAAGAGGCGTTTGCGCTCGAGACGCTCGGCGCGGCGCTCATCGAGACCGGCAAGCCGCTGGTGATCGCGTCTGGCACGCCCGGTGTGGCCGGGCGCGCGTCGACCGAGCATGACCCTGCGCTGGTCGATGGGCCCGTGGGAGGGCGCGGCCGCAACGCCCAAGGCGTGCTGAAACTGGCTGAGAAAGGGGTTCGTTCTGCCGTCGTTCGCCTGCCGCGCTCGGTTCACGAGGCCGGGGTGAGCTACGGGTTCGCCGGCATTCTCATCACCGCCGCCGAGCGCTCGGGCGTCTCGGGGTTCATCGGCGACGGCAGCCAGCGCTGGCCCGCCGTGCACCGACGCGACGCCGCAACACTGTTTCGGCTCGTGCTCGAACAGGCCGAAGCGGGCACGGTGGTGCACGCCGTCGCCGACGAGGGCGACACGATGCGCTCCCTCGCCGAGGCCATCGGTGGTCAGCTCCGGATGCCCGTCGAAGCGGTTGCGGCAGAGAACTTCGGTTTTCTCGGAGCCGTCTTCGCCGCAGACCAACCCTCATCGAGCACCTGGACACGTGACACGTTCGGCTGGCGCCCCACGCACCCGAGCATGCTCGCCGATCTGGCTGCCGGGGGTTACCCGGTGCTGGCAGGCTGAGCTCGGGAGCAATTCGGGAGCAATTCGGGAGCAATTCGTGACCGACCCGGGCGCGGCTCGGGACCGGCCCGACCGGCTACGGTGTCAGCACGATGCGCCCGAACACTTCACCCGCATCCATCCGGCGGTGTGCGTCGGCGGCCTGCGCGAGCGGCAGCACGTCGTGCACCACGGCGACCAGTTCGCCCCGGGCCGCCGCCTCGAACTGCTCGGAACGCACCCGGTTGCGCTCCGCGATGGGCACGGTGTTCAGGCTGACGGTGGCGAACGAGAGCGACCGCTGAAAGCCGCGCATGAGCGGCATGCCGAAATCGGCGGGTGGGTAGCCGGCCACGATGCCGACCGACACGAAGCGCCCGTTCGGCGCGAGGCGGTCGAAGAAGCTCGGCAGTGCCTCGCCGCCGACGATGTCGATCACGACGTCGAATTCGTGCGGGGCCTCGGTGCTGCCATCAACGCCGGCAACAGAGTTGCTGTTGCTGTTGCTGTTGCTGTTGCTGTTGCTGTTGCTGTTGCTGTTGCTGTTGCTGTTACCGTCGCGGTCGAGCACGTCGGTCGCGCCGAGCGCTCGCAGGCGGTCACCGCGCTCGGGTGACGACGTGGTGACGCCGATCACAGGCTCCGCCCGGCCTGCGCCGCGCGCCGCCGCGAGCTGCACCGCCATGATGCCGATGCTCCCCGCGGCCCCGCGCACCAGCACCGACTCACCCGCCGCGAACCGGGCGTGAGCGAGTGCGAAGTGCGCCACCGGCCCGGCGCTGCCGAGCGTCACAGCGTCGATCGCCGAGAGACCCTCTGGCAGGCTTGTCACATCGTCAACCGCGGCGACCGCCCGCTCGGCATACCCGCCGCCCACGCCCGTGAATGCCCACACGCGCTTGTCGAGCCACGCTCTGTCGACCTCCTCGCCGACCCCGATCACGCGCCCAGCCACCTCGCTGCCGGGAATGTGCCCCGAGACGAATGCGGCGCTGCCGAGCGTTCCGCGCCGGATGACCGCGTCGACGCCCCCGACACCGACTGCCTCGACCGCGATGAGCATCTGGCCGGGCCCCGCCACCGGTTCGGGCAGCTCGACCACGGTCATCCCGCTCGCATCTCCGAAGGTTTCAATCGCCACTGCTCGCATTGCCGTCATCGTTTCTGTCGTGGGATGTTCGGAGTACTCCGTCACCCGGTCGTGAGTTCATTCGAGACAGTACCGGACGCCCACGTCCACTTCGATAAAGTGAGAGGTATGGCCACTCGATTGCCTCAGATGCTGCGCGCCGACGCGGAGGAGAACCGTGAGCTCGTGCTCGACGCGGCGCGGGCGCTGTTCTCCGAACGCGGCCTCGACGTACCTCTGCGCGAGGTGGCCCGCCGCGCCGGAGTGGGCCCGGCTACCCTGTACCGCCGCTTTCCCACAAAACAGGCACTCATCGACGAGATCTTCACCGACGAACTGCGCGCGTGCCGGGCGATCGTCGACGAAGAGTGCGCCGACCCTGACCCCTGGCGAGGGTTCTGTGCGGTGCTCTGCCGCGTGGGCGAGCTGAATGCGATGAACCAGCGCTTCATCGATGCGTTCCTGTCGACGGATGCCCGGTCGATCGACCTCGACGCACACCGCGCCGCGCTCCTGGGTTCGCTCGCCGAACTCTCCCGTCGCGCGCAACGTGCGGGCGGATTGCGGGCCGACTTCGTGCTCGACGACTTAGTGCTCTTTCTTGCGGCCGCACGCGGGCTGCCCGGCGGCAGCGTGCAGCAGAGGCTCGCGGGCGCTCGTCGGTTCGCCGAGCTCGCCATCGACGCGTTCAGGGCGTGACGGCGACGCTGTTGCCCGTGACCAGCCTGAGCGAACCGGCTTTCGAGTTGCTGTGAGCGGGCGGAGACAGTGCCGGCAGACCGGGCATCGCAGAAGCATCCCCCGAACAGGGTAAGTTTGGCACGCTGCGGGCGCTGCCTGCGCAGACAAGGGGTACCGTGGGATTTTTTGACAGCTTCTGGAACATCGTCAGTGTCTTCTTCTGGACATTCGCGTTCATCGCCTACCTGATGGCTCTCTTCTCCGTCATTGGCGATCTCTTTCGTGACCACACGATCGCCGGCGGATACAAGGCCATCTGGATCATTTTCCTGGTGTTCATCCCGTTCCTCACCGTGCTCGCGTACCTGATCTTCCGCGGTCGCGGCATGGCCGAGCGCCAGGCTGCCAACGTGAAGCAGGCCCAGACCGCGGCCGACAACTACATCAAGACTGTCGCGGGCCTCAGCCCGTCTGACGAGATCGTCAAGGCCAAGTCGCTGCTCGACTCGGGCGCCATCAACCAGCAGGAGTTCGATTCGCTGAAGGCGCACGCCCTCAGCGTGACTCCTTCGGTCTGAGAGACCACGCGGCTGTGAAGCCCTGCTGTCACTGCTTCGGCTGTGACCGCAGGGCTTCTGTGTGTGCGGCGCCGGTCGCGCGCACGACGAGGGTGACCAGCACAACAGCCGTGGCTGCGATGACGGCGGTGGCCGCAACCGGGCCGGAG
Organism: Subtercola vilae; assembly: GCF_004923255.1. GTDB lineage: Bacteria > Actinomycetota > Actinomycetes > Actinomycetales > Microbacteriaceae > Subtercola > Subtercola vilae. The sequence continues at coordinate 31,583 of NZ_QYRT01000015.1, read as the reverse complement.
TCGAGCGAGCCGGTGATGCGGGAGACCGCCACCCACACCAGCCCCCAGGCGAGCGAGGCGGCGGGCGCGAACCGCCCCTTGCTCCAGAACGCCACGAGTACGCCGATGAGCCCGGCCACGCCGACGACCAGCACGCCCCAGAGGGTGGCCGACCATCCGAAGCCCCTGAAACCAGCGGTCTGCAGAAACGACGTCAGATTTGCGGCGGTCGCGATCGAGACCCAGCCGAGGTAGAGACCGATCGTCGCATCGACGAGCAGCGTCTCGACGATGCCCTGCCGGCGGGCCCCCGTCGCCCGAGTGTTCAGGGCGAGCGCGAAGGCGTAGACGAGCGAAAGCAGCAGCAGCACGATGATGATCGCGCTGAGGGGGAGGAGCCCCGCCTGGATGCTCAGAATCCAGGCCGCGTTCAAGATCAGCGTCGCGGCGATGGGGTAGCCCAGGGTGCGCTGGCGGGCATCCGTTCGCTGGGCCGGCAGCAGCTGCCACACGGCGTAGGCCACGAGCCCCACGTAGATGACGCTCCAGATGGAGAAGGCGGGGCCGGCCGGGGCGATGAGGGTGGCGTCGGCTCCGAGGGCTCCGCCTGCGGCTTCGGCGATGGGGGTTCCGCCCGCCGCTCCCGAACCGATGAACGACCCGACCACGGCGATGACGGCCGAAACGGCGACGACGACGTGGCGAACGATGTCTCTGATCTGCACGGTGGCCTCCGGATGCTCGGCCGGCGCTCATCGCCGGGCCCCTCTATTCACCCACACTCCGCGCGCTTCTGCCCTGGGCTTGCGCTCCGCCCGGTCGTGGGCGACTCGGTCCAGCACTCCGGCTCTGCCCGGCGTCACTCAGCGGCGCGTGCCAGGGTGCGGCTACATCAGGTTGAGGATCTGGGCGGCCTCGAGGCCCGCCGTGTCGAGTAGGTCTTCGAGCAGGCCGCGGCCCTCAGGCGGGCAGGTGCCGCGCAGCCGCGCGAGAGGCGCGCACAGCGGTGATCATGCCGGTAAGGGTGGAGTTGCAGGCGAGCGGGGTGGGCACGACGCCGTTGCCTGCGAGGTAGAGGTTGTCGAAACCCCACACCCGGGCATCCACATCGCAGACGCTCGTACCGTCGTCGACGGGGCCGAGGCGCACGGTGCCGGTGTAATGCAGCGACGAGCCGGCCGCGAGCAGGGCCGAGTCACGGTCGGGGTCGAAGTCGCCGAGGGCGCGGCCGGCGAGGGCCTGGCTCTGGCGGCCCCGCTCGATGAGGGCGAGGTCGGCGTCGCTGTAGGAGAAGTGCACGCTCAGGCGCGGCATGCCGGCGGGGTCGAGTTCGGTGTCGGAGAACTCGAGGCGGTTCGCGGCTCTGGTCTCGGTGGGCACGTACCACGACAGGCCCACGGCGTACCCGACGATCTCGCCGGCCTCGTCGGTGATGGGCGAATCCATGATCTGGCCGTGAAACGGCTGGCCCTCGCCGCTGGTCGGCAGCCAGTACGAGCCGATGAAGTGTTCGCCTTCGCGCGGCAGGGTGAGGGTGCTGAGGTCGATGCCGAGGCGCTCGTGGTCTGCCGTGACGCGCCCCGAGAGAAAAGCGTGCTCGTTGAGGTTCTGGCCGAGGGCTTCGGGTCTGATTCCGGATGCCCACAGCAACTGCGGCGTACGAATGGTGTCGGCGCAGACCACCACCACGGTCGCCTCGATCAGGTACGTCTCGCCGGTCTCGATGGTGCGTACCGTCGCGCCGGAGACGTGGCCGCCGGCGTACTCGAGCCGCGTGCAGAGGGTGCCCGGGCGCAGCTCGAACAAGGGGTCGCCGCCGGTGGCGATCGGCTCGAAGATGCGGTTGGGGCCGGTGCGCAGCATCTCGCCGCTGGGCGAGGCGGTGGCAGCGTGCATGTCGGTGCCGGAAGCATCGGTGCCCGTCGTCGGGGTGACCGCCATCGGCATCGGCTGGGGGTGCCGGCCTTCGGCCGAGGCGGGCCCGAACACCTCGTCGAGGGCGGCGATCATCGTGTCGCCGGGTGCCCCTGAGGAGTACGGGTGGGGGTCGACGTGCAGCAGCTTCTGTGCGGAGGCGAGATCGGCCTGCCATTGCCCCTCGGGCGCACCGGGAGCCGCGAACGCCTCGAAGGCGAACGGCCACGGGGTCGCCGCTGTCCAGTGCACGCCCATACCGCCCGCATTCCAGGCCACGGCGCTCGCGGGCATGGCGTCGGCGTCGGCGCCGAAGGCCGAGAGGTTGTATATGCCGGGTTCGGCACCCACTACGGTAGGGCCGATGTCGGCGGTCGTCTCGGCGCCCAGGTAGTGCGACTGCACGCCGGTGGAGACGCGGGCGTTGTAGCGCGACCAGATGGCTTCGTCGGGGGAGTCGTGCAGATGCTGGCCGGCGACGGAGCCGATAACGGTGCCGGCATCGACCATGAGGATACGGGCACCGGGCCGGGCGTCACGCAGCTGGCGGGCGACCCCGGCGGCCATGATTCCGCCGCCCACAATCAGAACGTCAACCGAGTTGCCGAGCATCCGTTGTTCTCCCTTGCACGCCGTTCAAAAGTAATTCAGCTACTTTGTAGCATAAATACGTGACGGTTGTGTTTCAGCGAACCAGCGGCCCGAAGATCTCGACATCGCTGCGGTCGAGCGCGTACTTCACCGCACCGACCAGAACCGCGTCGCCCCCGAGGCTCGACGCGCGGAGCTCGACGCCGGGCGCCCCGGTGCGTTCCATCTCTGCCGAGAGCCTCGACACCAGCAGTTCGCCCGCCACCTCGACACCTCCGCCGAGAACAATGAGGGGCGGGGCAAGGGTCCACGAGAGGGTGCGCAGCATGCCCGACATCACCTGCGCGAACTCGTCGAACAGGCCGAGAGCTGCGGCGTCGCCCCGCCGAGCCGCCGCGACGATGAGTTCTGCGCCGCCTCGAAGCGCAGGGTCGGGTGATGTCAGGTACGACAGCGGATGGTTCTGAATGTCGCCGAACCCGAGCGTCTCGGCGTGCACGATCTCACCCGCGCCGCCGTTCACGCCGCGGTAGATCTGGTTTCTGATCACGATGCCGGCGCCCTGCAGCTGCCCGGGAATCAGCCAGATGAACGTGTCGACAGCCTGCGCCGCGCCCTGCCACTGCTCGCCGAGCGCCGCCAGGTTGGCATCGTTCTCGGTGAAGATGGGAAAGTCGAACGTGTCGGCCAGCGCCACCCCGATGCTCACATTCGACCACGCCGGTTCGTTCGGCAGCGAGAGAATGTAGCCGTCATCGCTGATTGTTCCGCCCGAGGCGATGGTGCACGCGATCACCGAATTCTTGGTGCGCCCGGATGTTCGAAGCACCGCCTTGATGGCGCTCGCGATCACCCGGGTGGTCTCTTCGGGCGACTCACGGCTGTCGACCTGTTCGCGTCGACGGCCGAGAATACTGCCGCGCACGTCGGCCACCACGGCGGTCACCGACACCAGGTCGATCTGCACGCCGATCAGCAGCCGATTGTCGGGCTTGAACTCGAAGAACCGCGGCGGTCGACCCGCCCCGTACTGGCCGGGCGAGGGCGGGGTCTCCCGTACCCACCCGCTCTCGACGAGATCGCTCAGAATGGCCTCGGTGGTACGCCGCGAGAGGCTGGTGAGTTCGAGCAGCTGCGCCATGGTGAGAGCCGGTGAGCCGTACAGCGCCCGCGAGGTGAGGCCCTGGTTGAGCTTGCGCATTGCCGCGGGCTGCAGAGCGGGCATCCGGTGTCCTTATCTGTGAGCTGGCATCGGTGTGGTGGGCTGCCGGGGTGGCGAGTGAGAGCTTAGTTCGAAGACGAACCCAGCACCTCGGCGCGCACCGATTCGACGAAGGTGCGGGCGGCGATCATCTCGCCGATCGGGTCGGGGGTGGCGTCGAGTTCGAGCAGAGTCACGTCGGAGTGCCCGGTGCTCTCCATCAGCCGCGCCCAGCTGCGCCAGTCGACGACGCCCTCGCCGAGTGTGCACATGTACTCGCGATGGGCGGTGTGGATGCCCGCATCGATCGGTACATCGGCCGGCATCGGGCCCGTGGCGTCTTTCCAGTGTGCGATGACCACTCTGTTTCGCCACGGCTCGACGACCTCGACAGGGTTGCTGTCGCCGAGCGTGATGTGGGCGGTGTCGGGGCAGAGGAACACGTAGTCGGGGTCGGTCAGCGTCATCATGAGCTGAATGTCGCGGGCGGTGTAGAAGATCGAGTGCGCCTCGGTGTGCAGCGCGGTCTTCACCCCGAGTGAGAGCGAGCGGTGCCCGATGTGGTGCAGGGCATCCGCCACCCTGCTCGCGAGGCCGAGGTCGGCGAAGACGGGCGGCGTGCTGCCGACGGTGGCGCGCATCGGCGGGCCGACCACGAGGGTGTCGCCCCCGGCGGCGGCGAGAAACTCGAGGTAGGGGGTCACGGCGTCGGCCGCCGCGGCCGGGTCGAGATCGGCGCCCTGCAGGCCGTAGAACCCGCTCTTCAGTGTCAGATTGCGGGAATCGAGCTCGCGGCGGAAGCCCTCGGCCGAACCGAAGACCTGCAGTGCGGTGGTGAAGTCGGCCGGGGGAAACGTCATCTCGATGTGGCTGATGCCCGATTCGCTGAGGGCGTCGAAGATGGTGCTCCAGACGGTTTCGGGCGCCGAGTTGCGTAGCCGTTCGAACTCCTCGTCGGTGCTGAGCCCCCAGAACGACGGGTGGAAGAAGGTGATGAGGTCGACACCGTAGTGGGTGGGCATGGCGGGCTCCATTCGAGGTAGATCTCAGTATTATGCGATATCCGCCCGAAATGTTACGAACGTGAGAAGTTTTGGGCGAATACCGCAAAATTCGTTGATACGCCCTCGAAAACCCAATAGCTTCGGTTCTCACGAGCGGCACCCAGCGCCGGTCGCCCTTCCCGCACCACTGTCTCGCCACCCGACATAAACAGGAGTGTCATGAACTTTTCACGAAAGCGGCCGGCCACGAGGCTGCGCCTTGTCATCGCCCTCGGCGTGACGACGGGCCTCGCCGTCACGGGCTGCGCCAGCGCCAGCGACTCGAGCAGCGGAGGAGCCGCCACCAGCGCTGCCACCTCTGCCGCAGGAACACTGCCGTCTGCACTCGTCGATGCGGCCGTCGCTGCAGCGAAGACCGCCTCGGGCGGAATACAGTTCGGCGGCGAGATCAACATTCTCGGCGTGACCAGCGGCGACGAGGCAAAGGCCCTCACCGATGCCATGGCGCCGTTCACCACCGCCACCGGCACGAAGATCAACTACACCGGCAGCCAGGACTGGTCGACGGTTCTCGCCACCGGCATCGCCTCGAACAACGTTCCCGACATCGTCGACGCCCAGGGCGCCGGTACTGCACTCACGTACGCCAAGCAGGGCCTCTTTCTGCCGCTGAACTCGATTCTCGGCGACACACTGAAGGCCAACTACAGCCAGGGCCTGCTCGACGCCGTCACCGTGAACGGCGACACCTACGGCATCTGGGGCGAGACCGACGCCTTCATGGTCTGGTACAACACCAAGACCTACACCGGCCCCACCAAGCCGGCCTCCTACGACGAGCTCAACACGTGGGCCACCACCCAGGCCGCGACCGGTGTCGCCCCGTGGTGCATGGCGCTCGAAGCCGGGCCGGGCTCGGGCTTTCGGGCCGAGTCGTGGGTCGAGAACATGTTCCTGAAGATGTACGGCCCCGAGAAGCTCGCCGCGTGGGCGAACGGCACCCTGCCGTTCAACTCACCCGAGGTGAAGGCGGCATTCCAGCGCTATGCCGACGTGGCCGGCTCGAAGACGATGGTGAACGGCGGCCCGCAGACGGTCGTCTCGACGTCGTTCCTCAACTACACCACGGGCATGTTCAGCTCCCCGCAGCAGTGCCAGCTCTCGCTCTGGGGCAACTACGCGGTGGGGCTCACCACGAGCACCTACCCGAACGTGCAGGTTCCCGGTGACATGAACTTCTTCACCGTTCCCGGTGCGACCCCCGCTGCCGACACCGCGCAGAACACCGCCGGTCACGTGCTCAGCGCGCTCAAGTCGAAAGACAGCCCCACGGTCGAGGCGTTCATGAAGTATTGGGCGTCGAGCGACGCACAGTCGCTGATCGCGGCAAGCGGCCGCTGGTCGGTCGGCAATAAGAACGTCGCCCTCGCGAGCTACCCGAACGCCACGATGAAGGCCTCGGCCGACCTGCTGAACAACGCCTCGACGATCGTGATCGGCCCGACCGGCACCATGCCCACCGCCGTGGTGGCCGCTTGGGACAAAGCCAACATCGCCATCGCCCAAGACCCATCGACCCTGGATGCGCAACTCGACGCAATCCAGGCGCTGGTGCCCGCCAACTAGCCCATGCCCAGTCTGATCGCACTGGTCGTCGGCGCGGTCGCGCTTCCGGCCGTCACGATTCTCATCGTGGCGGCCGCGGAGTGGGTCATCTCTCACCTGCGACCGAAAGCCCAGCGCCGAGTGCGCCCCTGGGTGTGGCTCTCCCTCGCCTGCATCATGATCGCGGTGACCCTGATCTACCCGATCGTGGTGTCGCTCGGCCTGAGCCTGCGCGGTGCCGATGGGAGCGCCTGGGCGGGCTTCACCAACTTCATCTGGGCGTTCGGCACCGAGATGCGCCCCATTCTGCTCAACAACCTGCTCTGGCTCATCGTGTTTCCTGTGGGCGTCACCGCGGTCGCCGTGCTGATGGCCGTGCTGCTGAACAAGGTGCGCTACGAGAAGGTTGCGCGGGTCATCCTCATTCTGCCCACCGCCGTTTCATTCACTGCTGCTGCCGTCACGTGGCGCCAGATGTACACCTATGCCCCCGCCGGCCGCACCCAGCTCGGTGTGTTCAACGCGGTGCTGCAGGCGTTCGGCATCGAACCGGTGGCCTGGCTCGCACGCCCGGCCGGTGCAGACCAGTGGATGAACAACCTCTCGCTCATCATGGTGGCGGTGTGGGCATCCCTCGGTATCGCCCTGCTCATCATCACGGCCGCGGTGAAAGCGGTTCCGCAGGAACTCAACGAGGCCGCCCGCCTCGACGGGGCCTCGGAGTGGGGCGTGTTTCTGCACGTCACGCTGCCCACCATCTGGCCGAGCGTGCTCACCGTGATCACCACCCAGATCATGTTCGCGCTGAAGATCTTCGACATCGTCTACATCATGACGAACGGCAACAACGGCACCGATGTCGTGGCCAACAAGCTCTACAACGAAGTTTTTCGCAACCCCACCAACCTCGGCCACGCGGCCGCCATCGCCGTGCTGCTGCTGGTCGCCGCGATTCCGGTGCTCTGGCTGAACCTGCGCAACATGCGAAAGGAAGGCCTCACATGAGTGTCGCCCTGCCCAAGAGGCGCAAAGCGAAGATTCCGATTCTGACGCGGGTGCCGCGCTGGGTCGTACATGTGGTGATCTTCGTGTTCTGCGCGGTGTGGTTCACGCCGCTGCTGGCCATGGTCGCCACGTCGCTGCGCACCAACCCCGACACCGCGGCCGGCGGCTGGTGGATGATCTTCGTGAAGCCGCTCGTCACGCTCGACAATTTCACCCGGGCCTCCGACCTGCTCGAGCTGAACACCAGCCTCGTCTCGACGCTCGCCATCGCGGTGCCCTCGACGATTCTCACCGTGATCATCTCGGCCTTCGGCGCCTACGCGCTGGCCCGCATGCACTTTCGCGGCAAGGCGTTCGTCTTCATTCTGCTCGTGGCACTGCTGGCCATCCCGCCGCAGCTCGCCATCACGCCCTTGCTGCAGCTGTTCGGGCACCTCGGGCTCGGTGGGTCGATCGCCACGGTGTGGATCTGGCAGGTGGGGTTCACCGTGCCGTTCGGCATCTTCTTGGTGCGCGGCTACCTGTTCACGCTGCCCGAAGAACTCATCGAGGCGGCACGAATCGACGGGGCGAGCGAATTCAGGCTCTTCTTTCAGATTGTTCTGCCGCTGATCACGCCCATTCTGGCGTCGCTGGCGATTCTGCAGTTTCTGTGGAGCTGGAACGACCTGCTCACCCCGCTGGTGTTCATGGGAGTCGCCAATCACGAGGCCCCCATCACCCTGCAGCTCGCCTCGCTCTTTCAGACCCAGAGCGGCCTCGGCCAGAATTCGGTGGCCGCCGGCGCCTTCATCTCGGTGATTGTTCCGCTCGCGGTGCTCATCGGCCTGCAGCGGTATTTCGTCGCTGGTATCACGGGCGGCTCACTCAAGGGATGATGGACTCACTGCTCCGCCCCACCTCGTCTCACCCGCACTCGAGAGGCTCCGCACATTCTCGCTCTCACTGACTACCTGCAGCTGTTGCCGAAGGCCGAGCTGCACTGCCACTTCGTCTCGGTGATGAGGCCAGAGCGCCTGCTGCAGCTCGCGGCGAAGAACGGGGTCGCCCTGAAGAGCGACAGCGTTGACACGTTGCTCGACTTCGACAACCTGGTCGACTTTCTCGACGTGTTCAACGCCGCGCACGAGGTTCTGGTGGCGCCCGACGACTTCGCCACGGTGGCCTACGAGGGCGTTCGTGACGCGGTCGAGGTGGGCAGCCTGAAGTACCGCGAGTACTTCGTGAACCCGCTGAACTTTCGCGCCCGCGGCCTCTCATACGGCTTCGTGATGGATTCGATCGCTGACGGCCTGGCCCAGGCGAAAGCCGACTTCGGCGTGGGGTTCGGCCTCATCGCGGCCGTCAACCGTGCGCACGGCCCAGAGAGCGCCGTCGACCTGGTCGCCGAGGTCGCCGCGAACCCGCGCGATTACGTTCTGGGCATCGGCCTCGACGACCTCACGGCCGAAGGCGAAGAGGCACCGCTGCGTTTCGCCGAGGCGTACGAGCTCGCCGGTCGCCACGGGCTGAAGCGCACGGCGCACGTCGGCGAGACCATGGCCGCGAGCCCGCAGAACGTGGTCGACGCCATTCAGACGCTCAAGGTCGACCGCATCGACCACGGCTACCGGGTGGTCGACGATGCGGCGGCGCTCGCCGTGGCGCAGGGCTCGGGCATCCCGTTCGCCTGCACGCCCGTCTCGACCAGAGTGCTCTCGGCGTGGCCGTTCGACCCGTCGCACCGCATTGCCCGGATGATCGCCGCCGGCCTGCCCGTCACGCTCTCGACCGACGACGCCGTGTTCTTTCGCACCGACATCGCCACCGAGTACCGCGATGCCCTGCCACCCATGGGTCTGGCCGCGGGCGACGCCAAGCGCCTCGCCCGGGCCTCCTTCGAGGCGGCCTGGTGCGACGACGCCGAGAAGGCACGGTACCTGGCCCAGGTCGATGCGGCGTTCCTGGCGCTCGACCACCTGCTCGACCCGGAGGCGCGCTCATGAAGAAACTCTCGCTCGGCGTGTTCGACATGATGAACCCGAGCAACGGCATGCCCACGTGGCGCCACCCGAACGGGCGCGCCGACCGCTACAGCGACGTGGGGTACTGGATCGGCGTGGCGCAGCTGCTCGAGACGGCCGGGTTCGACTTTCTCTTCTTCGCCGACACCTACGGGTACCCCACCATCGATGGCGAGTTGCCGTCGCAGGTGGCCACCGCGGGCATCCAGTTTCCGGGGTTCGACCCCATGCTGATGATCGCGGCGCTGGCGCAGGCGACGACACGTATCGGCTTCGTGGTCACCTCGCCGACGACCGTCGAGAAGCCGTACGCCTCGGCTCGTCGGTACGCCACCCTCGACCACTACACGAACGGCCGCATCGGCTGGAACATCGTCACCGGCAGCTCGCAGGCCACCGTCGACAAGCTGTTCGGCGTGACCGACGAGACCACGCACGACTCGCGCTACGACATCGGCGACGAGTTCGTCGACATCAGCCTCGCGCTCTGGGAGGGCGGCTGGCACGACGATGCCTGGGTGATGGATGCCGCACGGGGCATGCTCGTCGACCCCGCCAAGTTGCACCGCACCGAATACGAGGGGCGGTACCTGAGCGCATCGGGGTACTTTGCGGTGCCGCCCTCACGGCAGCGGAGCCCCGTGCTCTTTCAGGCCGGCACCTCGGCGCGCGGGCGGGCGTTCGCCGCGCGAAACGCTGAGGTGGTGCTCATTCAGGGGCAGACCGTCGAGAAGGCGGCGGCGCACGTGGCCGAGATACGTGCTGTGGCGGTGGGGCACGGGCGGGCATCCGGAGACATCAAGGTCATCTCGGGGGTCACGGTGACCGTCGCGGCGACAAGCGAAGAGGCGTGGGCGAAGCGGCGCGAGCTCGAGGCGCTCTACGAGGTCGACGATGCGGCGGTGATCTACGCCGGGTTCACGGGGGTCGACTACCGCGGGGTCGATCCGGCGACTCCGCTGGTGGTGGGCACGTCAGACCAGGGGCAGACGCTGGTCGACCGGTTCGCTGGGGGGAGCGGTGGTGGCGGTGCGGGTGCGGGCTCGGGTGCCGCCGGCGGCGCGCGCGTGCCGACCGTGGGCGAGGTGCTCGAGAGCTTTCGTATGAAGGCCAACCGCGGCTTTCAGGTGACCGGCAGCCCGGCCGAGGTGGCCGATGAGCTGATCGCCATCGCCGAAGGCAGCGACATCGACGGGTTCATGCTCGAGCCGACGTTCGGCGACGAGCAGGCGTACGTCGAGTTCATCGAGCTGGTGCTGCCGCTGCTGGTGGCGCGCGGGGCGGTGGGTGCCGCGGCGACGGGTGGCGCAGCTGCTGCCGCAGCTGCTGCCGAGACTGCTGCGACCAGCCCTGCTGCGACGAGCCCGACGCTGCGCGAGCGACTCTTCGAACCGGGTCGCGCCCGGCTGCCCGCCACCCACCCGGGCGCCCGGTTTCGGCCCGCACCCATCGCATCCGCCACACCAGAGGAGACCCCCGCATGAAATCCACTGCCGTCGACGCGGTCATCCGCGGGCTCAAGAAGGCGGGGGTCACGGTGGTCTGCTACCTGCCAGACTCGCTCTTCAAAGAGCTGTACCCGGCGCTCGACGCCGACCCGGACATCCGCACCATTCCCGTCACCAATGAGGGCGAAGGCGCGGCCATCTGCGGCGGCGTCTTTCTCTCGGGCAAGCGTGCCGTACTGGTGATGGAGAACTCGGGGCTGCGCGCGTCGGTCGAACCCCTGGCGCGCATGGGGCTCGGGGCGGGCATCCCGGTCGTCATGCTGATGAGCTACCGCGGCGAACTCGGCGAGAACAACTGGTGGGCCATTCCGCACGGCATCACCATGGAGCCGATGCTGGATGCCCTGCGGGTGCCCTACCGCGTGGTGCGCGACGAAGACGCGATCGAAGAGGCCATCACCGATGCCTTCAGCTGGTCGTACGCGGCCTACTACCACTCAGCCATCGCCCTCGGAGGGAGCATCGTTCGATGAAACGCTACGACTGCATGACCAAGCTCGGTGAGCGCCTGACCGACGAACTCGTGATTCTCTCGCTCGGCGGCAGCGTCGACGAGTGGTACAACGCCGCGCCGCACATGCGGGCGGCCAGCCTCTTTCAGCAGCAGCTCGGCTGCGTGACGGGCGAGGCGTTCGGGCTCGCCGTCGGGCTGCCGCACCGGCAGGTCATCTCGCTCGACACCGATGGCGGGCTGCTGTTCAACCTCGGTATTCTCGCGACCCTCGGCAACGAGCAGCCCGAGAACCTGCTCACCATCGTGTGGGACAACCAGATGTACCTCTCCATCGGCGGCCCCCGAACGCACACCGCGGCCGGCCGTGTCGACCTCGCTGCCATCGCGCGGGCCAGCGGCGTCGAGAAGGCGTTCACCGCGACGACCCTCGAGGAGTTCGACGCGCTCTGCGCCGAGGGGCTCGCGGCCAGCGTGCCCTACGTCATCGTGGCGAAGGTCGACGGCGTTCTGCAGCCCGGCATCAAGCGCAAACACAGCGATGGGCGCGAAGACAAGTACATCTTCGTGCGGCACGTCGAAGAGACCGAGGGTGTCGTCATCATGGGTCCCAGTGAGCACAATTAGCGCCGGCGTGGGCTTCGCTTTCGGCACGGGTCGGGCCCACTCCGCGCTCGAGACCCACGCCGGGAGTCGGGCCGCGATCACCGGTCGGTGCGCCGGATGACCGGGGGAGCGCCCGCGCGCGAGGCCGACATCGTCATCGTGGGCGGCGGGGCCGCAGGTTCGGTGCTGGCACGGCGGCTGGCCGAGAACCCTGCGCTCGAGGTGCTGCTGATCGAGGCCGGGCCGAGCGATGCGGGGCAGCCGGGCATCCGGTCAGCCGGCACCTGGAACGAGCTCATCGGCAGCCGCTTCGATTGGCAGCAGTCGTACGCTGCAACCTCGCATACAGCAGGGCGGGAGATCGGCATTCCGCGCGGGCGAGTGCTCGGCGGCTCGAGCAGCATCAACGCGATGCTCTGGTACCGCGGCCACGCCAGCGACTACGACGAGTGGGAGGCCGCGGGCGCCACCGGCTGGAACTTCGAAACCCTGCTGCCGTTCTTTCGAAAGAGCGAAGACTGGCAGGGCGGGGAGACCGACTTCCGCGGTGCCGGTGGACCGATGAAGGTGCGTACCTCGACGGCGCCGCACGCGGTCGCCCAGGCCATGCTCGACGGAGCGGCCGAGCTCGGGCTGCCCGTCATCGACGACGCCAACGCGGCCGACAACGAGGGTGCCACGCTCTCGAACCTCAACGTGACCATTGAAGACGATGGCACCATGACGCGCTGGAGTACCGTTCGCGGCTACCTCGACCCGGCATCCGGATGGCCGAACCTCACCATTCTCACCGACGCCACCGTCACCGCGCTCACGTTCGAGGGCGACCGCTGCGTGGGCGTCGAGTACCGGGCAGTCTCCGACGGGAACGCGACGGTTCGGGTGCGCGCGCGACAGGGTGTGGTGTTGGCGGCGGGGGCGCTGATCACTCCGCGGTTGTTGATGCTGGCCGGAATCGGCGAGCCTTCTGAGCTGGTGCCGTTGGGCATCCGGATGCGCGTGGCACTGCCCGGGGTCGGCAAGAACCTGCAGGACCACCCCCTGCTCATGGGGGTGAACTTTCGCGCACGCGGCGAACTCGGGGCGACCCGCGACAACGGCGGCGGCAGCATGCTCAACTGGAAGAGCTCGAAGGCCCGCGGCAAGCCCGACCTGCACGCGTTCGTGGTTCAAGGCCCGCATGCCACCGACGAGGTGCGCGCCACACACGATTTCACGGGGGCCGCCGGCGGCACCGGAGCGGCGGGCAAGGGTTCGGTGTTCGCCATCGCGCCGGGGCTGATGCACTCGCGAAGCGTCGGGTACCTGCGGTTGCGCACTGCCGACCCGTTCGCCGGCGTGCACAGCGCGCTCGAGCTGCAACCCAACTACCTCGCCGAACCCGACGACCTCGAGGCGCTGATCGAGAGCCTCGACGTCGTGCGCGAGCTTGCCGCCACCTCGGCGTACGGCGAGCTGGGCGCCGACCCGGTGTCGCCTGCCCGCGGGCTCTCGCGCGCGGAGAAGATTGCGTTTGTGCGGTCGAGCGTGTCGACCTTCTTCCACACCTGCGGAACCGCCGCCATGGGCACCGGCCCCGGCGCGGTGGTCGACCCGGAGCTCCGCGTATACGGCGTCGACGGCCTCTGGGTGGCCGACGCCTCCGTCTTCCCCGTCATTCCCACCTCGAACACCCAGGCCCCCGTCATCGCCGTCGCCGAGCGCGCCGCCACCCTCATCGCGGCCTCCCTGGCCGCCGTGGCTTCCCGATGACGCGCCCGCAGCCCCTCGCCCGCCCGCCCCGCGCCCGAGTCGTTCGGCCTCGCCCCTGCGCCACCTTCACGACACGAAAGACACACGATGACACTGTTGCCGTACGACCCCGCCACCCGCAGTGCCGCCGCGAGTGCGTTTCTGGCGCGCGCGGGCACGGCGCACCGGCTGCTCATCGACGGCGAGTGGGCGCTGCCGCACGGGGGCAGGTACATCGACAGCACCGACCCGGCGACGGGCCAGCTGCTCGCCCCGATCGCCCGCGGTGACGCCCGAGACGTCGACGATGCCGTGGCGTCCGCCCGCCGCGCCCTCGACTCCGCCGCCTGGGCCCGCATGACACCAGCCGTTCGCGGGGCCCTGCTCTGGCGCGTCGCCGATCTCATGGAGCAGCACATCGACGTGCTCGCAGAACTCGAGACGCTCGACCAGGGCAAGGCGTACCGCACCGCCCGCTTCGGCGAGCTGCCCGGCGCGATCGCGCAGTTCCGCTACTACGCCGGCTACACGACAAAGCTGCTCGGCACCACGATTCCCACCTCCATCGCGCACCAGCCCGAAGGCAAACAGATCTTTGCGTACACGGTGAAGGAGCCGGTCGGGGTGGTCGCGGCCATCGTTCCGTGGAACTCCCCACTGCTGATGGCGTCGATGAAGTTGGCTCCGGCGTTGGCTGCCGGATGCACGGTGGTGCTCAAACCGTCAGAGAACACCTCGCTCACAGCGCTGTACCTCGGTGAACTTCTGATCGAGGCCGGGTTTCCGGCGGGAGTGGTGAACATTGTCACGGGGTACGGCAACGAGGTCGGGCAGGCGCTCGCCGAGCATCCGGGGGTCGACAAGATCGGCTTCACGGGCTCGACGGCTGTGGGAAAAGCGTTGCTCGTCGCGGCGCAGGGAAACCTGAAACGGTTGACGCTCGAGCTCGGCGGCAAGTCGCCCGCCATCGTGATGCCTGACGCCGACTTCTCGCTCACAGTGCCCGGAATCGCACGCGGGATCTTCTCCAACGGTGGACAAGTGTGCGTGGCCAGTTCGCGCGTCTATGTGCACTCGAGCGTGTACGGCCGGTTTGTGGAGGAGTTGTCGCAGGAGGCCGGCGCGCTGGCCCTCGGCCACGGAATGAACCCCGCAACCGACCTCGGCCCGCTGGTCAGCCGAGTGCAGTCGGATCGGGTGGCGGAGTACGTTCGGGGAGGCATCGCCGACGGCGCCGAAGTGGTGGCGGGCGGCGTTCAGGAGCAGGGTGACGGCGCGCAGAACTTCTTCAGACCCACCGTGATCACGAACGTGCGCCAAGACATGCGGCTGATGCAGGAGGAGATCTTCGGCCCGGTGGTCACCGTGACTCCGTTTGATGACGTCGACGAGGTCATCGGCTGGGCAAACGACAGCGTCTACGGCCTCGCAGCGAGCATCTGGACGGAAGGACTCTCGAACGCCCACCGACTGGCGGCCCGGGTGAAGGCCGGAACCGTGTGGATCAACTGCCACTCCTACTTCTCGCCCGAGCTGCCCAAGGGTGGTCACAAACAGTCGGGCTGGGGCTACGAGAACGGCGCCCAGGGCATCGAGAACTACCTCGAGTCGAAGACGGTCTGCGCGGTCATCTGACCGGGTTGCGCGTGGGCGGTGCTGGCGCTGACGGCCGCCCGCCGCCCGAGCAGCAGCGCCACCACCACAATGCCCACTCCGATCAGCGACAGTGCGGCCCCGATGACGGCCGGTGACAGGTAGCCGAACCCGGCGGCGATGACGAGGCCGCCGAGGTACGCGCCGAGGGCGTTGCCGAGGTTGAGAGCGGAGTGTGTCAGCGCGGCGCCGACCGCGCGTGAGGGGGCCGCGACATCCATCAGCCGGGTCTGAATGGCCACCGACGAGCCGCCCGCGAAGATTCCGAGCAGAAAGGTGAACACCAGCAGGCCGGCCAGTGTCGCTGCGAACAGCACGAACCCCGCCAGCGACAGCGCCATGCCGCCCAGAAACACGAGCAGCGCGGCGGCAACAGAGAGGTCGGAGACGCGGCTGGCCGCCACACTGCCGCCGGTCATCCCGAGCCCGAAGACCACCAGCACCCACGGCAGCATGCCGTCGCCGATACCCGTCACGTTCGACGCGATGGGCGCTATATAGGTGAACACGGCGAACATGCCGCCGAAGCCGATGGCTCCCATACCGACGGTGAGCCAGACCTGCGGCAGCAGAAATGCGCGGAGCTCTGACCGGATGCCCGCTTCAGGGTTGCCCGCACGAGACGGTATTGCGGCGAGCACCGCCACCAGGGCCAGCGCGAAGATGCCGGCGATGATCACGAAGATCGCACGCCAGCCCAGCAGGCCGCCCACGATCGAACCGAGCGGCACACCCACGATGGTGGCGAGCGTGAGGCCGGCGGCGATGAAGGCCACCCCGCGACCGCGCTTGCCCGGGCCCATCAGCGAGGCGGCGAGGAGCCCTGCGGTGCCGAGGAACGCGCCGTGCGGCAGACCGCTGAGAAAGCGTGCCGCCAGAACGAGGTGGAACGACGGCAGCAGCGCCACCGCGAAGTTGGCCACCACGAAGACCGCCAGCATCAGCAGCAGCACCCGTTTCTGTGGCCAGTGCGCGGTGGCAGCGGCGATGGCCGGGGCGCCCACCACAACCCCGAGGGCGTAGGCCGAGACCAGGAGCCCGGCAGACGCGATGGCGGAGGCGGGGTCGACGGCATACGTCGCACCGTCGAGGTCGCGGGCGATGTTGGGCAACAGGCCGCTGGTGACGAACTCGGCGATGCCGATGCCGAATGCGCCGAGGGCCAGAGCCACGAGGGCGAAGCGGCGCCGGGCGGCGGGGAGGGTGTCGAACACGCGTCACTATCTCGGTTGTGAAGCTACGAAGGTGCGGGGCAAGAGTCACAGGATATCCGGTGCGCCGGTGCGCAAGCGACTGAGAGGGCTCGCAGAATCGCACTCGACATGATTCAATGAAAGTCGAACGTGTGCACCCGAATGGGGGAGGGCGCGCGGCACATCGAAGGAGATGACGCGTGCCAGCACCAGCGCACCCCGACGGGTCGCGGCACGACCGCCACCTCGAGTTCATCCGGCGCGCCGGCGAGACCACGCGGCGGGCCATCGCCGAGCACACCGGGCTCTCCCGCAGCGTCGTGGCCCAGACGGTGGCCGAGCTCATCGCCCAGGGCCTCGTCGAGGAGCATCGCGTTGAGGTTCGTCGAGCGGCGGTGGGTTCAGCGGCGATGGCAGGCACCGCGATGGCCAGCTCCGCGCTCGCTGCTGGCAGCGCACCGGTTCGCCGCGCGCACTCAGCGCCCGCCGACGCGAGCCGCACCGGCCGCCGCGGTCGACCCACCGCGGTGCTGCGACTCGCCCACCAGCAGGGGGCCATCGTCGCCTGCGACATCGGCCACGCACACATCACGGTCGCGGTCACCGACCTGCAGGCGCGCGTGCGCCGCGAGCGCCGCATTCCGTTCCCCGTCGACACCGGAGCCGCCGCAACCTTCGCCGCCCTGCACACGCTCGTCGCCGAATGCCTCGCCTCCTGCGGCGTCACCGCGGCCGGTGTGCAGGCGTTCGGAGTCTCGTTTCCGTACCCGGTCATCCGCACGCGCGGCACAGTGCGGGCCCCGCTGCACCTCACCGGCTGGCAGGGTGCGCTCGCCGCCGACGCAGTGCCGCCTGCGTTCAACTGCCCCCTGGTTTTCGACAACGATGCCAATTTCGGATTGTGGGGCGAGCGGATGCACGGGGCCGGCCGAGGCATCGACAACCTGCTCTACATCAAGCTCGCCGACGGTATTGGGGCAGGCCTCCTCGTCGACGGCCTCGTTTTGGCCGGCGCCCGCGGTATCGGCGGAGAGATGGGGCACCTGCGCGTGGATCCCCTGGGCGCACCCTGCCGCTGCGGCAATCGTGGCTGCCTCGAGTCGCTCGTCTCCACCTCCGCTGTGCGCCGTCGCCTCGCACAGGCCGCCGTCTCCGCCCCAACCCTCGCCGTCTCCGCCCCAACGCCCGCCGCACTCGCGGCCTCCCCGACCGACCCTCCCTCCCCGACCGCCCCTCCCGCCGCCCCCGCCGACTTCGTCGTCACCCCCGAGAACGCGACGGTGTTCCGCGAGGCCGGTTACACGGTGGGCCGCGCCGTGGCGCAACTCTGCGCGTTCATCGACCCCGAGGCGATCATTCTCGGCGGCCAGCTGGGCGCCGTCGGTGAACCCCTGCTGGCCGGCGTGCGGGAAGCGTTCGCCGAGTTCGCGCCGTTCGCCGCCCCTCTGGCACCCGTGCACTCGGCCGAGCTCGGCCATCGGTCAGAGCTTGTCGGCATCATCGACCGTGCCCTCGAGGCCGCGTGGGCCAGTGGCCACGGCTCGGCCCGTCACCCTCTCTCCGCTTGAGGCGCCCGACCCCGCATTCGTCCTGTGCCCGGAGTAATTCGACCGATTTACTGGCTACGTCGTTCGTTACGAAGGAGTAACTGTGCCCTCATCTGGTTCGCGCTCAGCCGCCGCCCCCGCCACGTCGCCCCGCCCGGGCATCCGGAGCCGGCTGCGCGCCCTGCTGAGCACCGGCATCGTGGTCGCCGTGATGGGCAGCGCGCTTGTGGTCGGCCAGACCGCCACCGCGGCCGAACCCGACCTCGCCCGCAGCGGAACCACCACCGCCTCGGCCGCACAGAACGACAAAGACGGCAACTTTCCGGCCTCGAATGCCACCGACGGCAATGCCACCACGCGCTGGGCCAGCGGCAACGGGCCCGACTCCGACACGACCTTCACCGCCAGCCTGACCTCAGACCTGGGCTCGGTCGCCACGGTCACCGGCGTCACCATCTCGTGGGAGGCGGCCTTCGCCACCGCGTACGACATTCAGGTCGCCTCGGCGAACCCCGCCGACGACGCGAGCTGGAGCACCGCCGCGAGCAAGACGACCGGTGCGGGCGGCACCGAGCAGGTTGCCTTCAGCACGCCGATGGATGCCCGGTACGTGCGCCTCGCCATGCTGAAGCGCACCGCGGCAACGTGGGAGGCCCCCACACTGCACTACTACGGCTACTCGGTGTTCTCGTTCGAGGTGCACGGCACCGTCGCCGTGCCGACCGCCTCGTTCGACGCCTCGGCCCTGTCGGTGGGAGCCGGTGACGACGCCGCGGTGCACGTGAGCCTGAACAGCACCTCGACCACAGACCAGAGCGTTCACGTGACGAGCACCGACGGCACGGCCGCTGCCGGAACCGACTTCACGGCCGTCGACCAGACGGTGAGCATCCCGGCCGGCCAGACCACGGCCACGGTCACGGTGCCCACCGTCTCGCACGGCGCCCTCGCGCCCGAACGAAGCTTCACACTGGCGCTCAGCGACCCGTCGGCCGGCATCACGATCGGCACGCGCAACACCGCGACTGTCACCCTGAAGCCCACCGGAACCCTGCCGAATGCCGGTGCCACCACCGTTCTGCAGGGCTTCGAGGCCGGGGTGCCGGCCGACTACTCCACGTGGGCCAGCGCCGACTCGGTGAAGCCGGTGCTCAGCACGAAGGTCGACGACACCGTTCCGGGCGCGGCGACCGACAACCGGGTGCTCGTCGCGACCGTCGGCGGTGCCCCCACCGCCAGCGACTGGTTCGGCTTCACCAACGACACCAGCCCCAAAGATTGGTCTGCGTCCGACGGCTTCAGCTTCTGGTTTCTCGGCCAGGGCTCGGGCAAGACGCTCAGCTACGAGCTGAAGAGCGGCGGCCAGATCTTCGACCAGAGCGTGGTCGACACCACCACGGGCTGGCGCCAGATCAGCGTTCTGTTCGATGACCTGCGCCTGAAGGGCAACCACACCGACCCCGCGCGGTTCTTGCCGGGCGCCTCGGCCGGGTTCGCCGTCACCCTCACCGGTCTGGGCGCGGGCACTTTCTCGTTCGACGACTTCGCCACGTTCGAGCGCGCCACCACCCTCGAAGACTTCCAGGGCGCCGTGCCCCTCGGCACGTCGACCAACCCCGTGGGCTTCTTCACGTGGGGTTCGGCCGACAACCTCGCCACGATGGCCGTCACGCCGCAGGTTCGCGGCGACGTGCCAGACAACAAAGTGCTCGCGGGCACCTACAAGATCCCGTCGGGCGGCTACGCGGGCTTCAGTGACAACCTCTCGTCGTCACAGAACTGGAGCTCCTACCGCGGCATCCGGTTCTGGTGGTACGCCTCGCAGGCCAGCAACCCGGCCTCGCCGACCGCGGGCGACGACATCAAGGTCGAGATCAAAGACGGCGGCCCCGACGGCGAGCACTCCGAACTGTGGTCGACCACCTTCAAAGACAACTGGGGCAGTTCGACCAGTCGCTGGAAGCTCATCGAACTCCCGTTCACGGCCTTCACGATCGGCTCCTACCAGCCCGGTAGCGCCGCCACTCAGAACGGCACCCTCGACCTGACCAGCGCGTGGGGCTTCGCCATCACGTTCGCGCCCGGCAAGCCCACCAGCACCGGCTGGGCCGTCGACGACGCCCAGCTCTACGGAACCCCCGCCCAGGCGGCCAACCTCACCGTGAACTCGACCAAAGACGTCTACCTGGTCAACTCCGGCGAGACGGCCTCGGTGGGCCTCACCCTCACTACGTCGAATGGGGATGCCCTGACCTCGCCCGTCACGGTGAAGTACGCCCCCGGCAGCGGTACCGCAACGGTCGGCACGCAGGTCGCCGACTTCACCGGCAGCGTGACCTTCGCCGCCGGAACGGCCTCCGGCACCACCCAGAGTTTCGACGTGAAGACCATCGCCACCCCGGGCGGCGACCAGTCGCGCAGCATCTCGGTTGCGCTCGACGCGGCGGGCGCCCAGCTGCCGGCCAGTGCCCCGCGCGTCGTGATCAACGCCCACGGCCTGCCGTATCTCGACTCGTCGCTGCCGGTCGCCACCCGCGTCGACGACCTGATGAGCCGCATGACCCTCGCCGAGAAGGTGGGCCAGATGACGCAGGCCGAACGGCTCGGGCTCTCCAGCCCCAGCCAGATCGCCGACCTGGGCCTCGGCTCGATTCTCTCGGGCGGCGGCTCGACCCCCGCGGCCAACACGCCCGCGGCTTGGGCCGACATGGTCGACGGTTTTCAGCAGCAGGCACTCTCGACCGCGCTGCAGATTCCGCTGCTCTACGGCGCCGATGCCGTGCACGGGCACAGCAACGTACTCGATGCCACGATCTTTCCGCACAACATCGGCCTCGGCGCGACACGTGACCCCGCACTCATCCAGACCCTCGCAGAAGACACCGCCGTCGAGACGAAGGCCACCGGTGTGAACTGGGCCTTCGCCCCGTGCCTGTGCGTCGGCCGCGACGAACGCTGGGGCCGCACCTACGAGTCGTTCGGCGAAGACCCGGCCCTCGTCACCACCTTCTCGGCCGCGAACATCGTGGGCCTGCAGGGCAGCGACCCCGCCGACAAGTCAGGCCCCGACAAGGTGCTCGCCACGGCCAAGCACTGGGCGGGCGACGGCGGCACGAGCTACGACGCGAGCAAGGTCGGCAACGGCTACCCCATCGACCAGGGCCTCACCCACTCGCCCTCGATGGCCGACTTCATGACCACCTACGTCGACCCGTACATTCCGGCCATCGACGCCGGGGTCGGCAGCATCATGCCCTCGTACTCCGGCGTCGACATCGGCGGCACGGGCGACGTGCGCATGCACGAGAACACCGCGCTGAACACCGGTGTGCTGAAAGAGCAACTCGGCTTCAACGGCTTTCTCATCAGCGACTGGGAGGGCATCGACAAGCTGCCGGGCGGCACCTACGCCGAGAAGGCGGTGCGCTCGGTGAACTCCGGGCTCGACATGGCGATGGCGCCCTACAACTTCGGCGCCTTCATCACGAGCATCACCGATGCGGTGGGCGCCAAGACCGTCGCCGCGACGAGGGTCGACGACGCGGTGCGCCGCATTCTGACTCAGAAATTCGAGTTGGGGTTGTTCGAGCATCCGCTCACCGACCGCAGCAAGGCCAGCGAACTGGGGTCGGATGCCCACCGCGCCGATGCCCGCCAGGCCGCCGCCGAGTCGCAGGTGCTGCTCAAGAACGACGGCGTGCTGCCTCTCGCGAAGAACGCCTCGATCTATGTGGCCGGCTCGAATGCCGACGACCTCGGCAACCAGATGGGCGGCTGGACCATCTCGTGGCAGGGCGCCTCAGGCAACTCGACCACGGCAGGAACCACCATTCTCGCCGGCATGAAGCAGGTGGCACCCGATGCCGCCATCACCTACTCGAAAGACGCCTCGGCCCCCATGGCCGCGGGCAGCGTGGGTGTCGTCGTCGTGGGCGAGACACCCTACGCCGAAGGCCAGGGTGACGTGGGCAACAACGGCCACAGCCTCTCGCTCACCGACAGCGACCGCGCCACCATCGACAAAGTGTGCGGCGCGATGAAGTGCGTCGTGCTGGTTGTGGCCGGCCGCACCCAGCTCGTGACCGACAAGCTGAGCGAGATCAGTGGTCTCGTGGCGTCGTTCCTGCCCGGCAGCGAGGGCGAGGGCGTCGCCGACACCCTGTTCGGCGACACCCCGTTCACTGGGCGGCTGCCGCTGACCTGGCCCGCGACCGCCGAGCAGGTTCCCATCAACGTGGGCGACGCCACCTACGACCCGCTGTTCGCATACGGTTGGGGCGAACGCACTGACAGCCCCAAAGCCCGGCTCGAGAAGGTGTCGGCGTCGCTCGCTGCGGGTGCTGCGAAGACGGCTGTGGATGCTCTGCTTTCGGCTGCGGTCTGGAGCCCGTCTGGCACCGTGAGTGACCCCGCCGCGGCCATCCAGCTCGCGGTGAATGCGGCCGCACAGCTCGGCGGCACCGACAGCGCCACCCTCGCCGACGCCGACCTGCTCGTCTCGGTCGTTCGTGACCTGGCCCAGGCTTCGGTCACGGCGAACACCGCTGTGGCCGGGTCGTCGTCGCTCACCGCCGATGCCGAGCATGCGCTGCTCGGGGGAGACTCGGTCACCGCCGTCACTCTGCTGGCGAAGGTGCTCGGCCTGGCTGTGGCGGTCGACCCCGGCACCGGCGGCACCGACCCCGGCGCGGGTTCGGGCGCGGGCGGTGCTGGCGCAGGATCGGGCACGGGCGTTGGATCAGGATCGGGTTCCGCAACCGGCACCACGGGCCAGTCCTCAACCGCATCCGGACAGTCCTCCGGCTCAGCCGGCCCCCTCGCCACCACCGGCAGCCAGCTCACCCTGGCCCTGCTCCTCGCCCTCATGCTCTCCACCTCCGGCGCCCTCCTCTTCGTCGCCCGTCGTCGTCGCCGCCTCACCCCCTGACCCGACGCCCACGCCCACCCCACCCCCACCCCGCCATCGACTCGGCGAAGTTTGTGGGTTGCGCGCCGCCGCACCCGCAAACTTCGCCGACTCGATGAGGAGTTGCGGTGGGACGCCATGGTCGGGAGGAGACGGGTGGGCGAGAATGGTGCGAGCCAGTTGAGGAGAGCACCGCGATGACACGTCCCCCCGAAACACCGAACCCCGCCGCGCAGCACCCTGAAACACCGAACGACGCCACACCGAACCCCGAAACACCGAACCCCGAAACACCGAATTCCGCCGCGAGCAGCACCGCCGCGCAGCACCCCGCCGCGAGCAGCCCAACCACGCAGGGCCCCGCCACCGCGAACTTGCGCGCCGCCCGCGACACCCTGGTCGCCCTTCGCGAGTCGTACGACGAGGCCGTCGCCACGTTCGCCTGGCCCGACGTCGGCGACACCTTCAACTGGGGCACCGACTGGTTCGACGCCATCGCGCGTGGCAACCCCCGCGAGGCGCTCGTCATCGTCGAAGAAGACGGCCGCCGCACCACCCGCACCTTCGACGAACTGGCCACCCGCTCCGACCAGCTCGGCACCTGGCTCGCCGGCCTCGGAGTGCAGCGCGGCGACGTCGTGATGCTCATGCTCGGCAACCAGGTCGAGCTGTGGGAGTCGATGCTCGCCGTCATGAAGCTCGGAGCCGTCATCCTGCCCACCACCGTCGCCGTGGGCAGCGCCGAACTCGCCACCCGCATTGCCCGTGGCGGCGTGCGCCACGTCATCGCCGACCACGCCGTGCTCGCCAAGTTCGACGCCGTTCCGGGCCCCTACACACGCATCGCGACGGCTCCGGATGCCGCACCCTCCACACCGGCGGCCTCCACCTGGCAGCCGTACGCCGCCGCCTTTGCGGCCCCCGCCGCCCCGCTGCCGCACCCCGGCACCGCCCCGAACGACCCGTTGCTGCTCTACTTCACCTCGGGCACCACCAGCCAGCCGAAGCTCGTCGAGCACACCCAGGTGTCGTACCCCGTCGGCCACCTCACCACGATGTACTGGTTGGGGCTGCGGCCCGGCGACATCCACCTCGCCATCAGCTCGCCCGGCTGGGCGAAGCACGCGTGGAGCTGCTTCTTCGCCCCGTGGATCGCCGAGGCCACCGTATTCGTCTACAACTACTCGCGCTTCGATCCGCAGGCCCTGCTCGGCCAGATCCGCGCCGAGAAGGTCACGTCGTTCTGTGCGCCTCCGACGGTCTGGCGCATGCTGATCCGCAGCGACCTCTCTGGCGGGCCGGGCGCCCTGCGGGAGGCCATCTCGGCCGGCGAGCCGCTGAACCCCGAGGTGATCTCGCAGGTTCGCCAACAGTGGGGCCTCAGCATCCGCGACGGCTACGGCCAGACCGAGATGACGGCCGTGGTCGCGAACACCCCCGGCGCCACCATCACCGACGGCTCCATGGGACGCCCGCTGCCCGGCTGCCCCATCGTGATCGTCGACGTCATCACGGGAGCCCGTGCTGAGGAGGGCGAGATCTGCGTCGACCTATCGACGCGCCCGCTGAACCTGATGACGGGCTACGTGGGCGATGCCGCGCGCAACGAAGAGGCCGAGTCGGGCGGCTACTACCGCACCGGAGACGTGGCCGCCCGCGACGTCAACGGCTACATCACGTACATCGGCCGCACCGACGACGTCTTCAAGGCCTCTGACTACAAGATCAGCCCGTTCGAGCTCGAGAGTGTGCTGGTCGAGCATCCAGCCGTCTTGGAATCGGCGATCGTGCCAGCACCGGATGCCCTCCGCCTGGCTGTACCGAAGGCCTACGTCACTCTGGCCCCCGGGTTCAGCCCCTCGGCCGATACCGCCCGCGACATTCTGTTGTATGCCCGCCAGCGACTCGCCCCGTTCCAGCGCATCCGCCGGGTGGAGTTCTTCGACCTGCCCAAGACCATCTCCGGCAAGATTCGGCGGGTCGAGCTGCGCGAGCGCGAAGAGCAGGTGGCCGAGGGGCTCGTCGCCCCCACCGAGTGGAGGGACGACGAGTTCCCTGAGCTCAAGAACGTGACGCAGTAGGCGTCACGCGGGTCGAACCGGCAGCCGACCGGCGACGCGCGTTGACGACGTCGGCCCGCAGCCGGCAGCTCTGTCAGTTCTCGACGTCGCCGCGCCACGCGCCGGTGGCCGAGCCCTGGCTCTCGATGAACTCCTTGAAGTTCGCGAGGTCTTTCTTGACCGCGTGGTTGTCGGCACCGAACAGCGCGCCGATCTTCTCGAGGGCGCCCGACGGCTGCCAATCGATCTGTACGGTGACGCGTGAAGTGTCATCTGACAGCTTGTGAAACGTGACGACGCCCGCATGGTCGACCTCGCCGCTGGTGCTGTTCCAGGCGACACGCTCGTCGGCGTGCTGCTCGGTGACCACGGTGTCGAATTCGCGCTCCTGGCCGCCGATCTTCACCTTCCAGTGGCTGTGTGTGTCGTCGGTCTGGGTGATCGATTCGACGAAGTCGAGAAACTTCGGGAAAGTCTCGAACTGGGTCCACTGGTTGTACGCGGTTGAAACGGGAACGTTGACGTCGACGCTGTCGATCAGTTGTGCCATGAGGTGAAACTCTCGCAATCGGTTGTGGGTAACTGGTTTGCTTGCCCTTCCAGTTACCCACAACAGATGCTGGGGTTTCCACCCCTTGCGTCAGGCGGCGACAGCCTCCAGAATCGGCACATCGACGAGGTAGTGCGCGTAGGCCGGAATGGTGAGAAACGTAGGAAAATCGTCGCTCAGCGAGGCAAGGCGCACGATGGCGGCCGCATCGTCGTAACGATTGCCGGGCATCCGGTCGACCGAACCGAGCAGTGCGTCGAGCTCCGCTTCGACGAGTGCGCGGGTGATGCGGGTGCCTTCGACGGTGACCGTGCCGTAGGCGATCCACTGCCAGAGCTGTGAGCGCGAGATCTCCGCGGTAGCGGCGTCTTCCATCAGGTTGTCGAGGGCGGCGGCGCCGACACCGCGCAACCAGCTCTCGAGGTACCGGGTGGCGACGCTGACGTTGGCGCGAACGCCGGCATCCGTGACCCGCTTGTCGAGCGAGCGCACATCGAGCAGCTGCTCGGCCGTGACCTCGACCTCGGGGCGCAGCCGGTCGAGTTGGTTGGGCCGGCCACCGAGCACGCGGTCGAACTCGGCCCGGGCGGTGTCGATGAGGTCGGGGTGGGCAACCCAGGTGCCGTCGAAACCGTCGGTCGCCTCGCGGCGTTTGTCGTCGCTGACCTTCGCGAGAGCCGCCGCCGTCACCGCGGGGTCACGACGGTTCGGGATGAACGCACTCATGCCCCCGATGGCGAAGGCCCCACGGCGGTGGCAGGTGGCCACGAGCAGTTCGGTGTAGGCACGCATGAACGGCACGGTCATGGTGATGCGGTCGCGGTCGGGAAAGACGAACTGCGGCCCCCGGCCCCGGTAGCTCTTGATGAAGCTGAAGATGTAGTCCCAGCGGCCGGCGTTCAGGCCGGCGCAGTGCTCCCGCAGCTCGTAGAGAATCTCCTCCATCTCGAAGGCGGCCGAGATGGTCTCGATCAGAACGGTGGCCCGAATGGTGCCGTGCTCGAGGCCCAGGGCGTTCTCGGAGTAGGTGAAGATGTCGTCCCACAGCCGCGCCTCGAGGTGGTTCTCGATCTTCGGCAGGTAGAAGTACGGGCCGCGACCGCCGTCGATGAGCGCCTTCGCATTGTGAAAGACGTAGAGCCCGAAGTCGACGAGCGACGCCGAGGCCGCCTGGCTCTGGCCGGCGCGGTCGGTGAAGCGCAGGTGTTTCTCCACCAGGTGCCAGCCGCGCGGGCGCATGACGATGGTGGGCAGCTCGCCCGTCGTGAGGCGGTACGGCTTGCCCTCGTCGCTCGTGAAGTCGATCTGGCGGCGAATGGCGTCGAACAGCGAGAGCTGCCCGCCGATGATGTTCTGCCAGGTGGGGCTGGTGGCGTCTTCGAGGTCGGCCAGCCACACTTGGGCGCCCGAGTTGAGCGCGTTGATCGTCATTTTGCGGTCGGTGGGGCCGGTGATCTCCACCCGGCGGTCGTGAAGGCCGGGGCCGGCGCCGGCGACGCGCCAGTCGGGGTCGCGGCGAATCGGCGCGGTCTCGGTCAGAAAGCGAAAGTCGCGGCCGTTCTCGACCGAGCGGCGGCTGGCCATGCGTTCGTGCAGCCGCTCTTGGCGGCGGTGGCCGAACTGGTCGTGCAGACGGGTGACGAAGGTGAGGGCATCCGGGGTCAGAATCTCGTCGAAGCGGGGCTCGTCGGAGCCCAGGGGCTCGAGGCGGGAGTGGGTGTTGACCGGGGTGGAGGTGGAGGTGGAGGCCGGGGTGGAGGTGTGCGTGGTCATGGTCGTGCTCCTTTGCGACGGTGAGGTGTGACGGTGAGGTGTGTTGTTGAAGCGGGAGGTGGAGGTGGCGAGTGCAACTGGCGGGTCAGTGAAACTGCTGCGACTCGGTCGAGCCGACGAGTGCCAGGGTGGCGCTCGCGGGGTTGAGCGCGGTGGCGATGCGGTCGAAGTACCCCGTGCCCACCTCGCGCTGGTGCTTCGTGGCGGTGTAGCCGTCGGCCTCCGAGGCGAATTCCGCCTCCTGCAGCTCGACGTAGGCGCTCATGCCGCGCTCGGAGTAGTCGCGAGCCAGCGTGAACATCGAGTGGTTGAGGGCGTGAAAACCGGCCAGCGTGATGAACTGGAAGGCGTACCCCATCGCCGCGAGCTCGCGCTGGAACTTCGCGATGGTGTCGTCGTCGAGGTGACTCTTCCAGTTGAACGACGGCGAGCAGTTGTAGGCGAGTTTCTTGACCGGGAACTCCCGGTGGATGCTCTCGGCGAATGTGCGCGCCAGTTCGAGATCGGGCTCCGAGCTCTCCACCCACAGCAGGTCGGCGTAGGGGGCGTAGGCGTGGCCACGGGCCAGAACGGTGTCGATTCCGGGCCGGGTCTCGTAGAAGCCTTCGGCGGTGCGGTCTCCGGTCAGAAAAGGCTTGTCACGGTCATCCACGTCGCTCGTCACCAGGTTCGCCGCGAGCGAGTCGGTGCGCGCGATGATCAGGCTCGGGATGCCCGCCACATCGGCCGCGAGCCGCGCCGCGTTCAGCGTGCGAATGTGCTGGCCCGTGGGAACGAGCACCTTGCCGCCCATGTGCCCGCACTTCTTCTCGCTGGCAAGCTGGTCTTCCCAGTGCACGCCCGCGGCGCCGGCGGCGATCATGCTCGTCATGAGTTCGTACGCGTTCAGCGGGCCGCCGAAGCCGGCCTCGGCGTCGGCCACGATGGGCGCCATCCACTCGCGTTTTGGCAGGCCTTCGCTCGTCTCGATCTGGTCGGCGCGCAGCAGTGCATTGTTGATGCGGCGAACGACGCTCGGCACCGAGTTGGCCGGGTACAGGCTCTGGTCGGGATAGGTCTGGCCGCTGAGGTTCGCGTCGGCGGCGACCTGCCAGCCCGAGAGGTAGATGGCCTTGAGGCCGGCGCGCACCTGCTGAACGGCCTGGTTGCCGGTGAGCGCGCCGAGGGCGGGCACCCACTCCTCGCTGTGGATCAGCTCCCACAGTCGCTCGGAGCCGCGGCGGGCCAGGGTGTGCTCTTCGGTCACCGAGCCGCGAAGGCCCACCACGTCGTCGGCGCTGTAGTCGCGTTCGATGCCGTTCCAGCGGGCGTCGGTCTTCCAGCTCGCGGCGAGCTCTGCGGCGGTCTGGGTGGTGTCTCCGGTGCGGGGTATCTGGCGGGTCATGGGGTGCTCCGTTGCGGTGGGTGAGTGAGTGGGTGGGTCGGTGAGTGGGTTGGGCTGCGGCGAAAAGTGCCGGTGACCCCACTGTGCGGCCGTCGCAACCCCCGCAGCTCGAATCTCCCGGCAGAAGAACATCAGTTTTTCTGTTTCGGTTAAGAACGGCGTCTGTCACCATGGGCAGATGACACCGACGTCTGTCTTTCCATCCGATGATGAGTTCATGCTCGACACCCTCACCCTTGGCCGCCGCATCAGGCAGCTGCGCACCGACCGCGGCCTGACGCTCGACGCGCTCGGGGCATCCATCGGCCGCGCCGCTTCACAGGTCTCGGTGGTCGAGAACGGAAAGCGCGAAATGAAGCTCGGCGAGATGCAGCGGTTCGCCGCCGCGCTCGACGTCACGGTCGACCAGCTGTTGAACCCCGAGCCGCCGAGCCGCCGTGCCGCGCTCGAGATCGCCCTCGAACGAGTGCAGCGCGGGGCGCTCTACGCCTCGCTCGGGTTACCGCCTTTTGCCGCGCGCAAAGCCCTCAGCGACGAGGCCATCGAAGCGATCCTCGGGCTGCACCATGAACTCGAACGGATGCACGGCGAACGCGCCGCGACCCCCGAAGAGGCGCGTCGGGCCAACACCGCGCTGCGCGTCTCGATGCGCAAACGCAACAACTACTTCGGCGAACTCGAGGCCACAGCCAAAGACCTGCTCGCCGGCGTGGGGCACCTCGGCGGCCCGCTCTCGCAGCGCGTCACCTCCGACCTCGCGTCGCGGCTCGGGTTCGCGCTGCACTACGTGGCCGACCTGCCGGGCTCCACCCGTTCGATCACCGATCTGAAGAATGGGCGAATTTACATTCCGCGCTCGCAGGGGCCCGACGCCGACCCGCGCACGCTCGTACTCCAGGCGTTGGCCAGCCACGTGCTCGGGCACGCCGAGCCGACAAACTACGCCGATTTTCTGCGACAGCGTGTCGAGACCAACTACCTCGCCGGGGCGCTACTGGTTCCCGAAGACGGCGCGGTCGAGTTTCTCACTCGGGCGAAGAACGCCAGGGAGTTGTCGGTCGAAGACCTGCGCGACGTCTTCGGGGTCACGTATGAGACCGCTGCGCACCGGTTCACCAACCTCGCCACCCGGCACCTGGGCATTCCCGTGCACTTTCTGAAGGTGCACGAGACGGGCACCGTCGTGAAGGCGTACGAAAACGACGACGTCGTGCTGCCGACCGATGTGCTCGGCTCGGTCGAGGGGCAGCTCGTCTGCCGGTACTGGAGCGCCCGGCAGGTCTTCGACGCCGAAGACCGGTTCAGCCCCTACCACCAGTACACCGACAAACCCATCGGAACGTACTGGTGCACCTCGCGCATCCAGTCGACCGCCCGCGGCCAGTTCTCGGTGAGCGTGGGCACTCCGTTCGCCCAGACGAAGTGGTTCAGGGGCCGCGAGACCACCAACCGTTTCACCTCGACCTGCCCCGACGAGTCGTGCTGCCGGCAGCCCTCCGCCGAGCTTTCGGGTCGCTGGAAGCAGCAGTCATGGCCCGCCGCGCGCCTCAACTCGTCGCTGCACGCCGCCATGCCCACGGGGGCGTTTCCCGGGGTCGACACCACCGAGGTCTTCGAGTTTCTCGACCGCCACGACGCGTGAGGCGGGGCGGGCATGACCATGGCTGCCAGTTCGGCCCGCACGATAATGGGGCATGACGATTCTTCGCGTGGTGGTGCTCTTCATTCTGGCGGCCGGGGCTGAGATCGGCGGCTCGTGGCTCATCTGGCAGTCGGTGCGCGAGGGCAGGTCATGGTGGCTCGCGGGGCTCGGCGTCATCGCCCTCGGCGCCTACGGATTCATCGCCACCCTCCAACCCGACGCCAACTTCGGGCGCATCCTCGCCGCGTACGGCGGCGTCTTCGTGGCCGGGGCTCTGGTCTGGGGCGTCGTCGTCGACAAGTTCACGCCCGACCGCTACGACATCGCGGGCGCCGTCATCTGCCTGCTCGGCGTGGCCGTCATCATGTTCGCGCCGCACACGCGCCAGGTCGCCTAGCTGTACCTGGTTCCACCGGGCCTCCACGGAGGTTCGCCGTGCACTCGCAGCCAGCGGTGTGATACTCACTTCATGGCACGCCCCACCCCCGAGCCGCCGGATGCCCCGCGACCCCCGCACCGCCGCACCCCACCCGGGCCGCCCGACGAATTCGACCCGCCCCTGCCCCTGCCGAGCGGCCGGCGCACCGCGTTCGCCGTCACCATCGCCGCATGGGGAGTGCTCGTCGTCTCGGTTCCCCTCTATGCGGCGTTCCTGCTCTACAACCTGCCCGACACGGTCACCATGGTCTCGGCCCTCCGCGCCTCTCTTCTCCGCCGCCGGTAGCCCCCGCCCGCCGCGGCTCCTCTGACCTCGCGATTCCCGCGGTGTTCGCAGCGTGAGAGGCTATGCAGCATGCCCGAACTGCTGACTGACGACGAAATCGTGGCGATCGCCGGCGCGACAGGCGAGTGGTTCGCGCCGCTGCCGACCGTTGCCCTGTCTGATTTCGCCGAGGCCGAGCCAGCCGCAGAGCGCGGAGCCCGATCGCTCGCGGTGCGAGAACTGCTCTCGGCGTCTCACCGCGACGGAGCGCCGCTGTTCGCCGGCGAGAGTTGCGCTCTGGTGCAGCAGATCATCCGGTCGCCCCGCACCGCCGTCGCGTACATCGCCGAACGCGATGCCCCGCACCGCCTCTCCGGCGGGGTCACCGTGCTCGCGGTCGACGACGACGCGCGCGCGGTGCTCGACCTCGTCTCGACCGCCGGAATCCACGACCTCACCGCCGCCTCTGCCGCCGAGGCCGAATTCGCCTTCTTTCACTTCGTTCGCGGCGCCTTCGAACTCGGCGTCGATGCCCCGCCCGCCCCCGACGGCGGACGGGGTGGTGGGCGAGAAC
>NZ_QYRT01000014.1 GCF_004923255.1 Subtercola vilae | reverse complement strand
ACCCCACCCCACCCCCACCCATCGAGTGGGTGGGGCGCGGGAGGATACTTGAGGCATGACTTCGAGCACGAGCAACAACGACACCGGCACGAGCAACACCGGCACGAGCAACACCAGCACCCAGTGGCACCTTGTCTCCCGCCCCAGCGGCGAACCGACGGGCGAGAACGTCGTACGCGTCGCCGTCGACCTGCCCGAGCTCGGCGAGGGCGAGGTGCGCGTGGCCAACGAGTTTCTCTCGGTCGACCCGTACATGCGCGGCCGGATGAACGCGGGCCGGTCATACGTGCCCCCTTTCGAGCTCGGCGAGCCGATGACCGGTGCCGCCGTCGGCCGGGTGACCGCGTCGCGCTCCGAGCGGTTCGCCGTCGGCGACACCGTGCAGCACCAGCTCGGCTGGCGCGATGTGGCGCAGGGCCCCGAGCGGGAGTTCAGGGCGGCGCCGCCGGTGCCCGGGCATCCCCTCTCGGTGTACCTCGGAGCACTCGGCCTCACCGGCATCACCGCCTGGGTGGGCCTCACCCAGATAGCCAAGGTGAGGGAGGGCGACGTGGTGTTCGTCTCGGGCGCCGCCGGGGGAGTGGGCACGATGGTGGGCCAGATCGCCCGACTGAAGGGCGCCTCCCGCGTCATCGGCAGCGCGGGCACGGCGGCCAAACTCGAGCTATTGCAAGGCAAGTACGGCTTCGACGCCGTGTTCAACTACCGTGACGGCGATGTGGCCGGCCAGCTGAAGAACGCAGCTCCCGGCGGCATCGACGTCTATTTCGACAACGTGGGCGGCGACCACCTCGAGGCGGCACTGCGGGTCTTCAACGACGGCGGCCGAGCGGCGCTCTGCGGCTCGGTGGGCGGCTACAACTCGGTCGGCGACGACCCGGGCGTGCGGCACCTGACGAACATCATCACGCGTGGCCTTACGCTGCAGGGTTTCACCATGCCGAGCTACTACCACCTGGCGCCTGCCTTCGCGGCTGAGATGCAGCCGTGGTTGGCTGCCGGCGAGATCGTCTACGACGAGACCGTGGTGCACGGCATCGACCGCGCCTTCGAGGCGTTCCTCGGCATGATGCACGGTGAGAACGTAGGAAAAATGATCGTGGCCCCCTGACCTGCTGCGGGCACGAGACGTACGATAGGCCCATGAGCGAGCCGACCCTGCCGATGTTTCCGCTCGGGTCGGTACTGTTCCCCTTCATGCCCCTGCAGTTGCGGGTGTTCGAGGAGCGATATCTCACGATGCTGTCGCACATTCTCGAGCTCGACCCCGCCGAGTTCGGCGTCGTGCTCATCGAGCGCGGGCAGGAGGTGGGCGGCGGTGAGCAGCGTTTCAGCACCGGAACCGTGGCCCAGATCATCGAACTCGACACCGACGAGGGGTTCGTCACGCTGGTAGCCGTCGGTGAACGACGGGTGGTCGTCGGTGAGTGGCTCGCTGAAGACCCGTACCCCGCGGCCACGGTGCGCGAACTGCCCGAGCTGCAGTGGGATGCCGCACTCGAGTCGCTTCGCGACGACGCCGAGCTCGTGGTGCGCCGTACCCTTGCGCTCGCCGCCGAGTACAGCCTGCAGCAGTGGCCGCCCGACCTCGTTCTCTCAGAAGACCCGGTGGCGGCCGTCTGGCAACTCGCGGGAATCTCGCCCCTCGGCCCGATCGACCAGATCGCGCTGCTGCGTGCGGAGACCGCCGAGCAGCTGCTCACCGACCTGATCGAGTTCACGATCGCCGCAGAAGAAGCGCTGAACATCACCTGGCCCGACGAAGAAGTGTGAGGGTGTTCGCCCAGCCGCCAGTCCGCTGAGTGTCTGCCCGATCGGCCCTTCTGTGCCGGGTGCGGGCGGTTATCTTTAGACGTGCGAACTTACTCCCTCGACTCGCGGCGCCTGGTCGTCGTGGGGTTGTTGGCAGGTGTTCTCTTCGCCGGGGCACAGGCGGCCCCCGCCTTCGCGCACGACACCATCGAGTCGTCGACGCCGGCTGCGGGTGAAGTTGTGACGACTTCGCTGAGTGCGGTGAACATCACGTTCAGCGACGACCTGACTTCGGTGGGTGGGGTGCAGAACGCGCTCATCCAGGTCACGGATGCCTCGGGCGGCCACCACGAATCCGGCTGCGTGACGACAGACGGTGCGGCAGCCAGCACGAGTGTCGCGCTGGGCGAAGCAGGGGTGTACTCGGTGCTCTGGCACGTGGTGTCATCTGACGGGCATCCGGTCGAAGGGGCGTTCACGTTCAGCTGGCAGCCGTCGGCCGTCACGATGGCAGCCCCCTCGCTTGCGGAGGCTCCAGGGTGCGGCGACGACTGGTCTGGCACGACCTCGAGCGCTGCAGCAGGTTCTCCTAGCGGCGCCAGCGGCACCGACCCGACCGGTTCGACAGGCTCCGACTCCGCTGGTTCGACTGGGTCTGCCTCAACCGGCGCCGCGGCCGGCAGTTCGGGTCAGTCTGCGCCGCTCGCGTCAGACGCGCCGGTACCCGCTGGCAGTGCGACCGCACTGCCGCGGCCGACCATGACCATTCTCTCGGCTGTTCCCGCCGAAGCGACCGACCACTCGAGCCTGGCTCTGCCGGTCGCGGTCGGGGTGGCCATTGGGGGCCTCGCAGCCCTCTCGGCCCTCGTCGTCTGGGTGACCCGGCGACTGCGCAATCACCACTTCAGCGGCCGGGGCCGCTAGGCTTGAGTTGCACTGCACAACTGAATACTGTTGGCCGTTAGGTCGGCGCGGGAGAGCCTGGCACCAGTCGCCGGGCACCGAAGGAGCAATTCTCTCCAATAATCTCTCAGGTTCGTGTACCGCGTTGAACTGGCCACTCTGAAAAGAAGCACGTCGCTTGAAGCGACGAGGCTCGCCCACGGTGAAAGCCGGTTCACCCTGCGGGTGGCCGGTGAAACTCTCAGGCACCATGACAGAGGGAGAGTTCTCGGGCTTCGTTTCGAAGCCTGTGACCTATCGCCGCCTGTCGCTCAACGTTGTTGTTGCACAGGTCGGCACCGATCAGGAGAACTCATGACCGCTGGCCCCCTCTTCTCGCCACTTCACGACGAACATGTCGCGGCAGGCGCGAGCTTCACCGATTTCGCGGGGTGGCAGATGCCGGTTCGGTACTCGAGCGATCTGACTGAACACCATGCCGTTCGCACGGCCGCCGGCCTGTTCGATCTGTCGCACATGGCCGAGATTCTCGTCTCCGGTATCGACGCCCCACGGTTTCTCGACTACGCCCTGGCGGGCAAGATCTCTGCCACCAAGCTCGGTCAGGCGAAGTACAGTCTGTTGCTCACCGAGCAGGGCGGCATCGTCGACGACCTCGTGGTCTATCGAACGGGTGACGAGCGTTTTCTGGTGGTCGCCAACGCCGGCAATCACGAGGCGGCCGTCGCCGCGCTGAGCGAGCGGGCCACGGGTTTCGACGTCGACGTTCGTGACGTGAGTGACGAGACCGCGCTGATCGCGGTTCAGGGCCCGCTGTCGCGGGGCATCGTCGAGGCGGTACTCGATGTCGAGCCGCTGCATGCCCTGCGGTACTACTGGTCGGTCGAGGCGCATTTCGGCGGGCATCCGGTACTCGTCGCACGAACCGGCTACACCGGTGAAGACGGTTTTGAGCTGTACATCGCGCCGAACGCCGCGCCCGAGCTGTGGGCCGCACTCGTCGATGCCGGTGAGTCTTCTGGAATGGTCGCCGCGGGCCTCGCCTCCCGCGACACTCTGCGGCTCGAGGCTGGCATGCCGCTCTACGGGCACGAACTCGGGCTCGAGACCAGGCCCGCAGACGCAGGGCTCGGCCGTGTGCCGAACTTCACGAAGGGCGAGTTCGTCGGCCGCACGGCCCTCGAGAGCACGCCGGAGCCCGGCGCCGGTGCCGGCACGACAGCCTCCCGCGTTCTGGTCGGCCTCATCGCCGAGGGCAAACGGGCCGCGCGCGCCGGCTACGAGCTGTTCGAGAGCGACGCGGCGAGTACACCGATCGGGGTCGTCACCAGCGGCATCCTGTCACCGACGCTCGGCGTGCCCATCGCGATGGCGTACGTCGACCCGGCCTTCGCCGGTGTCGACACCCCTCTGAGCATCGACATCCGCGGCAAGCGCCTCGCCTACCGCGTCACCGAGATTCCGTTCTACAGCAGAAAGCGAGACCTATCGTGACCGACTACTCCGACCTCAAGTTCACGGCGCAGCACGAGTGGGTTCGGTTCGAACCGGCCGCTGACGGCGCGGCGCCCACCGCCACCATCGGTATCACTTCGTACGCGGCCGACAAGCTGGGAGACGTGGTCTACGTCGACCTGCCCGACGCGGGAACCGTGATCGCCGATGGCGCCATCGTGGGTGAGATCGAGTCGACCAAGTCGGTCGGCGAGCTGTTCGCCCCCGTCGACGGCACGGTCGTCGAGAAGAACCCGGCCGTCGAAGACGCGCCTGAGCTGGTGAACAGCGACCCGTTCGGCGAGGGCTGGCTCATTCGGGTCGAGTTCACGGCGCTGCCCGAACTGCTCGACTACGCGGCATACCAGGCGTTGCTTGGCGACGAGGAGTCTGCACACTGATGAGCATTCCCTTTCAGGCCCGCCACATCGGCACCGACCAGGCCGCCCAGGCCGTCATGCTCGAGCGCCTCGGCTACACGTCGGTGACCGAACTGGTCGAGGCCGCTGTTCCGCCGTCGATTCTCGTCGATGCGAACGGGCCGGCCTCGATCATCCCACCGCCCGCCAGCGAGCGGGAGGTGTCGGCTGAGCTTCGAAAGCTCGCCGACCAGAACTCGGTCAAGCGCTCGATGATCGGGCTCGGCTACTACGACACCATCACGCCCGCCGTGATCAAGCGCAACGTCTTCGAGAACCCGAGCTGGTACACGGCGTACACGCCCTACCAACCCGAGATATCGCAGGGCCGGCTCGAAGCGCTCATCAACTTTCAGACGATGGTCGCCGAGCTCACTGGCCTCGTCACCTCGAACGCCTCGATGCTCGACGAGGGCACGGCCGTCGTCGAGGGCATGCTGCTCGCCCGGCGCGCCAGCAAGTCGCCCACCTCGCCGTTCATCGTCGATGCGGATGCCCTGCCGCAGACCAAGGCACTGCTCGCGTCGCGCGCCGAAGCTGTAGGCATCGACCTCGTCGAGATCGACCTCGCAGCGGCCGACCCAGAGGGCCTGCCCGACGCGTTCGGCGTCTTCATTCAGTACCCCGGGGCTTCGGGGCGCATCTGGAACCCGGCCGAGGTCATCGCGAAGGTGCACGCCGGGGGAGGGCTGGCCGTTGTGGCGGCCGACCTGCTCGCGCTCACCCTGGTCACCTCCCCGGGCGAGCTCGGTGCCGACGTCGCAGTGGGCACCAGCCAGCGGTTCGGTGTGCCCATGGGCTTCGGCGGGCCCCACGCGGGCTATATGGCGGTGCGCAAGGGGCTCGAGCGCCAGCTTCCCGGCCGGCTCGTCGGCGTGAGCGTCGACGCGGTGGGCAACCGCGCCTACCGTCTCAGCCTGCAGGCCCGCGAGCAGCACATCCGCCGCGAGAAGGCGACCTCGAACATCTGCACGGCTCAGGTTCTGCTCGCCGTCATGGCCGGCATGTACGCGGTCTACCACGGCCCCGAGGGGCTGAAGGCCATCGCCCGGCAGACGGCCTCCTGGGCCGCCGAGCTCGCCCGGCTGCTCGAGGGCGGCGGCTTCACCCCGGTGCACGACGAGTTCTTCGACACCGTTCAGGTGCGAGTGGCCGAGGCGGGGGCATCCGCAGTCGTGGCACGCGCACGGGAGCTCGGCGTCAACCTGCTGCTCGTCGACGAGTCGATCGTGGGCGTCTCGGTCGACGAGACCACCACTGCCGACGACATCGCCCGGGTTGCGCAGGCGTTCGGTGTTGCTGCGTCGCCGGGTGCCGTTGTCGGCGATAGAGCCCCTGCCGGCGCAGCCTTCGGCATCACCGCGTCGCCGGGCCAGGCACCCGATGAATCGCTCACGCGCCTGCCTGCCGCGCTTCGGCGCACCAGCGAGTACCTCACGCACCCGGTCTTCAACACGCACCGCTCGGAGACGAGCATGATGCGCTATCTGAAGCGGCTCGCCGATTACGACTACGCGCTTGACCGCGGCATGATTCCGCTCGGGTCGTGCACCATGAAGCTGAACGCGGCTACCGAGATGGAGGCTGTCAGCTGGCCCGAGTTCGCCGGGCTGCATCCGTTCGCCCCGCGCGACGACGTCGAGGGGTACCTCACCCTCATCGACCAGCTCGAGGCGTGGCTCACCGACGTGACCGGGTACGACTCGGTGTCGCTGCAGCCCAACGCCGGCAGCCAGGGCGAACTCGCGGGATTGCTGGCCATCCGCGGCTACCACCGCTCGCGGGGCGACGATGCTCGTACGGTGTGCCTCATTCCCTCGAGCGCCCACGGCACGAACGCCGCCTCGGCCGTTCTGGCGGGCATGAAGGTCGTCGTCGTCGCGTGCGACGAACTCGGCAATGTCGACGGTAATGACCTGCGAGCCAAAATCGCCGAACACTCGGCCACGCTCGCGGCCCTGATGATCACCTACCCGTCGACCCACGGGGTGTACGAGCACGACGTGGTCGACATCTGCCGGCTGGTGCACGAGGCCGGGGGCCAGGTCTACGTCGACGGCGCGAACCTCAACGCCGTTCTCGGGTTCGCGCGGTTCGGTGAGTTCGGCGGAGACGTCTCGCACCTGAACCTGCACAAGACGTTCTGCATCCCGCACGGCGGCGGCGGGCCCGGTGTCGGGCCGGTGGCCGCGAAGGCGCACCTCGCGCCCTTCTTGCCCGGGCACGCGTTCGCCCAGAACGCCGAGCATCCCGCCAGGGGCGGCTCGAGTGTGGTGCACGGCGGCGGGGCCGTGTCGGCTGCACCGTACGGCAGTTCGAGCATCCTGCCGATCAGCTGGGCGTACGTTCGCATGATGGGCGCCGAGGGCCTGAAAGACGCCACGGCTGCGGCGGTGCTCGCGGCGAACTACGTCGCGGCCCGGCTGCGCGAGCACTTCCCCGTGCTGTACGCGGGCGACAACGGTCTGGTGGCGCACGAGTGCATTCTCGACCTGCGGCCGTTGCGCGAGGCCACCGGCATCACGGTCGACGATGTGGCGAAGCGACTCGTCGACTACGGGTTCCACTCGCCGACCATGAGCTTCCCGGTCGCGGGCACACTGATGGTCGAACCGACCGAGAGCGAAGACCTGGCCGAGATCGACAGGTTCATCGACGCGATGATCGCGATCAAGGCCGAGGCCGACGCCGTCGCTGCCGGGCAGTGGCCGGCAGACGACAATCCGCTCGTGCACGCCCCGCACACGGCCGAATCGGTGGTGGTGGGCGACTGGATGCACTCCTACAGCCGCGAGACCGCTGTGTACCCCGTCAGCAGCCTGGTGCGGAGCAAGTACTGGCCGCCCGTGCGGCGCATCGACCAGGCCTACGGCGACCGTAACCTGTTCTGCGCGTGCCCACCGCCGGAGGCCTTCGAATAAAACGCAAACGAGAAAAAATCATTCCTCTATCATTGAGTGTGATGACTCGACACTCTCGCCGCACCAGGCGCACCACACTGTTCGCCGGCATCGCCGCCGCGTTTGTTCTCGTGCTGTTCGGGGGCGCGCCCGCTTTCGCGGCGGGCGCGCTGGCTGGGCCGATGCTGGCCGACCCCGTCTATTCGCACGACGGCTGCATCATCAACCGCAGCGCCAACGGGCCGGTTGCCGGCGGCAGCCAGTGCCCTGGTGTCGACCTGAGCGGGCAGCACCTGGCGCAGTCCGACTTCGACGGGGCGAACCTCACCGGTACGAACTTCGCGAAAGCCGACGTTCAGGCGTCGACATTCGCGGGGGCCGTCATCACGGGGGCCGACTTCAGCGGCACACGCATCGTGGGGGCCGATTTCACCGGCGCGGGCATCCTGCCGCCCACCGTCGACGCCGTGGCCGCCACGACGGCGGGCACGGCCGTGAGCCTCACGCCCGTGCTGCCGAAAGGCCTCACCATGACAGGCTGCAGCATCGCGGGGGAGCAGGTCGATGCAACCGCGGTGTTCCCCCTCGGCCAGACCGGTCTGGTTTGTTCGTTCGCTTCGTCGAGGCCGAACGAGGTGGCCACGGTACTCGTGAAGATCTCGGTGACCAATACCGCCACGAGCGCGCCTCCCGTACCGGTATTCACGCCCCAGCCGAGCGCCACCTCGGCGTCGGCCCCCGCCGCACAGGGGCCCAGTATGCAGACGCTCTCGCTGCTGCTCGTGGGCGCGGCGGCGGTCATCGTGCTGGGCGTGGTGGCGCTGGTGGTACGGGGAGTGCGCGGCAAGCGCGACTGAACCTACGACGCCGTTGAACCTACGACGCCGTTGAACCTACGACGCCGTTGAACCTACGACGCCGTGAACAGGCCGGGCAGCAGGGCCACGGCGAGCCCGTAGCCGACGAACGACGCGATGTCGAGAATCCAGTGCGTGATCACCAGCGGAACCGTGCGGCCCCAGCGCGTGTAGAGCCAGCCGAACAGCACCCCCATGGCGAAGTTGCCCACGAACGGCCCAAAGCCCTGGTAGAGGTGGTAGCTGCCCCGGAGGGCCGCTGTGCTGGCGATGATGACCCATTTGTGCCAGCCGAGCCGGCCGAGGCGCTCGAAGAGAAACCCGACAACGATGAGTTCTTCGGTGAGTGCCGCCCGCAGGGCCGACAGAATGAGCACCGGAATCGTGAACCAGTACGTGCTCTCGGGCTGCGTCGTCACGTTCACCGTGATGCCCACGGCACGGCCGAGCAGGTAGAACGCGAGGCCCGGCACGCCGATGACGACCACCAGCAGCAGCCCGCGGCGGAGGTCGCAGAGAGGCTGGCTGGCGGTGAAGCCGAGGCGGGCGAACGGGTTGCTGCCCGAGAGCTTCAGTAGGTAGAACGCCAGCACCACCGGGAGAATCGCGAAGAAGATGCCGAGCAGTTGATAGGTGAGATCGAACCCGGCACGGTCGTTCAGGTCGCCATTCAGCGCGGTCGACTGGGAGCCGAGAGGTTTGGCGCGGGTCAGTAGATCGATGAGCTGAACGACCGCGTAGACCGCTGATGCGCCCAGCGACAGACCGAGCACGATGAAGATTTCGAAGCCCACCTGGCCACGGCTCATCGGCTGCTCTGCGAGTGATGCAGAGGTCGGTGAGGGGGTCTCGGTCATGGCGCTGCTTTCTTGCGTTGAAACTTATGAATGCACAAAGATTGTGCATAGAGCACAACAATTCGGTGATTTTAGTTTCTAGTATGTAACTTTTTTCACACGCATTTGGTGAAGCACTGCGCCCCCTTTTAGGGTACTCCGTAGTCATCGTGCGTTCCGATCATCTCGGCGTGCGCGATTTGCGGTGCTTTCACACGCGTCGCGAGCGACACATTCGATTCGATTTCCCGGCCACAAGTCGTGATTTTGATTTGCCCAGTTTGCACAGGAGGAAACCTTGAAAATCAGACGTATTGGAGTGGGCGCAGTCGCCCTGGCCGCAGCCAGCGCACTCGTACTCACCGGATGCTCGTCAGGCAGCAGCACGCCTGCGAGCACCGCGAACACCACGGCCATCATCACGACCAACGGCTCTGAGCCCCAGAACCCGCTGATTCCCACCAACACCAACGAGACCGGTGGCGGCAAGATCGTCGACTCCATCTTCGCTGGGCTTGTGTACTACGACGCAACCGGCAAGCCGATCAACGACATGGCCGACTCGATCACCACGAACGACTCGCAGACCTACACGATCAAGATCAAGGCCAACCAGACGTTCAGCGACGGCGAAGCGGTCGACGCGAAGTCGTTCGTCGATGCCTGGCAGTACGGCGCCCTGACCAGCAACGCCCAGGTCAACCAGTCGTTCTTCGCACCGATCGAGGGCTACAACGACGCGGCGAGCAGCCCCCTCACCGGCCTCACCGTCGTCGACGCCACGACCTTCACCGTGAAGCTCTCGGCTCCGCAGTCAGACTTCCCGCTGCAGCTCGGCTACACGGCGTTCGACCCGTTGCCGGCCAACGCATTCAAAGACATGACCGCGTTCGGCCAGAACCCGATCGGCAACGGCCCGTACAAGCTGGCTTCTGCTTCGGCATGGCAGCACAACGTGCAGATCGATCTCGTTCCGAACACCACCTACACCGGTGGTCGCAAGCCTCAGAACGGTGGGGTGACCTTCAAGTTCTACGCTCAGGCCGACGCCGCGTACTCCGACCTGCAGGCCAACAACGTCGACGTGATCGACGAGATCCCCGACTCGGCCATCTCGACGTTCACAAACGACCTCGGTTCGCGTGCGATCAACCAGCCTTCAGCCGTGTTCCAGTCGTTCACCATCGGTACCTCGGCTCCGCACTTCCAGGGTGCAGAAGGCCTGCTCCGCCGCCAGGCGATCTCTGAAGCCATCGACCGCCCTACGATCACCAAGGTGATCTTCAACGGCACGCGCACCCCGGCGAAAGACTTCACGTCGCCCGTGCTCGATGGTTACACCGACTCGCTCAGCAACAACTCGGTGCTGACCTACAATGCTGACGACGCGAAGAAGCTGTGGGCCAAGGCTGACGCCATCTCGCCGTGGTCAGGTACGTTCCAGCTCGCCTACAACGCCGATGGGCCTCACCAGGCCTGGGTCGACGCCGTGGCGAACAGCGTCAAGAACGTTCTCGGCATCGACGCAGCGGGCGCGCCCACTCCGACCTTCGCCCAGTTCCGTTCGCTGGTCACAGACAAGACCAAGCCGATCGAGACCGCGTTCCGCACCGGATGGCAGGCCGACTACCCGGCGGTCAGCGACTTCCTCACGCCCCTCTACGCGACCGGTGCCAGCTCCAACGACGGTCACTTCAGCGACCCGGCCGTTGACGCCCTCTTCACGAAGGCCGCTTCAGAGACTAAGACAGACGCAGCGATCAAGGACTACCAAGACGCTCAGGTCATCCTGCTCAAAGACCTGCCGGCGATTCCGCTCTGGTACTCGAACGTGACGGGCGGCTACGCCACGGGCGTGTCGAACGTTCAGTTCGGCTGGAACTCAGTTCCGCTGTACTACGCGATCACCAAGGGCTAGTCTCTCCCGCCAACCGAAAGGGGCGGCAGCTTCACGCTGTCGCCCCTTTTGGTTTGACTCTCGATAAGGTCTACTTACCCGTATGCGCACTTACCTCTCGTCTCGAGGCTGAACTTCTATGGCCGGATATATTCTCAGGCGCCTGTTGCAGGCAATTCCCGTTTTCTTCGGAACAACGTTTCTCATCTACTTCATGGTCTTCGCAATGCCGGGAGACCCGATCCTCGCCCTGTTCGGCGACAAGACACCCAGCCCGGCGCTCGTCGCCCAGCTCCGTGCGCAGTACCACCTCGATCAGCCCTTCATCGTTCAGTACCTGATCTACATCGGCGGAATCTTCCAGGGCAACTTCGGAATCTCGTACTCGGGCCAGCCCGTCGGCGACATCCTGCTCCGCACGTTCCCCGTCACCCTTCGGCTCGCTGTGATCGCGCTGTTCTTCGAGACGGTGTTCGGCATCGTCGTCGGCCTGATCTCGGGCCTTCGCAAAGGCAAGCTCTTCGATGCGTCGTCGCTCGTCGTCAGCCTCATCCTGATCTCGCTGCCGATCTTCGTGATCGCCTTCGTCGGGCAGTATGTGTTCGGGGTGCAGCTCGGCTGGGCCAGAACGACCGTCGGAACCGGAGCGCCGGTTCAAGACCTGATCCTGCCGGCGCTCGTGCTGGCGAGCATCAGTTTCGCGCAGATCGTGCGCCTGACTCGGTCATCGGTGATCGAGACATCGGGGCTCGACTTCGTTCGTACGGCGTACAGCAAGGGCCTCAGTCGCAATCGCATCGTTCCGGTGCACATCTTGCGCAACTCTCTGATTCCCGTCGTCACCTATCTGGCCACCGACTTCGGTGTTCTGCTGGTCGGGGCAACGGTCACAGAGGGCATCTTCAACGTTCCGGGCGTCGGCAACACGCTCTACCAGGCGATCATCCGCAGCGAAGGCCCCACGGTCGTCTCGTTCGTCACCGTGATGGTGTTGCTCTACCTCATCGTCAACCTCATTGTCGATCTGCTCTACGGCTTGCTCGACCCAAGGATCCGCTATGTCAAATGACCTTTTCGAACACCCCGTGACCGCCTCCGAGCCCG
The DNA here is from genome assembly GCF_004923255.1 of Subtercola vilae. Lineage (GTDB taxonomy): Bacteria > Actinomycetota > Actinomycetes > Actinomycetales > Microbacteriaceae > Subtercola > Subtercola vilae. The sequence goes on along the minus strand of NZ_QYRT01000014.1, from coordinate 79,715 downwards.
GGGCCTCGCACTTCGTAGCGCCGCTCGAAGAGACGCCTCTCGTCGCCATCGACGTCGTCAACGTCGCCGACAAGCCCAGCAACCTCTGGATCGATGCCTGGCGTGACGCCCGGCGCCGCCCCACGTTCTGGGTTTCGGGTGCCCTGATCATCCTCGTCGTGGTCGTCGCGCTCTTTCCGTGGCTGTTCACGAGTGTGCTGCCCAACAACGACTGCCAGTTGCTCAACAGCAACGGTGGGCCCACCGCCGGGCATCCACTCGGCTTCACGAAGCAGGGCTGCGACGTCTACTCGCGCATCATCAACGGCACTTCGACGTCGCTGTCGGTCGGCATCATCGTCATCGTTCTGACCACCGTGCTCGGTCTGGTGTTCGGAGCCTTCGCCGGGTTCTACGGCGGAGTCGTCGACGCCGTGCTCTCGCGCATCGGTGACATCTTCTTCTCGATTCCCTACATCCTGGCCGCCGTGGTCATCATGTCGGTGCTCGTCAACTACCGCAGCGTCTGGACCATCTCACTCGCCATCGGGCTCTTCGCCTGGCCGGCGACTGCCCGTGTGCTTCGAGCAGAGATACTCCGTGTCAAGAACGCCGACTTCGTGATGGCGTCCGAGGCCCTCGGGGTCTCGAGCCTTCGCATTCTGCTTCGACACGTCTTGCCGAACTCCATCGCCCCGGTGATCGCCATCACGACCATCTCCCTCGCCGCAGCGATCGTCGCCGAAGCCACCCTGTCGTTCCTGGGTGTCGGTCTCGGCAGCTCGATCATGTCGTGGGGCAACGACATCAACCAGGCCCAGCGTGACCTTCGCACCAACCCGCAGACGTTGATCTACCCGTCGCTTGCTCTGTCGATCACAGTTTTCGCGTTCATCCTCATGGGTGAAGTGATTCGAGACGCACTCGACCCGAAAGCGAGAGCCCTTCGATGAGTACCCCTTCTCCCAGAACGCCTGATTCCTCCGGTACGGATGCCCGGGTGCCACTGCTTCAGATCACGAACCTGCAGGTCGGTTTCCAGACGCAGAGCGGTGTCATTCCGGCGGTGCGCGGGGCGAACATCACTCTGCACGCCGGTGAGACGTTGGCCATCGTGGGCGAGTCGGGGTCAGGCAAGTCGACCACCGCGCACGCCATCATCAACCTGCTGCCCGGCTCCGGCAAGATCATGGGCGGCCAGATTCTCTTCGACGGCCAAGACCTCACGAAGCTCTCCCAGAAGCAGATGCAGGAGGTGCGGGGCAAGCTCATCGGTTTTGTGCCGCAAGACCCGATGTCGAACCTCAACCCGGTGTGGAGCGTCGGTTTTCAGGTGCAGGAGGCCATCAGGGCCAACGGCATCGCACAAGGCCGGGCCGACGTGAAGAAGCACGCGATCCAGGTGTTGAAAGAAGCCGGCCTCGGTGACGCAGAGAAGCGCCTGAAGCAGTTTCCACACCAGTTCTCCGGCGGAATGCGTCAGCGCGTGCTCATCGGTATCGGTCTCTCGTCGAGGCCCAAGCTGCTCATAGCCGATGAGCCCACGTCTGCTCTCGACGTGACGGTGCAGCGCACCATTCTCGACAACCTCGAGAAGCTCACCCGTGACACGGGTACCGCACTGCTGTTCATCACCCACGACCTGGGTCTGGCCGCCGAGCGCGCCGAGCACCTCGTGGTGATGTACAAGGGCCAGGTTGTGGAGTCGGGCCCGTCGAAGGAGATTCTGGCGAACCCGCTGCATCCCTATACTCAGCGGCTCGTTGCCGCGGCTCCGAGCCTCGCCTCGCGGCGCATCCAGTCGTCGGCCCACAAGCTCACCGAGCTCGACTACTCGGCCACCGGTGTGACCGAGGGTCTCGACCTCATCGAGACGGCAGAGGCGCGGGCCGGCCAGCTGGCAGCTGCGCCCAAGCGCGAAGACGCCATCGTCGTCGAGCACCTCACCAAGGTCTACAAGATCCGCGGCAACAAAGAGGCGTTCACGGCCGTCGACGACGTGTCGTTCAGTATTCAGCGCGGTACCACAACGGCGCTGGTGGGGGAGTCCGGCTCTGGCAAGTCGACTGTGGCGAAGATGCTGCTGCGGCTCGAAGACGCCACGCACGGCGAGATCCGCATCGACGGAACGAACACGGCACCTTTGAAGGGTAAAGCTCTGCTCGACCTGCGCCGCAAGATGCAGCCGGTCTTCCAAGACCCGTACGGTTCGCTCGATCCGCTGCGTAACATCGGCAACACCATCGGTGAACCGCTGAACACCCACAAGGTGGGCGACAAGAAGTCGCGCCGCGACCGCGTGTTCGAGCTTCTCGAACAGGTCTCACTGCCGCGGGCCCTGGCCAGCCGGTACCCGAACGAACTCTCCGGAGGGCAGCGCCAGCGCGTTGCCATCGCTCGTGCGCTCGCGCTGAAGCCCGACATCGTCATTCTCGACGAGGCCGTCTCGGCTCTCGACGTGCTCGTTCAGGCTCAGATTCTGCAGCTGCTGTCAGACCTTCAGACCGAACTCGACCTCACGTATCTCTTCATCACACACGACCTCGCGGTCGTGCGGGTGATCGCCGACAACGTCTGTGTCATGCAGCGCGGCAAGATCGTTGAGACCGCTACGACCGATGAGGTGTTCGACAACCCGCGTATGGAATACACTAAAGAGTTGCTGAATGCGATTCCCGGGGCTGGTATTGCTCTGGGGGTCTAAGTTTTGCGTCGGCAACCCGGGCGTAGTTGCCCCCACCCGTTTATTTCGTCGGGCTCGCCTACAGATTGAGTCCGCATTACTTTGAGGACGATCATCCATGGCGTCAGCCACCCGCGATGACCTACGTAACGTAGCGATTGTTGCCCACGTCGACCACGGCAAGACCACTCTTGTCGACGCGATGCTCAAGCAGACCAACTCGTTCGACGCCCACTTTGAGGGCGAAGACCGCATGATGGACTCGAATGACCTTGAACGCGAAAAGGGCATCACGATCCTCGCGAAGAACACCTCGGTGCTCTACAGCGGCAAGCACGCCGATGGCAAGTCCATTGTCATCAACGTCATCGACACTCCGGGCCACGCCGACTTCGGTGGTGAGGTCGAGCGCGGCCTCTCCATGGTCGACGGTGTCGTTCTGCTCGTCGATGCGTCTGAGGGCCCGCTGCCGCAGACGCGTTTCGTGCTGCGCAAGGCGCTCGAGGCGAACCTTCCGGTCATCCTGCTGGTCAACAAGACCGACCGGCCGGATGCCCGCATCGACGAGGTCATCGCAGAGTCGCAAGATCTTCTGCTCGGCCTTGCGAGCGACATGTCTGACGACCACCCCGACCTCGACCTCGACAAGGTGCTCGACGTGCCGATCGTCTATGCCTCCGGGCGTAACGGTGCCGCATCGAACAACAAGCCCGAGAACGGCACGCTGCCCGACAACGACGACCTCGAGCCGCTCTTCGAAGCGATCTTGAAGCACGTTCCGGCTCCCACCTACGACGACGATCTGCCCCTGCAGGCGCACGTCACCAACCTCGACGCGTCGCCGTTCCTCGGCCGCCTCGCGTTGCTGCGCATCTTCAACGGTCACATCAAAAAGGGCCAGCAGGTCGCCTGGGTTCGCCACGACGGTTCGGTTCAGAACGTCAAGCTCACCGAACTGTTGATCACGAAGGCGCTCACGCGCTTCCCGACCGAGACGGCTGGCCCCGGCGACATCGTGGCCATCGCGGGGATCGACGAGATCACCATCGGAGACACCATCAGCGACCCCGACGATGTTCGGCCGCTGCCGATCATCACGGTCGACGACCCCGCCATCTCGATGACCATCGGTACCAACACCTCGCCGATGATCGGCCGCACCAAGGGCTCGAAGGTCACGGCCCGTATGGTGAAAGACCGCCTCGACCGCGAGCTGGTCGGTAACGTCTCGCTGAAGGTCGTCGACATCGGTCGCCCCGACGCGTGGGAGGTGCAGGGTCGTGGAGAACTGGCTCTCGCCATCCTCGTCGAGCAGATGCGCCGCGAGGGCTTCGAGCTCACCGTCGGCAAGCCGCAGGTGGTCACCAAGCAGGTCAATGGCAAGACGCATGAGCCGTTCGAGCACCTGACCGTCGATGCGCCCGAAGAGTTCCTCGGTGCCATCACCCAGCTTCTCGCTTCCCGCAAGGGCATGATGGAGACCATGCAGAACCACGGCACCGGCTGGGTTCGCATGGAGTTCATCGTTCCGTCGCGTGGGCTCATCGGTTTCCGCACCGAGTTCCTCACCACCACGCGTGGTACCGGTATCGCCAACGCCATCTCACACGGCTACGCTCCGTGGGCCGGCGCCATCGTCACCCGCAACAACGGGTCGATCGTGGCCGACCGCTCGGGTGTCGTCACGCCGTTCGCCATCGTGAACCTGCAGGAGCGCATGTCGTTCTTCGTGGAGCCCACCCAAGAGGTGTACGAAGGCATGGTCATCGGCGAGAACTCGCGCGCCGACGACATGGACGTCAACATCACCAAAGAGAAGCAACTGACCAACATGCGCCAGTCCACTTCTGACACGTTCGAGCGCATGACGCCGTCGCGCAAGCTGACACTTGAAGAGTCGCTCGAATTCGCTCGCGAAGACGAGTGCGTCGAGGTCACGCCCGAATGGGTTCGCATCCGCAAGGTCGAGCTCTCCGCGCAGGCTCGCCAGCGGAGCGCGTCGCGCGTCAAGTCGCAGAACGCGAACGCGTAGCGCGTCCCGCCCCGCTTCACCAGACCCCCGCCCCACGCGCTTCGGCTCGTGCGGCGGGGGTCTGTCGTTGTACAGGCCCGGCCGGCGTGATAGCTGAGCAGTTGTCACGTGCAGACGCGCGGCGTAGAGTGAGTGAGTGATTCTCAGTAAACGTCGGCCTAAGGGGCCGAAATGTGTTCGCACGCCGATCGCGCGTGCTCATCGGCTGAACGTCGGGTCGGCCCTCGGGCTCGGCCTGGCGCCGTTGGTTCTGACCGGATGCGCGGTGCTGCCGTCAGCGTCAGCGCCGGGTGCAGCGATTCCCAGTGCCGCTGCCGCCGTAGCCGCTATCGACGCTCAGCTCACTGCCGCGGGCTTCGTGGCCAGTGATCTGAACTCCCAGGGCAATCGGTTCGGTACCTTCGACGGAACAGCGTTCGATGTGGTCGGCGCGCAGGCGACTGGCTACGTTCGAGGTGCCTACTCTGTCATGGTCGGCGTCGGCACTGACGACAAGGGCAACACCGACGCGGTCTACTTCATCGACAAGGCCTCGTCGTGAGCGCCTCTAGGCAGGGCCGCCTGCGCGGACCCGCCCGCCGCCGCGCCCACATCGTTCTCTCGGTGCTGGCTGCGCTGGTGACGGCCGGGGTTGCGACCGGGTGTTCAAACCCGATCAACAGCATCGTCGGGCTCACATCGGGCGGACACGTGAGCGTGGGGGCGTTGCCCGGCAACTTTCCCTCCGACATTCCCATCGCCGACGGCAAGATCCTCGCCGGTACAACCGACTCCGATGACGTCGAGACCGATTGGGTGATCGCGGTGGTGCTCCCGAACGCCACCGATGCCGACGCCGTCGTGAGCCAGCTCACCGGGGCCGGGTTCACCGAGTCCGACCTCAACAGTGCCGGCAATCGCTTCGGCACGTTCGACGGCAAACAGTTCGACATCGTGGGCGGCGCCGGCCTCGGCTTCACGCGCGGCGACGACCAGATCATCCTCGTGATCGGCGTCGACCACCAGCACCGCACCATCGCCGCGTACGAGGTCACCCGGTACGCCCCCTCGGCAAGCGACCCTGCCGCGCCTGCCGCTGCCGGCGTGGCAGAGAAGAGCTTTGTGTGAACGGCGCGCCAGGTCGAAGGCCAATCACGAGTCCCGCTGTTGTTATCGTCGGCGTAGTCGTGGCGTTCACAGTGGTCATCGGCATCATCTTGGTGGCTGCATTCGCTGGCCCGGTCATGACGATGCTCAACGCGAACGGGGATGATTCGGGGCCGGGGCATTATCAGTCGACAAGTGGTGCCTGTGCTCGGTGCCAGGATTCTGAACGCATCGACGCAGTCGAGTAAGCACGAGGTGACGTGGTCGGTGCAGGTGCTACCTGCGATGAGCGTTGACGAAGCGAATGCGCAAGTGAACTCGCAATTCACGGCGGCCGGGTTCGTTGCCACGGACTTTACCGGAGAACGTTTCTTCTCGTTCGGTGGCACAGCGTTCACTGTGATCGGTGGTGACGTGACTGGTTTCGAAAAGGGTGACTTGACTGTGCTCGTGAAAGTTGGTGCCGACCCGAACGACATAGTTTCGGCCGATTATTCGGTGAAGCAGGCACTTGGCTGAGTTGGTGGGCTAGCGGGTGCGTCAGTCGGCGTCGGCGTAGCTGGCGACGATGGAGACGTCGAGCGGAACGTCAAGGGGGAACGCGCCGAAGAGCAGGCGGGTGGCGGCTGCGGCTGAGTCGCGGAGAGCATCCGCCACCGCGTCGGCGAGTTCAGCGGGGGCGTGCACGATGAGTTCGTCGTGCAGGAAGAACACGAGGTGCGGGGCGTGAGTGAACGGCTTGGCGGCCCGGCCCGCAGTGGTCGTGGGAGCTGAGACGGGTCGGCCCGACGGTGGCACGTCAATGACGGGTGGTGTCGGCCGGGCCTGCGACGGGCCAGACGGGCCAGACGGGACAGACGTGCCAGACGTGCCAGACGGGCCAGACGGGGGCCTCGGGGGAGTTCGCGGAGTGCTGGTTGACGGCGGTGCCGTTACGGCAGGGGCTGGGGCTACGACGGGAGCGGGCTCGGAGTGGAGGGCGACCGGGCGAACGCTCGCGCCGGAGGAGCGCAGCTCGGCGAGGCGCCTGGCCATGTCGGCAACCGGGTCGGCGGCCTTGAAGGGAGAGGGGGCGGCGATGCGACGCTCGCGTTCGGTGATCTCCGCTTCGACGGCCGCCCGGCGCGCCGATTCGAGCGCCTTCGCGGCAGCGGCAGCGGCGACAGGGTCGAGCGAAGCGGCAGAGTTGTCGCCGGTGAGCAGTTCGAGCGCGTGGGTGACGGCGTCGTCGCTGCCCGCAGCTGCAGTCGGGGCCGTGGAGATGCCGTCGAGCGAGGGGTCGGCGTGTGGTGTGGTGGCGTCGAGCGAAGGGACGGCATCCGGGGCTGCATCGTCGAACGAAAGCTCGGCATCCTGCGCCGCGTCGGCGAGGGGCGCATCATCGAGCAGTGGCTCGTCGAGCGCCGCGTCGTCTGCGGGCGCAAGGTCGGCGAGCCGTCGCCGCAGGTCTGCCATCCAGCAGAGCGCCCAGTCGGCGGCGCTCGCCTGCACGACGAAGTTGCGCGTGAAGCGGCCCCAGTCGCGAGCCTGCTGGCGGGCGAACTGCTGGGCGCGCTCGTTGGGGGTACCCTCCGAAGCCCGCGCCTGGGCCTCCCACCATTCCTCGTTGGGGCGCGGTGCGCTGCGCCCCAATCGCGACGTCACGACTTCGCCCCGTTCGCCGGCACGGGCGGCGTCTTCGACATAACGCAAAGCGGTGGGAAACGCGCGGGCCAGCCGCGGCAAGAGTCGCCCGCTCTCACCGGTGGTGGCACCATACATGGCTCCGAGCATCGCAACTTTGGCCTGCGCGCGGGTTTCGAGTGCGCCCGCCGAGACGATTCCGGCGTAGAGGTCGGTGCCCCGGCCGGCCGCCGCCATGACGGTGTCGCCCGACACGCCCGCGAGGATGCGCGGCTCGAGTTGGGCGGCATCGGCCACCACGAGCACCCATCCGTCGTCGGCAGTGACCGCGCGCCGAACCTGCTTGGGCAACTGCAGCGCCCCGCCCCCGCGGGTGGCCCAGCGCCCCGACACCACGCCGCCCGGAACGTAGTCGGGTGAGAATCGACCATTGGTGACCCAGGAGGCCATCCATGACCATCCGTTCGCACTGAGCAGGCGCGAGAGTTTCTTGTATTCGAGCAGGGGCGCGATGACCGGATGCTCGATCGACTGCAACTCGTACGACCGGGTGGTGGTGACCATCAGCCCGGCAAAACGCAGCGCCCGCAACAGGTCGGCGGGGGAGTCGGGGTTCAGCTGGGGCGTGCCGAGCGCGGCGCGCACCGCGACGGCGAGCTGTTCGAGGCGAGCAGGGCGAAGCCCCGGTGCGACCTGTTCGCCGAGCAGTTCGGTCAGCAGCGCGTCGTGCACGTCTTCGCGCCACGGCAGCCCGGCGTGCGACATTTCAGCCGCGATGAGTGCGCCGGCCGACTCAGCGGCGAGCAGCAGCCGCAGCCGGTTGGGTTCGGTGGCGGTACGGATGGCATCGAGTTGCAGCCTGAACTCCGCCACCAGCCGGTTCACTTCGGCCGCGCCCACGGCGTCGGGTTCCTGCCCAGAATCGCCGACCCCTCCGCCGCCGCCGCTCAGAACGCCGCCCGCCTGCGGCACAGCCCCACCAATGCCGTCGAACAGCGCCGTCTGCCCGGCCCGGCTGCTCGCCGAGCCAGGCACACCATCGCTCGGCATGAGCGGAGCATCCCACGCCGAGCGCGGCCCCGCAGCCAACGCAGACGCGGCCGTGAGGCTCGACGCCCGCAGAATGGCGTGTGTCAGCCGCAGGTCATGGCAACGTTCGACCCGAACTCCGTGCGCCAGCAGGCCCGGGTACCGGATGCCCGTGTCGGCCCACACCCAACGCGGGCGTTCGAGCTCCAGTGCTTCGACCGCGCCCGCGAGCTCTGCCTCTTCGTACGTCTCGCTCGGCTGCTCGGGGTCGTTCTCGCCGCTGTCGGTGAGATAGGTGAGGGTGAAGACGCCGCGGGGGGATTCGGAGAGAACGACGTACACAGCGTCTATTCTCCCCGACGAGGGCCGCACCGCGCGCACGCGGGCCGGGGCGTTGCGAGACCTGAGCGCCAGCTTCGAACTCGGATGAGCGCGAATTCTGGTTAGCACAGCCGAACCTTACTAAGTGTAGGCTTACCTTTGTTCGGCCGATTCAGGCGTTCTCATCACAACCGTCCCGCGGCACCTCTGCGGGCACCCACCGCTGGAGCTTCTTCGTGCTTGCAACGTTCGTCATCGGCCTTCGTGAAGGCCTCGAGGCGGCGCTCATCGTTGGAATCATCGCGGCCTTTCTGAAGCGCAACGGCCACTCGCTGAAGTCGATGTGGATCGGCGTCATCGCCGCCATGGTGCTCTCGGTTGCCGTCGGCGCGATTCTCGAGGTCATCTCGGTGGGCCTACCCCAGGCTGAGCAAGAGGGCATGGAATCGATCATCGGCGCCGTGGCCGTGGTCATGGTCACCGCCATGATCGTGTGGATGAGCAAGCACGCCCGCACCATGCGCCGCGAACTCGAGTCGACCGCCACCGAAGCCATCAAGAACGGTTCGGTTCTCGCGCTGGCCGGCATGGCCTTCCTCGCGGTGCTGCGCGAGGGCTTCGAGACCTCCGTCTTCATGCTGGCGGCGTTCCAATCGTCGGTGAGCCCGCTGACCGCAGGCCTCGGCGCTCTCCTCGGCCTGCTGCTCGCTGTTCTGATCGGCTACGGCATCTACCGCGGCGGTGTGCGGCTGAACCTCGGCAAGTTCTTCACCGTCACGGGTGTCTTCCTGGTGTTCGTCGCGGCCGGCCTCGTGATGAGCGCCCTCCGCACGGCTCATGAAGCCGGCTGGATCGTCGTCGGCCAGAACACCACCGTCGACCTGGCCTGGCTGGCTCCCGGTGGCTCGGTTCAGGCCGCCCTCATCACCGGCGTTCTGGGCATCCCCGCCGACCCCCGCGTCATCGAGGTGCTCGGTTGGGCGCTGTACCTCGTGCCCGTTCTGCTCTTCGTGCTGTGGCCCGTGAAGCTTCGCCCGGGCATCCACGCCTACCGCGTGCAGTTCTCGCTCGCCGGTGCCGCCGCGATCGCCGCCCTCGTCCTGGTGGTCGCCGTTCCCGCGCCCGCCCCGCCCACTCTCGGCACGGGCCCCGCCGCCCTTACCGGCACCGATGGCCGCCAGCTAGGCACGGCCCAGCTCACCGGCAGTGATGCACGCCTCGCTCTTGAAACAACAGTTCTCGCCAATTCGACCTCGACCCTCCTCGAGTCGTCGGCGTCGACCGCTGACACGCATCTGGGTCAGGATGCCCGCACCTGGTCACTCGACTCCACGGTCACTCCCACCACGCTTCCCACCACCCTCACGCTCGCCGACCTCGACACGCTGAACGGTGGTCGCACCCCGGTCGGAATCAACCGGCAGACCAACCCTGGCCCGTTCACCGCCGCCTGGAAGGTGAGCGTCACTGAGCACGTCTGGGCGGTCGGCACAACCCTCCTCGACGCCTCGCGGTCGACGGTCACCACTCTCGCTCTCTCCGGCGGCGGTCTCACGGCCGCTCGCACGGTCACGGTGACAGCGGGCGACACGGCGGCCGAGTCGCTTTCGTGGAGCCTCGACAGCCAACACACCGAAGCGGTCGCGGCTGAGCTCTCGGCGTGGCAATCCGATGTCGCCGAGACGCAGCTCTTCAAGACCTCCCTGCCCGCCGTGCTCGCAGTGGCCGCCCTCGTGCTGCTGCTCGCCGGCCTCAGAGGCTTTCGCGCCTCGCGGCGACGCGGCACCGCCCTGCCAGAGCCCGGCGGTGCGGGCGACGCTGCCCGGGCATCCGGCGCCCCCGATTCTCTCTCGCCCGATTCTGATCTCAAGGAGCTCGACCTACATGACGTCGTCACGAAATAGCCCGGCCACCCGCCGCGCCGCCCGCCTCGCCCTGTTGACCGGCCTCGTCGCCGGAAGCATGCTGCTCGCCGGTTGTAGCGCGGGGTCGACCACTGCGGGCTCAACCGCCTCGGCTGGCGGCACCGCACCCGTCGCCAACGGTGCCACGCAGATCAAGGTCACCCTCAGCGGTTCGAGCTGCGCCATGGACTACGCCACGGCACCCGCCGGCCCCGTCACGTTCACCGTGACCAACACCGACGCGGCCGGCCTCAGCGAGGTCGAGCTGATGAGCGACAAGCGCATTCTGGGCGAGCGGGAGAACATCGTCGCGGGCCTGCAGCCCGCCACCTTCACCGTCACCCTCGGCGGCGGCACCTACCAGCTGAACTGCCCGGGTGCCTCGGCCGAGAACACTGACTTCGTTGTCACCGGCGCTGCGGCAAGCACCGCCAGTGACGTGCAGACGCTGCTCACCACCGGTACGACCGGCTACGGCGCCTATGTCGAAGACCAGTCGGCGGCTCTCGTGACCGCCGTGGCCGCTCTGGATGCCGCGATCCAGTCAGGCGATGTCGCTGCGGCCCAGAAGGCCTACGCCGTCGCCCGCCCGTTCTACGAGCGCATCGAGCCGGTTGCCGAGAGCTTCGCCGACCTCGACCCTGAGGTCGATGCTCGCGTCGCCGACGTCGACCCCGGTACCGAGTGGACGGGGTTTCACCCCATCGAGAAAGACCTCTTCGAGACCGGCGCAATCAGTGCATCGACCAAGACGCTGAGCACCAAGCTCGTCGCCGACATCGCGCAGCTGCAGACCCTCACCAAGGGCCTCACATACAAGCCCGAAGAGCTTGCGAACGGCGCCTCGGGTCTGCTCGAAGAGGTTCAGTCGTCGAAGATCACCGGCGAAGAAGAGGCCTACAGCCACATCGACCTCGTCGACTTCGCGGCCAACGTCGAAGGGTCAGAGCAGGCGTTCGAGTATCTGAAGCCCGCGCTCAGCACGATCGATGCGAACCTCACGGCATCGATCAGCACCCAGTTCGACTCCGTGAACGCGCTGCTGGCCACCTACAAGGATGCCTCCGCTCTCGGCGGTTACGACCTGTACACCGAGGCGCTCAAAGCATCTGATGCCACGAAGCTCACCCAGGCCATCCAGGCCCTGCAGCAGCCGCTCAGCCAGATCAGCGAAAAGGTGGCGACGGCGTAACCGATGACACAACGCAGTTCTGGCGAAACGTCTGACGACGGGTCGAGCGAAGAGGCGCCTCGCGGGTTCTCCCGTCGGGCGTTCTTCGCGGGCGCCGTCTCGAGTGCTGCGGCCGGCGCCGCTGCCGGAGTGGTGGCGACCGGGCTGAGCGGTGCTGCCGCGAGCGGCACCGGCCCGGCGGCCGTCGCAGCTGCCGACGAGGTGTACCCGTTCTACGGGGCGCACCAGGCCGGCATAGCCACGCCCCCACAAGACCACCTCGTGTTCATGGTGTTCGACGTGACCACCACCTCGGCCAGCGAGTTGCAGGTGATGCTGGCGAAGTGGTCTGCCGCCATTGCGCAGTACACCCAGGGCCTTGCGGTGGGCTCGGTCGAGCCCGACCGAGCCCAGGCGGTGCCCGGTGACACGGGCGAAGCCGCCGGCATGGGAGCGAACCAGCTGACGGTGACGGTTGGCTTCGCGCCGTCGATGTTCGATGGTCGGTTCGGCTGGGCGAAGTACAAGCCCGCGGCGCTGAAAGACCTGCCTGCGTTTGCGAGCGATGCCCTGACACCAGCCTTCACGGGTGGCGACATCTGTGTGCAGGCGTGTGCCAGCGATCCGCAGGTGGCGTACCACGCGATACGCAACCTTGCGCGCATGGCCAGAACCACCGCGACGACACGGTGGACGGTGCAGGGGTTCGGGAGGGCATCCAGAGGCACCGGCCAGACCACGCCGCGCAACCTGATGGGCTTCAAAGACGGCACGCGCAACATTTCAAGCGACGACGACTTCGCGCAGCAGGTGTGGGTGGGGGCAGACAGCGACCAGAGCTGGATGACCGGTGGCTCGTACCTCGTTGCCCGCAAGATCCACATGCTGATCGAGACGTGGGATTCCGACGGCATCGGCGACCAGCACGCGGTCTTCGGGCGCACCAAGGCTGAGGGTGCACCGCTCAGCGGAACGGGCGAATTCGACACGCCCGACTTCGCGGTGAAGGCCGCCGATGGCACGCCGGTCATTCCCGTGAACGCGCACGTCGCACTGGCAGCGCACGAGAACAACAACGGCACCAAGATTCTGCGTCGCGGCTACAACTTCACCGACGGCATCGACAGTGTGGGGAGACTGGATGCCGGGCTCATGTTCATCTCGTACCAGAAAGACCCGGCGCAGTTCTCACAGCTGCAGTCGAAGCTGGGCGCCAACGACCGGCTGAACGAGTACATCCGCCACGTCGGATCGGGTGTGTTCGCGGTGCCGCCCGGCCTGAGTGCGGCCGGCGACTACTTCGGCAAGGCGCTGTTCGCCTGACGGCTGCGACGTGCGGTACTGCGGTGCGGCACTGCGGGGCGGTACTGCGCGGCGCCAGTGCGGTGCAGTGCAGTGCGGTGCGCTACTGCGACGCGCCGGTGACCGCGCCCATGGTGGGCGTGATCTGGGCGAGCGAACTTGCCAGGGCTGCGACCTTGGACTGCAGAGAGGCGCGGTCGGCGGGTGCGACGGCGTCGAACGTCTTCATCAGAACGCCGCTGCGTTCAGCGTTCAGCGACCCCTGCACCCCGTCGAACTCGTGGTCGAGGGTGGTGGCCAGAGCTGCGTCTTGCGTGACCAGAACGTCGCGAATTCCTTCGAACACCACGCGCACGCCGTCGAGGTAGCCCTGCAGATCGTTCAGATCGGTGTGCGAGGCCGCGTCTTGGGTGCCGCTCGCCGCGTTCAGGCCGAGTGTGAGCATCAGCGTCGCTGCCCCCGTGGTCTGCTGGTCGACCGAGGGGCGAAGCGCCATGATGCGCTGGTTGAGTGCGTACGTGTCGTCAGAGAGCTGGCGGGCGAGGCTCGACCGTGCGGCCGCGGAGAGCGGCACTGTGCCGGCCGGCGGGTACAGGTCTTGCTCTACAGCGTGCCAGCCGGTGAGGGTGGCACCGGGAGCGAGATCGGATGCCCTCAGGTCGAGCCGCGCCGTGAGGTCGCTGAACGAATCTGAGACGGCCAGCAGACGGTTGTAGAACATGCGCGACGGGGCATACAGCGATCGCGCGAGCTCATCGTTGCCGGAGGAGTATGCGGCCGCGAACTCGTCGGTGGCGGTCTGCAGCTGCTCGGCCTGTTGCCGGGCGTAGAGCGCGAAGTCGTTGTTCGACTCGCGCAGCTGCAGGGCGACGAACCCCTCCGACTGCACGGTCTGAGCCTGGGCGCCAGTGGTGCCGGTCGTGCTTCGGGCGCACCCCGTGAGAGCGAGTGCGATGATGACGACGGCCAGAGCCAGTGCGCCAGGTGTGGATTTCACGAAACAGGTTCCTCGTGGTCGATTCGAAACAGAAGCTCTACAGAACACGGCTCCATCGCCGTTTACACGGTACAGCGTTCAGGTTGGGTCGCTAAATTGAAGCGCAACAACGAAAGGCAATCGTGATGTCGTACAGTGAGCCCGCTGCAGTGGGCGAGTCGTGGTTCGTGCGGGTGGCGAGCTGGGTCGTGGGTCTGCTGCTCGGTGCGGTGTTCGCCATGCTCGGCACGGTGGTCAACCAGGCCAGCTTCAGTTTCTTCGGTCTGTTCGACGTTCCCATCGGCGTGATCATGGCCGTTCTGGCCAGCGCGCTGCTGCTGCTCGGCCTCCGTCTGGTACTGCCGAGTCGCACGGTCGCCATTCTGGCGGCGGTGGGTCTCGTGGGCATGGTGTCGCTGCTCAGCCTGCCCAGTCGCGGCGGCTCGGTGCTCATTCCGGCCACACCTCAGGGCTATGTGTGGACCTTCGCGCCCACCATTGTGGCGCTCGTCATTCTCGCGTGGCCGAAGAGGCCGGTTCGCCGCACCTCAGCCGACGCTTAGAATAAAACTGCCGTTTCGAAGGGATTTCACCACTGTGACTTATGTCATCGCTTTGCCGTGTGTCGATGTCAAAGACCGGGCGTGCATCGACGAATGCCCCGTCGACTGCATCTACGAGGGTGAACGATCGCTGTACATCCACCCCGACGAGTGCGTCGACTGCGGTGCGTGTGAGCCGGTGTGCCCGGTCGAGGCCATCTACTACGAAGACGATCTGCCCGCCGAGTGGGCCGACTACTACAAGGCCAACGTCGAGTTCTTCACCGACATCGGTTCGCCCGGTGGGGCCGCGAAGGTCGGCGTCATCGCCAAAGACCACCCGGTCATTTCGGCTCTGCCGCCCCAAGTGACCCCGGCGTGAGCCTCGGGCCGCTGCCCGACTACCCGTGGGATCAGATGGTGCCGTTCGTCGAACGTGCCGCAGAGCACCCGGGCGGGCTGGTCGACCTCTCGATCGGTTCGCCTGTCGACCCCACGCCGCCGCTCATCCGTGGCGCGCTCGCTGCGGCGACGGATGCCCATTCCTACCCTGCGACGGCGGGTACCCCCGCTCTGCAACGCGCGATCGCGGCCTGGTTTGCGCGTCGTCGCGGGGTCGCCGGGCTCAGCGAGGCTCAGGTTCTGCCCACTATCGGGTCGAAAGAGCTCGTGGCCTGGTTGCCGTTCATGCTGGGTCTCGGCGAGGGAGATGCGGTCGTGCATCCACTGGCCGCGTACCCCACCTACGCCGTGGGAGCCACGCTGGCGGGAGCCCGGGCGGTTGCGGCAGATGACCCCGCGCTCTGGCCGGCCGACACCAAGCTCGTCTGGTTGAACTCACCCGGCAACCCCGACGGCCGCGTGCTCGATGTCGAGGCGTTGCGGGCAGCGGTCAATCGCGCCCGTGAGCTCGGCGCCATCGTCGCGAGCGACGAATGCTACGCCGAACTCGGCTGGGATGGCCGGTGGGCCACCGAGCCCGTGCCGAGCGTGCTCGACGAGCGCGTGACCGGGGGAGACCTCACCGGCATTCTCGCGGCCTACTCGCTCAGCAAGCAATCAAATCTCGCCGGTTACCGCGCCGCGTTCGTGGCCGGCGACGAGGCCCTCATCTCGAGGCTGCTCACCGTGCGCAAACACGCCGGAATGATGCCGCCGTCACCGGTTCAGACCGCGATGGTGCTCGCCCTCGGCGACGACGAGCATGTGGCACGCCAGAAGTCGCTCTACCGCGCACGCCGCGACGTGCTGAAGGCGGCGCTCGAGGCGTGGGGGCTGCGAATCGATCACAGCGAGGCGGGGCTCTATCTCTGGGCGACCGCCGGTGTCGACGGCTGGCAGACCATTTCAGAGCTGGCAGAGCTCGGTATCGTGGCCGGTCCGGGTCATTTCTACGGAAGCCACTACCCCGAGCACGTACGCTTCTCACTCACAGCGACAGACGAGCGCATCGCGGAGGCGGCCGTTCGGCTCGGAGCCGTGCGTCCTTTAGGCTGAGTGTGCAATCCCATATATCTCAAGGAGGCGCTGTGGGCGATTTGAACGAGGCGACAGCTGCTGAGGCGAACGTGACCGCCAGTGCTGAACCGAACACTGCAACCCTGCACTTCCCGGGCGGAACGGCGCAGTTCCCCATTCTGACGAGTGTCGACGGGGCATCGTCGATCGACATCTCCACCCTCACACGGCAGACGGGGCTGACAACGCTCGACTACGGCTTCGTGAACACGTCGGCGACCCGCTCGAACATCACCTACATCGACGGCGACAAGGGAATTCTGCGCTACCGCGGGTACCCCATCGATCAGATCGCCGAGAAGTCGACATACCTCGAGACCGCCTGGCTTCTGATCTACGGCGAACTGCCGACACCGACGGAGCTCGAAGACTTCGACACGCGCATCCGGCACCACACGCTGCTGCACGAAGACCTGAAGAGCTTCTTCGATGCGCTGCCGCACGACGCCCACCCCATGTCGGTGCTCTCGGCAGGCATCTCAGCCCTGTCGACGTACTACCAAGACTCGCTCGACCCGCGTAACCCCGAGCACGTCGAGATCTCGACGATTCGCCTGCTGGCGAAGCTGCCGGTGATGGCAGCGTATGCGCACAAGAAGAGCCTGGGCCAGGCGTTTCTGTACCCCGACAACAGCCTGAGCTTCATCGACAACTTTCTGCGGCTGAACTTCGGCACCATGGCCGAGCCGTACGTCATCAACCCGGTGCTGTCGAAGGCGCTCGAGCGGCTGCTCATTCTGCACGAAGACCACGAGCAGAACGCGTCGACCTCGACGGTTCGCCTCGTGGGCTCGACCGAGGCAAACATGTTCGCCTCGATCTCGGCCGGCATCAACGCGCTCTACGGCCCGCTGCACGGCGGCGCGAACGAGGCCGTTCTCACCATGCTCGCGCAGATTCGCGACTCCGGCGAAGGCGTCGAGAAGTTCGTCGAGCGCGTCAAGAACAAAGAGGCGGGTGTTCGCCTGATGGGCTTCGGCCACCGCGTCTACAAGAACTACGACCCGCGGGCGAAGCTCGTCAAAGAGGCGGCCGACGAGGTTCTCGCGGCGCTCGGCGTCAAAGACGACCTGCTCGACATCGCCAAAGAACTCGAAGCCATCGCGCTGGCCGACGACTACTTCATCTCGCGCCGGCTGTACCCGAACGTCGATTTCTACACGGGTGTCATCTACAAGGCGATGGGTTTTCCCACCCGCATGTTCACCGTGCTGTTCGCCATCGGCCGGCTTCCCGGCTGGATCGCGCACTGGCGTGAGATGCAGACCGACCCGGCCACCAAGATCGGGCGCCCCCAGCAGCTCTACCTGGGCAGCCCCATGCGCGACTTCCCGACGCGCTGACACCACCTTGGCCGCGGCGAGCGGGGGAGGCGGGGGCGCAGCGGGGAGTCGGCGCGCGCAGCGGGTCAGGCGGGGCGCGCAGCGGGTCAGGCGGGGCGCGCAGCGGGTCAGGCGTGCAGAACGGTGTTCAGCGTGACACCAGAGCCGGCGCGCGAGAGCACTTCGACCGCGCCCGAGAGCGAGTTGCGCCGAAACAGCAGGTTGGGCACGCCCGACAGCTCGACGGCCTTGACGGTCTGCGCCGATCCGTCGGCCCGGGGCGCTGAGCCCACGACGACGACCTTCGTGCCCGCCGTCACATAGAGACCGGCCTCGACGACCGAGTCATCACCGATCGAGATACCGATGCCCGAGTTCGCGCCGAGCAAGGCGCGCTCGCCGATCGATACCCGCTGCGTGCCGCCGCCCGAGAGGGTGCCCATGATGGATGCCCCACCGCCCACATCCGACCCGTCACCGACGACGACCCCCTGTGATACGCGACCCTCGACCATCGACGTGCCGAGCGTGCCGGCGTTGAAGTTCACGAAACCCTCGTGCATGACCGTGGTGCCGGGCGCGAGGTACGCGCCGAGCCGAACCCGCGACGCATCGGCGATGCGTACACGGTCGGGGCTCACATAGTCGAGCAGGCGCGGGAACTTGTCGATGCCGTGCGCGGCGATTCCGTGGCGCTGCAGCGACAGCCTCAGGCGGTCGAAGTCGGCGGGCAGCACCGGCCCGGCGTTGGTCCACACCACGATGGGCAGGTGAGCGAAGATGCCGTCGAGGTTGAGGGTGTTGGGCTTCACGAGCAGGTGCGAGAGCAGGTGCAGGCGCAGGTACGCATCGCTGGTCGTCAGCGGCGCCGCGGCGAGGTCGATCTCGACCGTCACCACTTCGAGCCGCACGTTGCGGCGCTCATCGGCCCCGGCCGCCTCTTCGAGTTCGGCGGGAATCACCCACGGTTCGGTCTCCTCCGAGAGCCGGCCGAGGCGGGGCGCGGCGAACCACGTGTCGAGAACTGTTCCGTTGCCGGCGATCGTGGCGAGGCCGTAGCCCCATGCATTACTCATGATTCAAGGGTAGTTCAGTGCTGGGGTTCGGTTCGGCCACCATAAACTTGAGCAATGCTGACCGACCCCCGCGCCCAGAACGTGCTCGACCTTGCCGCCTCGTCGGTCGAACTCACTCGCCAGATCTGCGATTTCGAGTCGGTGTCGGGCGACGAGAAGCCGCTGGCCGACGCCATCGAGGCCGCCCTCGCCGGGTTCGGGCACCTCGAGATCATCCGTGACGGCGACACGATCGTGGCCCGTACGAACCTCGGGCGATCGCAGCGCGTGGTGATCGCCGGGCACATCGACACGGTTCCGCTGAACGACAACCTGCCCACCCGCTTCGAGACCATCGACGGGCTCGAGTACCTCTGGGGCCGCGGCACGGTCGACATGAAGGCGGGTGTCGCCGTGCAGCTGAAGCTCGCCGCCGAGCTCACCGAGCCCACGGTCGACATCACCTGGATGTGGTACGACCACGAAGAGGTGTCTGCAGCGTTGAACGGCCTCGGTCGACTGGCAGCGAACCGCCCCGACCTGTTCGAGGGCGACTTCGCCATTCTGGGCGAGCCGAGCAACAGTCAGATCGAGGGCGGCTGCAACGGCAACCTCCGCATCGAGGTGCGCGCGTTCGGCCTGCGCTCGCACTCGGCACGCGGGTGGGTCGGCACGAATGCCATCCATCGCATCGCGCCCATTCTCGACACGCTTGCGGCCTATCGAGCGCGTGAGGTCGAGGTCGACGGGCTGGTCTACCGCGAGGGTCTGAATGCCGTGGGCATCTCGGGCGGCGTCGCCGGCAACGTGATTCCTGACGAGGCCATGGTGCACATCAACTACCGTTTCGCGCCCAGCCGCTCGGCCGACGAGGCGATCGCGCACATGCATGAACTGTTCGGCGAGTACGAGATAACGGTTGTCGACCTCGCCGAGGGTGCCCGCCCCGGGCTCGACGCGCCTCTGGCCCAGCAGTTTCTCGCGGCCGTCGGCGGCGAGGCCAAACCCAAGTACGGCTGGACCGACGTGGCCCGCTTCTCGGCCCTCGGCACCCCCGCGGTGAACTTCGGCCCCGGCGACCCCCTCAAGGCGCACGCCGACGACGAGCGGGTGCTCACCTCGCAGATCATCGACTGCGAGCGGGCGCTTCGCCTGTGGCTCTCGAAAGAGTAGGCAGATGACCCAGGCGCTCGACGACAGGGCTCTGCCAGCAGAGACGCCGGCTCCGGATGACCGGGGGCCGGGCATCCGGAGCCGGCGGTTCAGCAGCCCCTGGTGGCTCACCGTCACGCTCGTGTATCTCGCGGCGCGGGTGGTCACCACCGTGATGCTGCTCGCGCTGGCGAGCGTGCAGGGTAAGAACCCATGGACGGGGGCGAGCCCCTCGTACTGGGACTACGCCTCGATCTGGGACGGCACCTGGTACAAGATCATCGCCTACTGGGGCTACCCCGGCCAACTGCCCCTCAGCACGTCGGGGCATGTGAGCCAGAACGCCTGGGCGTTCCTGCCCGGCTACCCGTTTCTGGTGCGCGGGGTCACCGAGGTCACCAGCGTGCCGTGGGAGTACACCTCCGTCGCGATCTCATTCGTGTTCGGCCTCGGTGCGACACTGGTGTTCTACAAGCTGATGCGGCTCACGCTGCCGGCCGGTACGACGCTGTTCGCTGTGCTGTTGTTCTGCATCTCGCCGGTGTCTCCGTTGTTTCAGGTGGCCTACGCCGAGTCGATGTACACGTTCCTGCTCATGCTCGGGCTCTACTTCGTGGTCACCCGGCGGTACGTGCTGCTGTTTCCGATCATCCTCGTGATGTCGCTGACGCGGCCCAGTGGGCTGGCATTCGCTCTTTTTCTCGCCATCCACATCGCTCATCGCTGGTGGGTGCGGGAGCGCGATCCGTTCCCCACCGGCCAGCGGGTTCTCGCCGTCGCGGCAACGGTCTTCAGCGGCGTCATGGGGTTGGCGTGGAGCATCATCGCGTGGATCGGAACGGGGTACTTCTCCGCCTACACCGAGACCGAACTCGCGTGGCGCGCGTCGTACATCGGGTATTCGCACCTCGTGCCATTCACATCGTGGATCCAGGGCGGCAACTGGTGGCTGGGCGCACCGGCGGGTGCCGTGGTGGTGGTGCTGCTCGTCGTCGCCTTCGCGCTGTTCATGCTCACCAAGGGTGTGCGGCGCATCTCGCTCGATCTACGGTTCTGGGTGATCGCGTACGCACTGTACCTGTTGGCCGTTTTCTTTCCTCAATCGAGCGTCTTTCGGCTGCTGATGCCCCTCTTCCCGCTGCTCGGTGTCATCGCTCTGCCGAAGTCGCGCATCTACCGAGTTCTCGTCGTTCTGCTGTTCCTCGCCGCGCAGTGGGGCTGGCTGCTGCTCTGCTGGGGCGTCGACGGCGCCGACTGGACCCCGCCGTGATGCCCGGTGTTACGCCTCTGGCGGGCGGAGTTTTCTCCCGGGCCGCTCATGAACGATAATAGATGTACGACACCACGAAAGGGGATGCCGCATGGCCGCCATGAAACCCAGGACCGGAGACGGCCCGATGGAGGCTGTTAAAGAAGGGCGCCTCATCATCGTGCGCGTTCCTCTTGAAGGAGGCGGAAGGCTTGTGGTCTCTGTCAACGACGCCGAGGCT
Organism: Subtercola vilae; assembly: GCF_004923255.1. Lineage (GTDB taxonomy): Bacteria > Actinomycetota > Actinomycetes > Actinomycetales > Microbacteriaceae > Subtercola > Subtercola vilae. The sequence goes on along the minus strand of NZ_QYRT01000014.1, from coordinate 58,530 downwards.
AAAGAACTGCACGACGCCCTCGCCGGCGTTGTCACCGCTGCCTGACCTCTACAGATGACGAATGCCCCGGGCCGCGGCCCGGGGCATTCGTTCGTCTCGGCGCAGAAAGTCAGCCGAGGAGTTTCGTGATCTGGAGCAGCCCGTCGCCAATGGGCGAGAGTGCCGTGATGACGGCACTCGACTGGGTGATCTCGCTGATGAGGGAGCGGAAGTCTGCCACGGTGTCGTCGCGCTGCACCGGGTCTGCCACGCGGTCGCGCCAGAGTGCGTGCGGCACGAGTACGGTGCCCCCGACACGGGCGAGGCGCAGGCCGTGCTCGACGTACTCGATCACCGACTCGGGGTCGGCGTCGATCAGAACCAGGTCGTACGAGCCCTCGTTCATGCGCGGGAGCACGTCGTTGGCACGGCCGGTGATCAGGCGAACACGGTTGGCCGCTGCGCCCTGGCTGATGAACGCGGCGCGGGCCGATTGCTGCCGGTCGACCTCGGTGTCGATCGAGGTGAAGGTGGCCAGGGGTGCGCCGGCGAGCAGCCAGAGCCCCGAAACCCCCACTCCGGTGCCAACCTCGATGATCGACTTCGCGGCCGTCGCCGCGGCAATGACTGCAAGCTGCGCACCGATGCCGGGAGACACTGCTTCGACCCCCAACTCGATGGAGTGGGCGCGTGCCAGCGCTATCACCGCCGGCTCAGCGACGATGTCTTCTGCATACTTCCAGTTGGTCTCTTTTGACACAGGTATTGCCTCCGGAGGTCAGCTTAGACACCGCCAGCGGTAGGTGAGGGAAGGCTCGCAGTATCTCTGGCAACACAGGGTAGTCTTTACGCATGTTCGGGTTGACGTTTGAGAAGCTGATAATCATCGGCGTCATTGCGGCCTTCGTGATCGGCCCAGAGCGCCTGCCCCACTATGCCTCGGTGCTCGCGAAGTTCGTGCGCCAGTTGCGTGATTTCACCAATGGTGCGAAGACGCGCATGAAAGAGGAGATGGGGCCCGACTTCGACGAGATCGAGTGGAAGAAGCTCGACCCCCGGCAGTACGACCCGCGTCGCATCATTCGCGATGCGCTTCTCGAAGACCCCGAGGCGGTGCCGGTGAAGCCCACAACGGCACCCATGGCGCCGGCCGCAGCGGCTGCCGCATCGGTCGACCCTCTGATCGCGAGCCAGTTGCCGGTGAATCAGTTGCCTGTCGACCCGCTCGCTGGCGACCAGCCCTTCACAGGGTCGCACCTGTCTCCGCCCGAACCGGCCTACCTCACCCGTAGCAAGACCGAGCGTGCCGAAGCCGCCCAGGTCACCCCGCACGACTCCGAGGCGACCTGAGCTGATTCGCGGTCGGCCTGCCGCTAGCGGTTCACCGACGACATATCGGCGTAACGCTCGCCCGAGGGGGCAGCGACGGCGTCGAGAGTGGCCAGCTGTTCGATTGTCAGCGTGAGGGCATCCGACGCCGCGTTCTCTTCGAGGTAACTCACACGCTTCGTGCCGGGAATGGGTGCGATGTCGTCGCCCTGCGCCAGTAGCCAGGCGAGCGCGACCTGGCCGGGCTTCGCGCCGAGCTCTGCCGCCACGAGATCGACCTGTTCGACGATGCGGATGTTCGCTTCGAGGTTGTCGCCTTCGAATCGCGGGCTCGTGCGCCTGAAGTCGTTCGCGTCGAGCTGGTCGACCGAGCGGATCGTTCCGGTCAGAAACCCGCGCCCGAGCGGCGAGTAGGGCACGAACCCGATTCCGAGTTCGCGTACGGTCGGCAGAACCTCGGCCTCGGGGTCGCGGCTCCAGAGCGAGTACTCGGTCTGCAACGCGGTCACCGGATGCACGGCGTGAGCCCGGCGAATGGTCTCCGGCGCGGCCTCCGACAGGCCGATGTAGCGAATCTTGCCCTCTTCGACGAACTTCGCCAGCTCGCCGACGGTCTCTTCGATGGGCACCTTCGGATCCATGCGGTGCTGGTAGAAGATGTCGATGTAGTCGGTGCCGAGCCGCTTCAGTGAGCCCTCGAGCGCCAGGCGCGCGTTCTCGGGGCTGCCGTCGAGCCCGCGGCTGCCGTCACCGCGGTGCAGCACGAAGCCGAACTTGGTGGCAAGAGTGACCTCGCCGCGGCGGTTGCCAAGGGCGCGGCCCACCAGCTCTTCGTTGACGAACGGGCCGTAGATCTCCGCGGTGTCGAAGAAGGTGATGCCGATTTCGAGGGCCCGATGGATGGTCGCAATCGACCCCGCCTCGTCAGTGCCGCTGCCCGTGTAGTAGTCGCTCATTCCCATGCAGCCGAGGCCGAGGCGTGAAACGTCGGGGCCGTCTGTTCCCAGTGTGATGTGTTTCATGCTTTCAGCCTATGCCTGCCCAAACGAAAGCCTGCCGATAGTCTGGCGGGTATGGAGCTCGGGATCTACGCCGTGGTCGGGGTCGCGGTGATCGTTGGCGTTGCCGCGTTCGCTCAGCGTCTCGGGGTGGCGGCGCCCATCATTCTGGTGGTCGTGGGCGTCGGTCTGTCGTACTTGCCAGGGGTGCCGGAGATCGAGATTCCGCACGAGTACGTGCTCGACGGGCTGCTGCCGCCGATTCTCTATGCCGCCGCCATCGCGGTTCCGGTGGTCGATTTTCGGCGCAATCTCGGCACGATCACCAGCCTGTCAGTGGTGCTCGTGCTCATCACCGCCTTCGGCACCGGGTTTCTGCTGTACACGCTGCTGCCCGATCTGAACCTCGCAGCTGCCATCGCGCTCGGCGCCATCATCAGTCCGCCCGACGCCGTGGCCGCCACCTCGGTTGGCCGCCGGCTGGGGCTGCCGCCGCGACTGCTCACCGTGCTCGAAGGCGAGGGCCTCGTCAACGACGCAACAGCCCTCGTGCTGCTGCGCTCGGCGTCGGCCGCCGCTGTTGGCGCGCTGGCGAGCCCGTGGGCGGGGGTGGCCGACTTCTTCTACGCAGTAGTCGTCGCCATCGTCATCGGGCTGGCGGTGGGGTTCGTCACGGTGTTCGTCAGGTCGAAGCTGAACGACCCGGTACTCGACACTGCGATTTCGTTTGTGGTGCCTTTTGCCGCGTTCGCCCCGGCGGAGGCGTTGGGAGCATCCGGAGTTCTCGCCGTCGTCGTCGCCGGCCTCTACACCGGCCACGCGGCGCCGAGCCACTTCTCGGCCCAGTCGAGAATCAGCGACCGCATCAACTGGCGAACCGTGCAGTTCTTTCTCGAGAACGGCGTCTTTCTGCTGATCGGGCTCGAGATTCGCACGCTCATCGAGAACGTCAACGAGCACCCCTCGGCCATCGGGGTGTGGGAGTCGGTGAGCATCGGCCTGATCGCCACCGTCGCTCTCATTGTGCTGCGGTTCGTCTGGTCGGGCCCGCTGGTACTCGGGTTGCAGCGGCGCGCCCAGCACGCCGAGAAGAAGACCCTGAACCGGCGGCTGGCCCTCGACTACGTCAGAACTCTGCCGGTCACCGGCCCTCGGCAGGCCCGGCGGCGACGGTTCGCTGAGCGAACGTACGCGAGGCAGCGTGCCGACCTGCAGCAGCTGCGGCGTGAAGGCGTCGACTGGCGCGGGGGAGTCGTGCTCGGCTGGTCGGGCATGCGCGGCGTGGTGACGCTCGCCGCGGCGCAATCGCTGCCCGAAGAGACGCCCTACCGCGACCAGCTCATTCTCATTGCCTTCACGGTCGCCGTGGCGACGCTCGTCGTGCAGGGCGGAACGCTGCCGTGGCTCATCCGGCTGGTGGGCATCCAGGGCATCGACGTGGCCGACGATCGCCGCGAACTGGCGCGGCTCATCGACGAGATCAGTGGGCAGGGGCTGACGGTTCTGGATGACCCGGCCGCCGCCCTCGGTGAGACCACCCCCGTCGATCCTGACGTCATCGAGCGTGTTCGGCAGTCGTCGTTCCTGCGCACAGAGTCGGCCTGGGAGCGCTCGAAAGAGCTCACCGGTACCACCGACGACACCCCGCACCAGGTGTACCGCGAGCTGAGGCTCGCCGTGGTGGCGGCCGAGCGGCAGGCGCTGCTCGACATTCGAAGCCGCGGAGACTACGCCTCGCGCATCCTCGCCGAGGCGCAGGCCATGCTCGATCTCGAGGAGACCCGCCTGCGCCCGCGCGGCGGCGGCCACTGAGGCTTGCGGCTGCCGCTGTAGCTGTAGCTGTAGCTGTAGCTGCCAGTGCCGTCGTGCGGGCCGCGGGCGGCCACCACACCGGAGGTCGCTCTACAACCCGGCGAGCGTGTCGATGAGACGGGCGGCGAGTGCGTCGGCCTCGATGAGCTGCGCCTCGGTGAAGCTGCCCGCCGGGCCGAGCACGTTCAGGCAGCCGTAGAAGACCCCGTTGCGCGCGATGACGGCATTGATCGCAGCGCCGAGATTGAGCGCAGCCAGTACGTCGTGGTGCTCGAAGGCGTCAGAGGTGACGGCAGCCTCGTCTTCGGCGATGAACGACACCTGGTCGATGACGCACTGGCGCACCCAATCGGCCCCGAGCCCGCTCGAGATGCCTCCGACGCGATACACCGCGGGCAGGTTCGAGGCGATGCGCACCAGATCGTGCTGCTCGGGGCGCCACAGCGACACGGTCACGAGGGTTGCCCCGAGGCTCCGGATGGCCGCTCCACACACCCCCGCGAGCATCCGTTCTGCGGCAGCGCTCAGCTCGACCCGCACGTTCTCCTCGTGTACCTCGGGCCCGGTCACAGCAGCGCTTTCATGGCACCATGCAGCCCGCGCGCGGCAGCATTCACGGCACCACCTGCACGGCCGGGAGCGCGCTGGAGCGCACCCTCGGCCGTGCAATCGACAGCACTACCACACCGGCCAGCGCGAGCACCCCGCCGATCCAGGCGGCGATGCTCGGCACTTCGCCGAACAACCACCAGCCGAGCAGAAGTGAGAACACGGGTACGACGTAGAGCAGCGAACCGCCTTGCGCGACGCTGGTGCGGGCGAGTGAGACGTTCCAGAACCCGTATGCCAGGCACGTGCTGACGACGATCAGCACGAGAAGGGCGAACCAGAAGCCCACGCCGAGCTGGCTCTGGTTGACGCCGCCCGCGAAGTCGGTGGCCGGCAGGGTGGCGAGACCACCGAGGGCGCTGCCCCAGAAGACCACTTCGACGGCCGGCAACTCGCGAAGGAGTGGCTGCTGCACGATGAGGAAGACTGCGAGCACGAGCGCGGCGGCGACGATGTAGAGAGCGCTCATGTTGAAGCCGACGGCTGATGAGCCACCCAGTGTGATGATGACGACGCCGATCACGGCCACCACGATGCCGGTGTAGCCGAGCAGGGAGGTTCGTTCTTTCAGCACCACGAAGCCCAGGAAGAACGCAAAAACGGGCGAGATGTTCAGCAGTAGGCTCGTCGTTCCGGCGGGCACGGTGGTCTGCCCGACGTTCAGCAGCAACCCGTAGCCGGCGTAGCCGAGCAGGGCTGTTGCGATCATGCGGGGCAGGTGCCGGGTGCGCAGGCGAAGGCTCTGCCGCCTCACGAGCAGAAAGATGCCGAGTACGACGGCGGCGCCCAGAAATCGCACCGCCGTGAGGTCTTGCGGTGACAAACCGGTGAGGGCCTGTCTTGTAGCCACGTAGGTCGGCGCCGATGTGACCACCATCAGTACATCGGGTCTGAGCAGCCAGCTCCTCAATCGGTTCTCCGTAACGGTGTGTTTCCGGCCTGTAAATTCTGCCGATTGAATTGTTATTAAAAGCGAGCTATTCGTACGCTAGAACAAATAGTATTGCGCCAAACCAAATAACTCAAAGGATGTGACAACTCGATGGATCGTCTACTCGACACCGTGAAGGGCCACCAGCTGAGCCGGAGGAACGTCATCTTCGGTGCGGCTCTCGGCGTTATTGTTCCTACGCTACTGGCCGGCTGCAGCACCGGCGGCGGGGGCGCCACCACGAACGCCATCGGGGCTCCGCGCACGGGTACGGCTGCCAAGGGCGGCATTCTGCGCATTGCTCGGCCACCGGCATCCAAGGCCGAGACCCTCGACCCGGCCAGCTCGCTCTCGGCCTACGAGTACCTCGGCGCTCTGTACAACCGCCTGGTGAAGCTCTCGACCTCCGGCAGCCTGCTGCCCGACCTCGCCGCCTCGTGGCAGCAGACCCCCGACGCCATGACCTGGACCTTCACACTGCGAAGCGATGTCTCCTGGCACGACGGCAAGCCCTTCACCTCTGCGGATGTCGTCTACACGATGCAGCACATTCTCGACCCGGCGACCGCCTCACCCCAGGCCGGCGTGCTCAGCCCGTTTCTCACGGGCAGCTCGATCAGCGCGCCCACCGCAACCACCGTGGTCTTCGCGCTCAGCTCACCGAACGCGGAGTTCGCCAGCCTGCTCGCGGGGTACAACTGCTACATCATCCCCGCCGGCTCGGCCGCGACCATCGGTGCCAGCGGCATCGGCACCGGCCCGTTCTCGCTCACGAGCTTCACGGCAGCCGGCCCCGGCGCTGTGGCCCGCAATGAGAGCTACTTCGGAGACAAGCCGATGCTCGACAGCATCGAGTTCTCATCGATCGCCGACACCCAGGCCCGCGTGAACGCGCTGCTCGCCGGCCAGGTCGACTTCATCGCCCAGACGAACCTCGACTTCGCCTCGGCCAAGCTCGTCACCGCGTCGACGACCGTCACCGTGTCGACCATCAAGAACGCCCAGTGGTACCCGGTGCCTATGCTCAACTCGAGCGCCGAGTTCTCGAACCCGCTCGTGCGCCAGGCCCTCGCCCACGCGTACAACCCCACCGAGGTGCTGCAACTCTCGGTTCAGAACTACGGAACTGTGGCCAAGAACAACCCGGTGCCGCCGACCGAGGCGTATTACCTCGACTACGGGCTCGACTACGACCCCGACAAGTCGAAGTCGCTGCTGAAGCAGGCCGGCATGGATTCGTTCACCAGCGACATCTACACCTCGACGTACGACCCGGTACTCACCCCGCTCGCCCTCGCCCTCAAGGGCTCGATGGCGCCGTCGAACATCACGCTCAACGTGGTGAACGCCTCGGCCGACTCGTACTACACCGATGTGTGGATGAAGAAGCCGCTGATGGCCACCTACTGGTACACCGGGCGGCCCATCGACCAGCTTCTGAACCAGATCTTCCGCTCGGGCTCCTCGTACAACGAGACCGCCTACTCGAACCCCACGTTCGACCAGACGCTCGACGCGGCCCGTGCCACGGTCGACGACGCCAAACGAAAGACGCTCTACCAAGACGCTCAGAAGATTCTGATCGACGACGGTGGCTCGCTCACCCCGTTCTTCTCCGACCGTCTCGTGGGCCTGAGCAAGAAGATCGTCAACTACGACGAGCACGGCTTCGAGTTCGACTACCTAAAGATCGGTTTCGAGGCCGTCTGATGACACTGCTCATCGCCAGGCGCGTTGCGCTTTCTGTGGTCACCGTGCTGCTCGCAACGGTGCTGGTGTTCACTGCGATCCAACTGCTGCCTGGCGATGCAGCGACCCAGATCCTCGGTCAGAATGCGACTCCGGATGCCGTGGCCACCCTCCGCGGCCAGCTGGGCCTCGACCAACCGGCCATCGCCCGCTTCTTCTCATGGCTGGGCGGTGCCCTGCACGGCGACTTCGGCACGTCGCTGGTCTCGCACCAGAGCGTGGGAGCCGAGGTGGGCCGCGCGCTCGTCAACACCTCGCTGCTCGCCGTGATCACCATCGTGGTGGGCATCACCCTCGCCCTCGTGCTCGGAATGGTGGCCGGGCTGCTGCGCGACAAGTGGCCAGACGTTGCCATCTCGACCATCGCCCTGGTGGGCATGAGCGTGCCAGAGTTCGTGGTGGCGACGGTTCTCGTGCTGCTGTTCTCCATCACTATTCCGTTCTTCCCCGCGGTGGTGGTGGCCGGCCAGAACGCGACAATTGCTGAGCTTCTGCCCTCGGTGACGCTGCCGGCGGTGGCCCTCATCTTCGTGCTGAGCGCCTACATCATCCGCATGATGCGAACCTCGGTCATCGACGTCTCCGACAGCGAGTTCGTGCGCACCGCGGTGCTGAAGGGCAACTCGCTCGGCCGCATCGTGTTCAAGCACATCCTGCCGAGCGCCATGCTGCCCACCCTCAACGTGATCGCGATGAACGTGGCGTGGCTCGTGGGCGGTGTGGTGGTGGTCGAGAGCATCTTCAACTACCCGGGCATCGGCACGCTCATGATCCAGTCGGTGCAGACCCGCGACCTGCCGGTCATTCTTCTCATCACCGTTCTGAGTGCGGTGGTGTTCGTGGTGTGCAACCTGCTCGCCGACCTCATTTCGATTGCGCTGAACCCGCGCCTCAGGCACTCAAGGAGCGCACGATGACCGCCGTGACAGTTTCGAGCAGATTCACACAGAATCGGGCATCCGCTCGCCGGGTAGTGCGCTCGATTCTCTCGTCGAAGAGCGCCACGGTGGGCTTCGGCCTGGTGATTCTGCAGATCATTCTGGCGATCTTCGCGCCGGTGCTGACGCCGTACAACCCCACGACCAACGACGCGATGTCGGCGCTGGCCGACCCGTCGGGTGCTCACCTGCTCGGCGCCGATGCGCTCGGGCGCGACATTCTGACCCGTACGCTCTACGGCGGTCAGTACGCGCTCACGGTGAGTTTCGCCGCGACCGTCATCACGGTGGCCCTCGGTTCGCTCATCGCGGGCATCGCAGCCTTTCGAGGCGGCATCGTCGACGAGGTCATCACGCGGGTGCTCGACTCGATTCTCGCTATTCCCGCCATTCTGTCGCTGCTGGTGATCGTCACCGTGTTCGGCAGCGGCCAGTGGGTCATCGTGTTCGCCGCCGTCGTGGTCTACACCGGGGGTGTGACCCGCGTGGTTCGCGCCGCCATTCTCGATGTGCTCAGCAAAGACTTCATCACGGCCGCCCGCGCCCGCGGTGAGGGCATGTTCTCGATTCTGCTGCGCGAGGTGTTCCCGAACGTGCTCGACGTGATTCTGGTCGAATTCGCCATGCGAGCCTCGTGGATCGTGCTGCTCATCAGCTCGCTCTCGTTCCTCGGCTTCGGCGCCAACCCACCCACCCCCGATTGGGGCCTCATGGTGGCGGAGAACCGCAACCTGATGGCCATCGCACCCCTGTCGACGGTGGCGCCGATCGTGGCCCTCGCCACCCTGATCGTGGGGCTCAACCTGGCCGCAGACGGGCTCGCCAAGAGCTTCGGCATCGACCGCATGAAAGAGGTACTCGGCTGATGAACACCACAGAGCAGGTTGTCGGGGTCGACGACCTCACCGTGTCGTATCGCACCGGCAGCGGGGCGAACGCCCGGCAGGTCGACGTACTGAAGAACGTGTCTGTGTCGCTCGAGCGGGGCCGCGTTCTCGGCCTCGTCGGCGAATCGGGTTCGGGCAAGTCGACCCTCGCTGGCGCGCTGCTCGGGTCGCTGCGTTCGACGTCGTTTATCTCCGGCGGAACTGTGAGCGTGGCCGGCAACGACGTCTTCGCACTCGGCTCGGCAGAGCTTCGCCGTTTTCGCATCAATGAGGTGGCGATGGTGCCGCAGAATGCGGGCAATGCTCTCACGCCCACCATGAAGATCCGTGAGCAGATCGCCGAGTCGCTGCACGGGCTCCGCGGCGACAAGCGGGCCCAGCGCGAGCGTGCAGAAGAACTGCTGCGGCTCGTTCGGCTGCCGAACCCGCGGGCGGCGCTCGACCGGTACCCGCACCAGTTCTCGGGCGGCCAGCAGCAGCGCATCGGTATTGCCATCGCGCTCGCCTCCGACCCGACCGTGCTGGTACTGGATGAACCCACCACCGGCCTCGATGTGGTGACCCAGGCGGCAATTCTCGACCTGTTGCTCGACCTGCAGCGCTCCCGCAGCATGTCGATGGTGATCGTGAGCCACGACCTCGGAGTCATCGACAAGATGTGCTCCGACGTGGCGGTGCTGCGTATGGGAGAGATCGTGGAGTTCGGTGGGGTTCGACAGGTGCTGGGCTCGCCCGGGCATCCCTACACCCGAGGGCTCATCGCGAGTGTGCCGCGCATCGATCGACCGGGTATTCCGCCGAGCCTCGACCACCAGGCGCTCGATGCTGATGCCGAGTGGGTGCAGAGCGACGAGGTCACGCTGCGCGTCGCTCCGGTGGATGCGCCCGTGGTGCTGTCGGTTCGCGACCTGTCGGTCGACTACCGGCGGCGGCCTGTGGCCGGAACGGGGCCCACGGTGCAGGGTGTGAGTTTCGATGTCGCCGCGGGCGAGATCGTCGCGCTGGTGGGGGAGTCTGGCTCTGGCAAGTCGACGATAGCGACGACCATCGCGGGGTTGCAGCGGCCGGCGGCGGGGAGCATCACGCTCGCGGGGGCTGGGGCTGCTGCTGGTGCAGGCCGTCGCGCGGCCGGCGCGGGCGGTGGCGCCGGTTCTGCTGCACGTGGTGGCGGTGCGCCGCTCGCGGCGACGGTGGCTCGGCGCTCCAAGGCCGAGCGCCAGGCCGTGCAACTCATCTTTCAGAATGCCGACACCTCGTTGAACCCGCGCAAGAGTGTCGAAGCGGCCATCCAGCGCCCCATCGACCTGTTCAAGGTGCGCGGCGCGAGTGTGGCGGGTGCCCTCAGCGACGTCGAGTTGCCCGGGTCGTACTCCGAGCGTCTGCCCGGGCAGCTGTCGGGCGGTGAGCGCCAGCGGGTCGGCATTGCGCGGGCGATCTCGGCCCAGCCGCAGCTCGTGCTCGCCGACGAGATCGTCTCGGCGCTCGACGTCTCGGTGCAGTCGTCGATTCTGCGACTCGTCGACACGCTCGCAACGTCGAAGCAGATCGGGTTCCTCTTCATCACCCACGACCTGGCGGTGGTGCGGGCGATCGCCGACCGCGTGATCGTGCTGTACCTCGGGCGCATCGTCGAAGAGGGCACGGTCGAGCAGATCTTCGCGAACGTCTCGCACCCGTACACACGGCTGCTGCTCGACGCGGTGATCGAGCTCGGTGACGAGCACTCCGACACGCTCGAGAAGGTCGCAGACGAGGTGCCGCTGGCGCCGCCCGAGCACGGCTGCCCGTTCGCGAGCCGCTGCCCGATCGTTCGTGACGTGTGCCTCACGGTGACGCCACCCGATCTCGCGGTGTCAGAGACCCATCACATCACGTGCCACGCCACACTGCCCGAACTCATCCACGAGCCGGCGTTCGTCGCGGCCTGAAGCCTGTCGCTCGCGGCGGCCGCAGCGCCGCACCCCCGGTCGCATGCGCATCCGGTACCCGCGCCTGACCGGCGCAGTCATCACCCTCCGCCACACCGCACCACCCCCGCCCCACCCTGAAAGGCCAGCTCCACCATGAAGATCCGCACCGAATTCGACCGCACCGTGACCGTGCTCACCGACGTCTCGATTCCGATGCGCGACGGCACGCTGCTTGCCGCCACAATCTGGCTGCCAGACGATGCCGAGGCGAGCCCGGTGCCAGCGCTGCTCGAATACCTGCCCTACCGCCGCAGCGACTGGACAGGCCCGCGCGATGCCCAGCGCCACCCCTGGTACGCTGGCAACGGCTACGCGTCGGTGCGCGTCGACATGCGCGGCTCCGGTGACTCGCAGGGCCTCATGCTCGACGAGTACCACGAGCAGGAACAGGCCGACGGTCTCGAGGTCATCGCGTGGCTGGCAGCGCAGCCGTGGTGCACCGGCAAGGTGGGCATGTTCGGCATCTCGTGGGGCGGTTTCAACTCGTTGCAGCTCGCGGCCGAACGCCCGCCAGCCCTCGCGGCCATCGTCACGGTGTGCTCAACCGATGACCGTTACGCCGACGACGTTCACTACTACGGCGGCGCGATGCTCGGCATCGACATGAGCGCGTGGGCCGGCACCATGCTCGCCTTCCAGAGCCGCCCGCCAGACCCCGCGCACGTCGGTGACGCCTGGCGTTCGATGTGGGCGGCGAGACTGGATGCCCTGCGGCCGTTCTCCGAGATCTGGCTCGCGCACCAGGAGCGCGACGACTATTGGCGCCACGGTTCGGTGAACGAAGACTATTCCGCCATCGAGGCCGCGGTTCTCGCGGTGGGCGGCTGGGCCGACCCGTACCGCAACGCCGTTCTGCGTCTCGTCGACAAGCTCGACGCGCCGGTGAAGGGTATTGTCGGCCCGTGGTCGCACCAGTACCCCGACATCCAGCGCACCCCGGGCCCGACCATCGGCTTCCTGCAGGAGACCCTCCGCTGGTGGGATCACTGGCTGAAGGGCATCGACACCGGTGTCATGGACGAGCCGGCGCTCCGTCTCTACCACCAGGAGTCTGTTCGCCCCGCCACGCACTACCCGGTGCGCGAGGGCAGCTGGGTCGGTCTGTCGTCGTGGCCCTCGGCCGACATCTCGTCGAAGACCTTCTCGCTGGCTAGCGACCTTCGAAGCCTCGCCACCGACGCCTCGAACGTCGCCCTCATCGACACCCCGCAGCACCACGGCGTCGACGCCGCCCGCTGGTTTCCGTTCGGAAACCTCTCTGACCTGCCACCCGACCAGCGCGCCGAAGACGGCCGCTCGGTCGTGTTCGAGACCCCGGTACTCACCTCAGACATCAACCTGCTGGGGTTCGCGCGTCTCACCCTGCGGGTCAGCAGCACGGCCGCCAGGGCGACCGTCATCGCGCGCCTCTGCGACGTGGCGCCTGACGGCTCGTCGACCCTCATCACGCGCGGCGCCATCAACCTTCTGCACCGCAACGGTATGGATGCCGTCGACGAACTGATTCCGGGCGAGTTCGTCGACGCGGCCATCGAGTTCACGGCCATCTCGTGGCACGTGCCGGCGGGCCACAAACTGCGGCTGGCCCTCGCCACCACGTACTGGCCGTGGATCTGGCCGCACGGCGAACGAGGCTCCGTCTCGATCGACGCGGCCGCGAGCATCCTGACCCTCGACGACCTCGACCCGGCCGTGATCGGTTCGAGTCGCGTGAGCTTCGAAGAGGCCGAGCAGTCGTCGCCGATGGGTGTGACGGCTGGGCCGCCGCCCGTCGTTCGGCCCGAGCGCGAGGTGCGCTACGAGCCGCAGACCGAGAGTTACACGGTGACGGTCGACCCGAACTACGGCGGCAACCGCATTTTTCCCGACGGGCTGCACTTCAGCGAAGACGCGCTCGAGACCTACTTCATCGAGCAGAACGACCCGCTCACAGCCCGCGCGGAGTCGGAGTGGCGAATCTCGCTCGAGCGGGGCGAGTGGAAGACGAGCATCCACACCCACTCGGTGATCACGGCGACACGACACGCGTTCGAACTCGCGAGCACCGTGACGACTTTCGAAGGCGACGAACTATTCTTCGAGAGAACGTATCGCACGTCGATTCCGCGAACCTCAGCCTGACGAGACAGCGAAAGTAACGAAAGCCACATGGAGACCCAGGTCGAGCAGAAGGCGAACCGTCCGCGAGCGAAGACGGCGACAGAGCGGCAGCGGCACCCCACAGAGATTCGCCGCCAGCTGGTGATCAATGCGGCGCGCGACCTCATCGCCGACAAGGGGCTGTTCAACGTTCTCATTCGTGACATCTCTGGGGCGAGCGGGGTGTCTCCGGGCACGATCACGTACCACTTCAAAGGCCTCGACGAGGTTCTGATGGAGGTCGTCAAGAGCGAGACCACCGACTTCTACGAGCCCCTGCAGCGAAGCGCCCGTGAGGCACGCGACCCGGTGTCGGCGCTCACGCTGCTGCTCGGCGGGCTCTTTCGAACCGACACCGACACCCGTCGGCACTGGCTGATCTGGTTCGACTTCTGGTCGGCTGCGGCGCGCGACGACGAGTACGGCCGGTGGATGAACGACCACTACGCCGGCTGGCGGCACGCGCTGCAGGAGATCGTCGAGAACGGCGTGGCGTCAGAGGCGTTCGTCTGCGACGACCCGCAGGCCTTCGCGTCAGAGACGGCCGCCATCGTCGACGGGCTGGCCGTGCAGTGCTACTGCCGCGAGTCGGGCCTGACGGTCGAGACGGCGCGCGAGGTGCTGCTGAACTTCGTGCGCGGGCGGCTCGGGCTCGCCGGCTGAGCGACGAAGGCTCGCGCGCGGCGCGTCGCGTCGTGCCGGGGCCGCAGAGCGGCGGGTCAGCGGGGGGTGACGGGCAGTTTCAGGCCGGAGAGTCCGCGGGGGCGGGCGGCGAGCTGGGCCGCGACGCGGAGGATCGCCACGCTGGCCGGGTCGAGCGGGTCGGTGAGCACGATGGGCGCGCCCACGTCGCCGCCGGCGCGAAGGGCCACGCTGAGGGGAATCGAGGCGAGCAGGGGCACGGGGGCATCCTGACCCGCCGACAGCCGCCGAACAACCTCTGCCCCTCCTCCCGACCCGAACAGCTCGAGCACACTGCCGTCGGGCTGGGAAAGGCCCGCCATGTTCTCGATCACGCCGACGATCTTCTGGCCGGTCTGGCGCGCGACGACGCCTGAGCGCTCGGCCACGTCGGCGGCGGCGGGCTGGGGAGTCGTGACCACGAGCACCTCGGCGTGCGGCAACAGCTGCCCCACCGAGATGGCCACGTCGCCTGTGCCGGGCGGCAGATCGAGCAGCAGAACGTCGAGATCGCCGAAGTAGACGTCGGTGAGAAACTGCTGAATCGTTCGGTGCAGCATCGGCCCGCGCCACGCCACGGCGGCATTGTCATCGACGAACATGCCGATGGAGATGATCTTCACTCCGTAGCCAACGGGCGGCAGAATCATGTCGTCGACGCGGGTGGGCTTCTGCGTCTGACCGTTCACGACGAGGCCGAGGATGCCCGGAATCGAGAACCCGTACACGTCGGCGTCGACGATGCCGACGCTCAGCCCCTCTGCCGCCAGCGCCACGGCGAGGTTGGCGGTGAGCGTCGACTTGCCCACCCCACCTTTTCCGCTGGTCACGGCGTAGATGCGGGTGAGTGCCTCTGGCCCGAACTGCATGGTTCGGGCACCTCCCGGGCCGCGCAGTTTCTCGGTGAGGGCGGCGCGTTCCTCGCGGGTCATGATAGTGACGTGGATGCTCGCGGCCGTCACCCCCGCGGTGCCGAGTGTTGCGGCACGAACGTCGCGTTCGATGGTGTCGGCGGCCGGGCATCCGACAATCGTCAGTTTGATGCCCACCGACACCTCGCCGACCTCGTTCACCGTGATGTCGCCCACCATGTCGAGCTCGGTGATGGGCTTGCGAATCTCCGGGTCGAGCACGCGGGAGAGGGCCAGCCGAACGGCCGAGGCCGCCGCGACCTCAGGCACCGGGTTGTCTTGCCTCGACACGGTTCGCAGCCGTACTCTCGCCGGCGCGGTTCTGCTCTGCACGGTTCTGCTCGATGCTGCTCTGCGCGACGCTCAACTCTTCGAGCAGTGCCCTGAGCTCGCCTCGGATGAAGTCTTTGCTGGCCATGTCTTGCATGGCCAACCGCAGTGCAACCACTTCACGCGCCAAGTATTCGGTGTCGGCGAGGTTTCGTTCGGCACGTTGGCGGTCTTGCTCGATCTGCACACGGTCTCGGTCGTCTTGCCGGTTCTGCGCGAGCAGAATCAGGGGAGCGGCGTACGAGGCCTGCAGCGACAGAATGAGCGTGAGCGCGGTGAAGCCGATGGCAGCCGAGTCGAAACGCAGGTTCTCGGGGCCGTAGGTGTTGAACCCGATCCAGAGCACAACGAACGCACTCAGAATGATGAGAAACCACGGGGTGCCCATGCCGCGGGCGATCGACTCTGTTGCGCGACCGAAACGGTCGCGGTTGGTTCGGTTCTGGCGGTTGCGCGGGGTCAGAACGTTGGTGCGCAGGCCTTTGGGGCCGTCGAGACGGGTGCTGGATGACCGGGTGGGGGTACTACGAGCCATTGCCGAGTCTCCTTCCGCGTGAGGGTTTTTCGTGGGCGGCAGAAGCCGCGTTCACAAGCGGAATCGTGCCGGTCTTGGTCTGCAGTGAGGGCACCGAACGGGCGCGCGTTCGGGTATCGCCCTCCTGACTTCGCCAGTCGTCGGGCAACAGGTAGTCGAGAACATCGTCAATAGTCACCACCCCGACAAGTCGGTGGTTCTCGTCTACGACGGGAACAGAAACAAGGTTGTAGCTGGCGAGAATACGCGAGACTTCAGCCGCGCTCGTCTCGGCCGTGACAGGCTCGAGGCCGTCGTCGATGAGCGACCCGAGCCGCTCGTGCGGCGGGTACCGCAGCATTCGCTGAAAGTGCACCATTCCGAGAAAGCGGCCGGTGGGCGGTTCGTACGGCGGGAGGGTGACGCAGATGGCGGCACCGAGAGCCGGTGCGAGTTCGTGACGGCGGATGAGGGCGAGGCCTTCGGCCACGGTTGCGTCGGCCGACACGATGATGGGTTCGGTGGTCATCAGGCCACCGGCCGTGTCGGGTGCATACGCGAGCAGCATGCGCACGTCGTCTGCTTCTTCGGGCTGCATGAGCTTCAGCAGCTCTTCGCCACGCGCTTCTGAGAGTTGGGCGATGAGGTCAGCCGCGTCGTCAGGCTGCATCTGGTCGAGAACGTCAGCCGCGCGGGTGTCGTCGAGCTGGTTCATGATCTCGACCTGGTCGCTCTCGGGCATCTCTTCGAGAACGTCGGCGAGGCGGGCATCCGGAAGCTCTTCAGCAACCTCGAGCATGCGCAGCTGAGGCAGATCGAGAAGCGTGTTCGCGAGGTCGGCGGGCTTCATGTCGCCGTAAGTGGCAATGAGCTGCTCGGCCGACTGCGACTGGCCGGTCTGGCCTTTCTCGACCACCTCACCCCACGTGGCGAAGACGGTGGGGCCCTTGCCGAACGGGCTGGCGCTCGTCTTCGGGCGGCGAAGGAACAGTTGGGAGACGCTCCACTCACCCGCGCCGGCCTGCTCGATGGCGACGTCTTCGATGGTGGCGTCACCCGAACCGTCGCTGAACACCACGCGCCGACCGAGAATCTCGGCGATCACTCGAACCTCGCCACCGCGCTGCTGGAACCGCCGTACGTTCATCAGACCCGTGGTGATGATCTGGCCGCTGCCAATACTGGTGACACGACCGATGCCCACAAAGACGCGGCGCTTGCCGGGGATCTCGACGATGAGGCCGACGAGGCGCGGCGAATCGTTGGAGCGGTAGACAACCAGCACGTCGCGCACCTTGCCCAGGCGGTCGCCCGCGGGGTCGAAAACGGTGCACCCGGCCAGCCTGGCGACGAAAACTCTGGTGGCACTCACAGTTCTAACTTAGACCGTCTCACTGCATGCTCGAAGGCGCACCGGGAGACGTGCGTGGAACAATGGGGGAGTGAGCAACCAGATGCCGTTCGGCGGCCCCCGCCCGAGAGCCACCCCTCGTATTCCCCGCGGCGAGATCGTGTCGACCTACGAGACGTACGAAGAGGCTCAAGCCGCGGTCGAAGCCTTGTCTCAGGCCGATTTTCCGGTGAGCCAACTGACCATCATCGGCAGCGATCTGAAGACCGTCGAGAGCATCACGGGCACAATCACCTATGGCAAGGCGGCCGTGTCGGGCGCCATCAGTGGCGCGTGGCTGGGCATCTTCTTCGGGCTGCTGCTCGTCATCTTCTCGCCGACGGCGACGTCATTCGAGTTCGTGGGCGCGGCGCTGCTCATCGGTGCAGGGTTCGGAATGCTGTTTCGCATCGTGTCGCACGCCGTCACCAGGCGTCGACGTGACTTCACGTCGACGATGCAGGTCATTGCCACGAGTTATTCGATCATCGCCGACGGCGACGTGGCCAATCGGGCGCGAAACATTGTGGCGCCGGGCAGCTCGTGGGCGCAGCCAGCCGCTTCAGCAGCGCCTCAGCCTGGCACTGAAACAGCACCCACGCCGCCCCCATTCAGCCCGCCCGCCGAGCACCCGAGCGACCCGCCGCGCGCCGTCTGACCAGGCTCACGGCAGCCGCTTCGTCGACGGGCGGCCCGACTGGGCTTCGGTGGGCCAACCAGGTTTCAGTGGCCCATTCAGGCTTCAGTGTGCCAACCAGGCTTCAGTGGCCCATCCATGCGTCTAGCGCGCCAACCACGCCTCGACCTCGTCGGCCGAGCGCGGGATGCCCGCCGACAGGTTCTCTGCGCCATCGGCCGTCACGAGAATGTCGTCTTCGATGCGCACACCGATACCTCGAAACGACTCCGGCACCGTGAGGTCGTCGGGCTGAAAGTACAGCCCCGGCTCGATCGTGAACAGGTTGCCGGGCTCCAACACGCCATCGAGGTACATCTCGCGGCGCGCCTTCGCGCAGTCGTGCACGTCGAGCCCCAGGTGGTGGCTCGTGCCGTGCACCATGTAACGGCGGTGCTGCTGGTTCTCGGGCTGCATAGCCTCGTCGGCCGACACCGGCAGGAGCCCCCACTCGGCGGTCTTCCGCGCAATGACCGACATGGCCGTAGCGTGGATCTCACGAAACCGAATACCGGGGCGCACGATGGCGAAGGCGGCGTCGGCTGCTTCGCGAACGGCTTCGTAGATCATCCGTTGCTCCGGGCTGAAGGTGCCGCTCACCGGCAGGGTGCGGGTGATGTCGGCGGTGTAGTAGCTGTCGAGTTCGACGCCGGCGTCGACCAGAATGAGGTCGCCCGGTGTGACCGGGCCGTCATTGCGGGTCCAGTGCAGGATGCACGCGTGCGGCCCCGACGCCGCGATGGTGTCGTACCCCACGGCGTTGCCGTCGGCCCGGGCGCGCCCGTTGAAGACACCTTCGACGAGTCGTTCGCCGCGTTCGTGGCTGGTGATGCGGGGGAGGTCGGCGACGATGTCATCGAAGCCGCGGGCCGTGGCGGCGATGGCGAGACGCATCTGGGCGATCTCGTACTCGTCTTTCACGAGGCGCATCTCCGAGAGATCGCGTTCGAGCAGGTCTGAGTCGGCGTGTCGGTCGGCCACCGTGTCGAGCTCGATGCGTTCGGGCTCGCTCGGCGTGGGCGCGATGATGTCTTCGGGGTCTGGCTCGCCGGCCGGTGTGAGCGCTTCGGCCGCGTCGAGCTCGGCGATGGCCTTCAGCGCCGCTGCGCTGTGGCTGCGGCTCTCGTCGAGCAGTGCGGTGAGTTCGGGGTCGGCGTCGCGCACGATCAGCGTGTGCTCGTCGGCGGTGTCGACCACGTCGTCGAGCTCGGCGATCGCACGGGTCTCGAGCGCCAGGTCACTGGCCACCTGGGCGAGTGAGGGGCGCGGGCCGATCCAGAATTCGCCGATCTCGGGGTTCGCGTAGAACTCGTCGGAGTCGCGCCCGGCGCGCTCGCGAAAGTACAGGGTGGCCACGTGAGCCCCGCCCTCGACAGGCTCGAGCACCAGCACGGCGCCGGGCTCGGAGTCGGAACCCCAGCCGGTGAGGTAGCTGAACGAGGTGTGGGCGCGAAACGGGAAGTCGGTGTCGTTCGAGCGCTGCTTCAGGCGGCCAGCGGGAATGACGAGGCGCTTGCCCGGGTATTTCGCGCCGATGCGGGTGCGGCGGGCGGCGGCGAAGGCGGCCTCGTTGCGGGCCGGGGGCAGAGCATCCGTTCGCTCAGCCCAGTTGCTCGAAATGTAATCTTTGAATGCGTCGGAGCCGGGCGTGGTGGAGCGGTTCGACGTGGCGCGGGGGGTCTTTTCGGTGGTGTCAGCCATGACTCCATTGTCGCGCGTTGCGCCGTGAAAGTCTTGCCGAAGGGCGTGGGCCCTCGGGGTGAACCCCCGCTCGACGCGGTGAGCTTACGATGGGGTATGCCCGATGCCACGCCCGCTCTGCGCGCACCCATAGATCTGCACACGCACAGCAGCGCGTCGGATGGCACCGAGACGCCGTACGAGGTGGTGGTCGCGGCGAAGCGCGCCGGCCTTGCCGCGCTCGCGCTGACAGACCACGACTCGACGGCAGGCTGGGCCTCAGCTTCGCAGGCGGCGCGCGACAGTGAACTCACCCTGATTCCCGGCATGGAGCTCAGCACGCGCCAGGGCCACGCGAGCGTGCACCTGCTGTCCTACCTGTTCGACCCGCTGAACGCCGACCTGCTGGCCGAGACCACCACGATTCGGGATGCCCGGCTCAAGCGTGCCGAACAGATCGTCGCCCGCATCGGGGCCGACTACGACCTCACCTGGGCCGACGTGCTGGCCCACACCAGCGCGGGTGCCACCGTGGGTCGCCCGCACATCGCCGATGCGCTCGTCGCCAAGGGGCTCGCAGCAACACGCAGCCAGGCGTTCGAGGGCATTCTGCACTGGCGGGCCGGCTACTTTCAGCCGCACTACGCACCGACACCGCTTCGTGGAGTCGAGCTCGTAGTGGCGGCCGGGGGAGTGCCGGTGCTGGCGCACCCCGGAGCGGGTGGGCGCGACCGGGTGATTCCCGAGGCCGCCCTGCGAGAGCTGGTCGATGCCGGGCTCTTCGGGCTCGAGATCGACCACCGACAGAACACGCCCGACGGCCGGGAACGGTTGCACGAGCTCGCGACCCTCTTCGGGCTGCAGATCACCGGTTCGAGCGACTACCACGGCGAGGGAAAGCCCAACAGGCTCGGCGAGAACACCACGCGGCCCGAGGTGGTGGCGGCGCTCATCGCCCGCGCCACCGGTTCGGCGCCCGTGTACGGCGCAATGGCTCCGACCGCGTAGCTCCGCGCTTACTGTTGCGCGCCCGCGAGAGGCGCGGATCAGAAGGCGGAGAGCAGCCCCTGCGCCACAGCGAAGATCGCCAGCCCCGCGAGCGACCCCACCACCGTGCCGTTGATGCGGATGAACTGAAGGTCGCGCCCCACCTGCAACTCGATCTTCTGGCTGGCCTCCTTGCCGTCCCAGCGTGAGACGGTTTCAGAGATGACGGCAGCGATGTCGTGACGGTAGCTCGCGAGCAGGTGCGACGCCGCGTTCGCCACCCAGGTGTCGACGGTCGACGCAAGCCGGGCATCCGAAGCCAATCGGGTACCCACGTCGACCAGGGTCGACTCGATCGTCAGGCGCAGTGCGCTCTCGGGGTTCTCGAGTGAGGCTGTGAGGGCGTCTTTGATCGCCTGCCAGGCCAGCGCGGCGAGTTCGCGCAGCCGCGGGTCGTCGAGCACCTGCTCTTTGAGAGCTTCGACCCGTTTCATCATGGCGGGGTCGTGTTGCAGGTCGTCGGCGAGGCGCAACAGGTACTCGTCGAGGGCCTTCCGCAACGGATGCCCGGGGTTCGCCTGCACCGACTGCACGAACTTCAGCGCTTCGCGGTACACGCGGTCGTCGACGAGCCGGTCGACGAATGACGGCAGCCAGCTCGGCAGCCGCTTCGACACGAGTGCGGTGAACGATTCGGGGTTCGCCGCCAGCCATTGTTCGGCTTTGTCGACGAGCAGGTCTACCGCGATGTGCTGGTGCCCGGTGGCGAGAACGCTCGAGGCCAGCTCGCCGATCTGCGGCGACCAGTCGCGCCCCACGAGGTGGGTGCGAGCGAGGCCCTCGATCACGCTGCGAATCTCGTCGTCGCTCAGAAACGACAGCGCACCGGTGAGGCCACCGGCAATCTCGTTCGTGAGCCGATGCGCATTCGCGGGTTGGCTGAGCCAGCCGCTCACCACCCGTGACACACCGACCGACGCCAGCTTCTCTTGCACAACGGCGTCAGAGAGAAAGTTCTCCTCAACGAACTCGCCGAGGCTCTCGCCGATCTCGTTCTTGCGGGTGGGAATGATGGCGGTGTGCGGAATCTTCAGCCCCAACGGCCGCCGAAACAGCGCCGTGACGGCGAACCAGTCGGCGAGGGCACCGACCATCCCGCCTTCGCTCGCCGCGCGTACGTACTGAAGCCATGGGTAGCGGGCCTGCAGCGCGAACGACACAGCGAAGATGACCGCCATCAGCACCAGAAGGCCGGTGGCGAGCAACTTCATGCGGCGAAGGGCGCCGCGTTTCACCTCTTCAGCAGGGGTGAGGGGCGAAAGCGCCGACACCTCGGGCCGCGCTACTCGGCGTGGGGCGCGCGCGGTGCGCGGTTGCGAGACCGGCTGCGACGGCGCGGTGCGCTGTTGCCGTCGTGGTGCTCGTGGCCGCCGTGCTGTTCGGGGTGGTCGACCGAGGCGCCGGATGCCGCACCGGCGTCGCCCGAACCCGAGAAGCTCACCGCGGTGGTGTCGCCGCGCATGTTGCTCGACGTGGCATCGCTCGACGTGCTCTCGCCGCCCGCCGCGCTGCCCGTACCGCCGGCCGTGCCGGCTCCACCGGATCGACGGCGGTTGCGCGAGCGAGGAGGCCGGTCGCCGCCCTCGCGGGGAGCCGCGGAGCCGTCGGCGACAACGCCGTCAGCAGCGATCGCCGTGTCGGTGCTGCGAGCGTCGCGGCCACCTTCCCGGCCACCGTCACGCCCACCGGTGCGGCCGGAGCCGTCGCGCGAACCCTCGCGGGCGGGGCGCCCCGAACCGCTGCGGCCACTGTCGCGTGAACCGTCGCGTGAGCCGTCGCGACCGCCATCGCGTGAGCCTTCGCGCGGGGCGCGGGGCGGGCGATCGGCGGCGTCTTGGCCCTTGGCAGCAGGCGTGGGCTTCAGGCGGCCCTTGGTGCCCACCGGGATGTTCAGTTCTTCGAAGAGGTGCGGTGACGACGAGTAGGTCTCGACCGGCTCGGGCTGGCCCATGTCGAGGGCGCGGTTGATGAGCGCCCACTTGTGCATGTCGTCCCAGTCGACGAAGGTCACGGCGATACCCGTCTTGCCCGCGCGGCCGGTGCGGCCGGCACGGTGCAGGTAGGTCTTCTCGTCTTCGGGAATCGTGTGGTTGATCACGTGCGTCACGTCATTGACGTCGATTCCGCGGGCGGCGACATCCGTTGCGATGAGAACGTCGCGCTTGCCGGCCTTGAAGGCGGCCATGGCGCGCTCGCGCTGCTCCTGGTTCAGGTCGCCGTGCACGGCTGCGGCGTTGAAGCCGCGGTCGCCGAGTTCTTCCACGAGGCGGGCGGCGGCGCGCTTGGTGCGGGTGAAGATCACGGTCTTGCCGCGGCCCTCCGACTGCAGGATGCGCGCGATGATCTCGTCTTTGTCGAGGTTGTGTGCGCGGTACACGACGTGCTTGATGTTGGCCTGTGTGAGGCCCTCATCGGGGTCGGTGGCGCGAATGTGAATGGGGCGCGACATGAAACGGCGCGCGAGAGCCACAACCGGGCCCGGCATCGTGGCCGAGAAGAGCATGGTGTGACGGCCGGCGGGGGTCTGGGCGAAGAGCTTCTCGACGTCGGCGAGAAAACCGAGGTCGAGCATCTTGTCGGCCTCGTCGAGCACCATCACCTTGACGTTGGCGAGCGAGAGCAGTCGCTGGCCGGCGAGGTCGAGCAGGCGGCCGGGGGTTCCGACGACGACCTGCGCGCCCGCTTTCAGCTGCTCGATCTGGCCCTCGTAGGCCTTGCCGCCGTAGATGGCGATGACAGTGGTGGGGCGGTTCGCCGCGGCGAGCTGCAGGTCTTCGGTGACCTGAACGGCGAGTTCGCGGGTGGGTACGACGACGAGTGCCTGAACACCCGGCTCGGGGTTCGCACCGAGGCGCTGCAGCAGCGGCAGACCGAAACCGAAGGTCTTGCCGGTACCCGTCTTGGCCTGGCCGATGATGTCTTGGCCCTCGAGGCCGAGCGGAATGGTCTGCGTCTGAATGGGGAACGGGTGCAGGATGCCGTGCGACGCGAGAGCGTCGACGAGGTCTTGCTCCACCTTCAGGTCGGCGAAGGTCGCCTCGATGGGCTCGGCGGTCGGCGCGAACGGATCGGGCGCGATGACCTCGATGACCGGGGTCTCGGTGTCGAGGTCGAGGTCAGTGTCGGCGTCGGAATCGCTCGGATTGCCGGTGGGTGAAAAGGTTGAATCGAAAGTCACAGTGGATGCCCTGTCATGTGTGGGCTACGCCTGAATCAGAAATCATGCTGCACATCTCTGGCCGCGACGTACGGGTGCAGGTGCGGGGCAGAGCGGCGAAGCGGGGGCCGGCGATGGCGCCTGGCGGCGGCGTAGAGGCCCCGATTCGTGTCAGGGCTGCGAGTAGTTTAGCTGAGCATCCGGTGTTTTCGCCTCGCCGCCGCGCTCTGCAGACGAACGGGTATATGCCGAAAATGGAATAGAAGCGGGCTGTGAGGGTTCTTCTGGCGTGCCGGTCAACCGGTAGACTCGGCGAAATGTTTGAGGTTTTCAGACGCCCACCGGTGCGCACAGAGGTTCAGCGGCTGAGGCCGCGGCGCTCGGGCGTCACCGTGCCGAGGGTGGCCTTGGCCGAGCTGACACCCGAACTCGAGCCGTACCTCGCCCAGGCTGCGTACATTCAGATGTCGATCTTCGAGTCGGTGGCCCGGGTGGCCACGTTGGCGCCGTCGGTTCGGGCGAAGGAGTCGCTGAGCCCTGCCGCGGGGCAGGCCCTCGACAAGCACCACCGCCTGGTTGTGGAACTCGGCAAGGTCACCGATGATCCGGCTGCGCAGATGCAGGGCATTGCTCCGGCCATCGACCATTACGCGGCGGTTGTGCGGGGCGGCGACTGGTATGAGTCGCTCAGCAGCATCTACCTCACCGCGGGCATCCTCGACGACTTCTTCGTTCTGCTGGCGGCCGGTATTCCGGGCGACGTAGGTACGAAGGCGGCGAAGATCATCGAGGCAGACACGAAACGCGATGTGATTCCTGTGCTGCTGGCCGATGCCATCGCGGCCGACCCCATGCTCGGTTCGCGCCTGGCGCTCTGGGGTCGCCGGCTCGTGGGCGACACTCTGCTGGTGGCGCGTTCGGCTATTCACCAGAGCGGAAACGTCTACACCGACGAACAGCGCATCGAGCCCGTGTTCACTGAACTCATCGCCAAGCACAGCCGCCGTATGGATGGCCTCGGCCTCACCGCCTGACCTGCCCAGCAGCCTGCCTGCCGACCTGCCTGCCGACTCGGCCGCCGGCCTGCTCATCGGCTCAGGCCGCGCGGCGTTCGAGGGCGTCTCGCACGGCGGCGATGCCCACGGCCACCTCGGTGAAGCTGGTCGAGAGCGGTGAGAGCCCCACACGAAGGCCCTCGGGCGCCCGAAAGTCGGGAACCACGCCGCCACGCCACAGCTCGGCCACGATCTCGCGAAAATCGGGGTGATCGAGGGTCACATGGCTGCCTCGCTCGGCTGAAGCGCGCGGGCTCGCCACCTCGACGCCGTAGGGTGCGAGCACCTCGTCGGCCAACTCGATGGTGAACGAGGTCAGTGCGACCGACTTCGCGCGCACCGCCTCGACACCGACCTCACCGATCAGCGCGATCATGTCGCGCATGGCGAGCATGCCGATCACCGGCGGAGTGCCGCTCTGAAAGCTCCGGATGCCCGGGGCCGGGGTATATCCGGGGCCCATCGCGAACGGGTCGGCGTGCCCCAGCCACCCCCAGATCGGTTGGCGGAGCTCACCCAGCAGGTCTCGGCGCACATAGGCGAAGGCGGGGGAGCCGGGGCCCCCGTTGAGGTATTTATAGGTGCATCCGACGGCCAGGTCGACACCCCAGTCGTCGAGCCGGGTCTCGACGCTGCCCGCGGAGTGGCAGAGATCCCACACGATGAGCGCGCCGGCGTCGTGCGCGAGGCGGGTCAGAGCGGGTACGTCGGCGAGGTACCCCGAGCGGTAGGCGACGTGGCTCGCCACGACTACGGCCGTCTGCTCGCTCAGGGCGGCCGCGAGCAGGTCGGCCGTGAGACCGGAGCGGCGCGAGGTCTCGACCCAGCGTACGGTCAGTGCGCGCTCAGCGGCGATGCCTTCGACCAGGTACCGGTCGGTGGGAAAGTTGTCGGAGTCGACGATGATCTCGGTGCGGCCGGGCCGCGCGTCGAGGGCGGCGCGAATCACCTTGTAGAGCAGTACGGTCGTCGAGTCGCCGATGAGGGTCTGGCCGGGCGCCGCGCCGAGGGTGGCGCGCGCGAGTTCGTCGCCGATGGTGGTGGGCAACTGCAGCCACTCTTCATCCCACCCGCGGATGAGCCGGTCGCCCCACGAATCGGTGACGAAGGCAGCAAGGCGCGCAGCCGTACTCTTCAGCGGGCGGCCGAGGGAGTTGCCGTCGAGGTAGGCGAGCACGGGTTCGGTGCTGCTCGCGAGACTGCCGACAAATCGCTCACGATAGACGGCGAGGGGGTCGGCGGCGTCGAGACTGATCGCCCGCTCGAATGGTGTGGCGGGCATCGTTCGTCGCGGCTCAGGCGACGCGGGCTTTGCCCGAGAGCAGCGACGAGAGCTCTGCGCGGTCTCTCGCCTGGCGGCGACGACCGAGCACCACATCGGTGATGCCCACGACGAGACCGGTCAGTACGAGGGAGATGACCCAGATCCAGCCGCCGTCGTAGCGGAGGCCGAGCCAGGTCAGTGCCTCCCACAGCACGGCAGCCACGACGGCGCCGAGAGCGGGCATCAGCACCGAACCGTGGGTGT
The DNA here is from genome assembly GCF_004923255.1 of Subtercola vilae. GTDB lineage: Bacteria > Actinomycetota > Actinomycetes > Actinomycetales > Microbacteriaceae > Subtercola > Subtercola vilae. The sequence goes on along the minus strand of NZ_QYRT01000014.1, from coordinate 32,220 downwards.
CGCGCAGCGGAAAGATGTACCGCGCCAGGGCGCCCAGAATAACGCCACCCAAGACGATGAAGAGCAGTTCCATGCTCGTAGGTTAGCCGACGAAACCGATGCGGCGTGACTCTTCGGTGCCGATCTCGACGTAGCTCAGGTTCGCAACAGGAACGAGGTAGAGCTTGCCCTTGTTGTCTTTCAGCGACAGGTGGCCGGTGCCGGTGGCGAGGGCGTCTGAAACCGTCTTCTCGATGTCTTCTGCTGACTGGTTGGTCTCGAAGCTGAGTTCGCGAGGAGATTGTGCAATGCCGATACGGATTTCCACCAGGTGTGCCTTTCGAATTTGTGCGTTGGGCTGAACTTCTGCCACACCCCCAGATTACGGCAGCCCGGATGCCCGGCAGAGCCCGTTCGAGCCGTTTGCCCCTCGCCGAGAGCGAACACACCCGGGTGTCGGGGGCTCGCGCTAGCGTTGCCTCGTGACTTCGACTCCCGCCTCCGCCGCAGGCCCTGACCGCGCGCTCGATGCCAGCCACGATGCTGCGCTCGATGCATCTCAGCGCGCCGTTCTGGGGGTTCCCGAGGGTGAGAGCGTGGCGGTGATCGGGGCACCGGGGTCGGGCAAGACGTGCACGCTGGTCGAGCTCGTGGCCGAACGGGTGCTCGTGCGCGGGTATGCGCCGGGCGAACTGATGGTGCTCACGGCCACTCGGCAGGCGGCCACCCAGTTGCGCGACCGGCTGGCGCTGCGCCTGGGCGTGCCCACCAACGGGCCGCTTGCCCGCACGGTGAACTCACTGGCGTTCCACATCGTGCAGGGCGCCGCGGCTGCGGCCGGCGCCGAGCCTCCCACCCTGCTGACGGGCGCCGAGCAAGACCGCATCATCGCCGAACTTCTCGACGGTCACCTGGCCGACGGCGGCGGGCCGTCGTGGCCCGACCCCCTTACCGCAGACGTGAGGGTGCTCCGCGGCTTCCGAACCGAGCTTCGCGAACTGTTGATGCGTGCCACCGAAGACGGGGTCTCACCCGAGGCGCTCGCCGAGCTCGGCCGGCACCACGGTGTGCCCGAGTGGGTGGCCGCGGGCCAGTTCGCACACGAGTACCAGCAGGTCGTCGCCAGCTTTCGCGACGCCTCACTCGATTCGGCAGAACTCATCGCCGAGGCGCGGCTCGTGCTCGTGCGGGGCGGTGCCGAGGTGCTCGGTGCGGTGAAACTCGTCATCGTCGACGACTTTCACGAACTGTCGAGCGGTGCGGTGAACTTCATCTCCACGCTGGCCCGCCGAGGGGTCGCGATCGTTGCGTTCGGCGATCCCGATGTTGCCACCACGAGCTTTCGCGGTGGCGAGAAAGACGCGCTCGGGCGCCTCGGCTCGGTGCTCGCGGTGCCCGTGGGCGAGCCGCTGTACCTCGAGAACGTGTACCGGCACGGGCCGGGCATCCGGGGCCTCGTCGATCGCACGACCGGTCGTGTCGGCGCGGCCGCGGCGGGGCGGCAGCGCGCGGCGCGGTCGGTGCTGCCTCCCCGGCCCGTGCCGGCGGCGCACGTGCATCCGGCCGCGGCCACAGCTGGCGCGACGGTGGCGGCACTGACTGCGACTGAGGCTACGGCGGCGACCGAGGTTGAGATTGCGACTGCGACCGCGACTGCGGCTGCGACCGGGGCTGCGACTGCGGCTGCGGCTGAGACGGTCGACGAGGTGCGGGTGCTGCAGGTGGCGACGCCAGCGGCAGAAGTGGCAGCCATTGCCCAGGTGCTGCGCGAGCACCACCTGTTGCGGGGAGTGCCGTGGCGCGAGTTGGCCGTCGTGGTGCGCTCGGGCGCGCTCATCTCGTCGCTGGCGAGAGGGTTGGCGCTGGCCGAGGTTCCGACGAAGACACTCACGGGCGGCCGGGCGCTCCGCGACGACTATGCCGCCCGACACCTTGCCGTGGCCATCGCGGTGGCCATCGGGGTGCGCTCTCTCGACGACAGCGTCACGCGCGAGCTGCTGCTCGGCCCGTTCGGCGGGCTCGACGCGGTGTCGCTTCGGCGGTTGCGATTGTCTCTTCGCCAAGAAGAACTGGCCGGCGACGGCAATCGCACGGCCGACGCGCTGCTCACCGACGCACTCGAAGGGCCGGGGAGGCTCGTGACCATCGATTCGGCACCGGCACGGCGCGTGGGGCGATTCGCCGACAACCTGGCGGCGGTGCGCGCCCTGCACGCGGGCGGGGCGACCATCGAAGAACTGCTGTGGCAGCTCTGGAATGGCAGCGGCCTGCCCGAACAGTGGCTGGCGCAGTCGAAGGGCTCGGGCATCCTCGCTGACGAAGCGAACCGCAACCTCGACGGCGTGCTGGGCGTGTTCACCTCGGCCAAACGGTATGTCGAGCGGTACCCGAACCGGCCGGCCACCGAGTTTCTCGTCGACCTCCTCGAGTCTGAGGTGCCCGAAGACTCTCTCTCACCGCGGTCGGTGAGCGACGCGGTGGTCATCTCGACGCCGAACGGCGTGATCGGCACCGAATTCGAGGTCGTGGTGGTGGCGGGGCTGCAGGAGTCGGTGTGGCCGAACCTGCGCCTGCGCGGATCGCTGCTGCACCCCGACCGACTGAGTGCGGTCGTCGCGGCTCGCCCCGTGGCCGACGTCGACGAACGTGCCGAAGTCATGGGCGACGAGCTGCGGATGTTCGCGCTCGCCGTCTCGCGCGCCCGCACGCAGACCGTGCTGAGCACCGTGGCGAACGACGACGAACAGCCCTCGCCGTTCGTGCGGCTGGCACCGGTGCCTGTGCCGCCGGTGACTGCGCCCGTGGCGGCCGCGGTCGAGCGGTCGGGGCGCGCACGATGGGTGGCGGGGCATCCGCTGTCGCTGCGTGGACTGGTGGGGGTGCTGCGCCGCAGGCTCGTCGAGACGGGCGACCCCGGTGCTGCGTCGGCGCTCGCACTGCTGGCGGTCGAGGGGGTGCCGGCCGCGCATCCGGAGACCTGGTACGGCACGCTCGAACCGTCGACCACCGAACCCCTGGTCGACCTCGAAGGCGACCCCGACGCCATGGTCGACGTGTCGCCGTCGAAGCTCGAGACCTTCGAGAAGTCGCCGCTGGCGTGGTTCATCGACAAGGTGTCTGGCGGCACGCTGGGGCTCGCGGCCGGCATCGGTACGCTGCTGCACTCCGTCATGGAAGAGGTGACCGCGCGCCCCGACCCCGACCTCAGTGTGACGGGGCTGTGGAGCGAACTCGACGAACGCTGGGGCGAACTTGACTTCGAGTCGGCCTGGCTCGCGGAGCGCGAGCGCCTGCGCACGGTGCGCCGGGTTGAAGGGCTCTCGCAGTATCTGGTGGAGTTCGAGCGGCTGGGCGGCGAACTGCTCGGCGGCGAAGACAGCTTCACGCTCGATGTGGGTCGAGCGCGCCTCCGCGGAACGATCGACCGGCTCGAGCGCTGGCCCGACGGCCGCGTCACGGTGGTCGACCTGAAGACGGGCGCATACGCACCGACCGGGCCTGCTGTGGTTGAGCACGCCCAGCTCGGCAGCTACCAGCTCGCCCTGCTGGCGGGTGCCGTCGGTGTGAAGCGCCCGGCTGACACGGCTGATACCACTGATACCACTGATACCACTGACACGGCTGATACCACTGACACCGCTCACACCACTGAAGTCACCGCGGTGGCCGGGGTGGCCGAACCGGTCAAGAACGGGGGAGCAGTACTGCTCTATGTGGCTCTGAGTTCGGGAGCCGGTGCGAACAAGGTGCTCTACAAGCTGCTTGTGCAGGCCCCGCTCGACGATGAAGCGGCCGAGTTCTTTCGCACGCGCATCACGGCCGGCGCTGTTGGCATGGCCGGCACCGAGTTTCCCGGCCGCGAGGGCCTCGACGAACGAGACCCGCATGGCAGCTATGCCTACCGCATCCACCTTGTGAAGGCGGTCTCCGCGTGAACGCTCCCGACAGAATGAGCCCCGACATCGACGCGCCAACCACCACTTCCCGGCCCGGGCCCCGGCCCGCCCTCAGCGCGCTCGACATTGCGCACGCACTCGAACTGCCGCCGCCCACGGCCCAGCAGCAGGCCGTCATCGAGGCGCCGCTCGAACCCAGCATTGTGATCGCCGGGGCCGGCAGCGGCAAGACCGAGACCATGGCGAACCGTGTCGTCTGGCTGCTCGCCAACGGGTTCGTGGGTATCTCGGAGGTTCTCGGGCTGACCTTCACCCGCAAGGCCGCGGGCGAGCTCGCGGTACGTATTCGATCGCGCATCGACCAGCTCGCAGCATCCGGAATCGCTGACGTCGACTTCGATCCGTTCGACGCACCCGCGGTCGCCACCTACAACTCGTTCGCGAACAGCATCTTTCGCGACAACGCCCTGCTTATCGGGCGTGAGGGCGATTCGAGCATTCTGAGTGAGGCGTCGGCGTGGCAGCTCGCCCGTCGCATCGTGACCAACAGCACGGATGACCGGCTCGTGCATCTCGACAAACCCATCGATTCGCTCACCAGCGCCGTGCTGTCACTCAGTCGCGCGCTCAGCGAGAACGTCGTCGATTCGGCCGACGTGCGCGCCATGGCCGTCGAATTCGCTCAGCTGGCCGACCTGCCCACCGGTTCGACCAGGGTCACGAACGTGAATGCGTCGCTTCGGGATGCCCTTCGAACCGTGAGCGGGCTGCCCGTGCTCGCCGACCTCGCCGACCAGTACGCGCTCGAGAAGGTTCGCCGCGGGTTCGTGGAGTACTCCGACCAGGTCGCGCTCGCGCTGGCCATCACCGAGCGAGTGCCGCGCGTGGTCACCGAGTATCGAGAGCGGTACCGCGTGGTGCTGCTCGACGAATACCAAGACACGAGCGTCGTGCAGACACGCCTGCTGTCGACGCTGTTCGCCGCCATGCCCGTGATGGCGGTGGGTGACCCGCACCAGTCGATCTACGGCTGGCGTGGTGCCAGCGCGGCCAACCTCGGCACGTTCGCCGCCGATTTCACGGGCTACCCCGATGGGGCGCTCGCGTTTGCTCTGTCGACCAGTTGGCGAAACCCGCTACGGGTGCTCGATGCCGCCAACACCCTGGTCGCCCCGCTCAGCGCGGCGTCGCCCGTCGAAGTGCACCGGCTCGAGCCCCGCCAAGATGCCGGTCGCGGCACACTCGACGCGCTGTACGGCGAGACTGTGAACGACGAAGCGCGCGAGGTGGCCTCGTGGTTCAAGCAGAAGCTGGCCGAGAAGACTTCGAAGGGCGGCCAGAAGTCTGCGGCGCTGCTCTGCCGTTCGATCAAGAAGATCGACGCCTTCACCACCGCCTTCACCGAGCAGGGTGTGCCCTTTCACGTGCTCGGTCTCGGAGGGCTGCTCGAAGAGCCCGCCGTGGCCGACCTCGTCTCGGCGCTGCGAGTCATCTACTACCCCACGGCCGAGTCTGAGTTGGTGCGCCTGCTCACCGGAGCCCGGTGGCGGGTGGGGCTCCGCGACATCCAGGCCCTCAGCCGGGTGGGCTCGTGGCTCGCCGAGCGCGACCACCACTTCGCGAAGCTCGAAGACGAGGTGAAGCAGCGGCTGCGCAGCTCGGTGGTGCCCGACGAGGGTCGCTCGCTGGTCGATGCGCTCGACTTCGTGAGCGAGGCCCGCGATGGTCATCGTGCGCTCGTCGGCTTCACCGAGGTGGGGCTCGAGCGCCTGCGCCTCGCCGGCAGGCAGTTGGCCTTTCTCCGCACACGCACGGGCCTTGACCTGCTCGACCTCGTGAACCTCGTCAAGCAGCAACTGCTGCTCGACATCGAGGTGGCTGCGAACGAGCGCTCGTATCTGGGCCAGGCGAGCCTTGACGCTTTCTCCGAGCAGATCAGCTCGTTTCTCGCCGCCGACTCCACCGCCGGCCTCGGCACCTTTCTGTCGTGGCTGACCGAGGCCGAGAAGCGCGACAAGCTCAGCCCCCGCTCTGACGAGCCAGAGCCGGGAACGGTTCAGATTCTGACCATCCATGGCTCGAAGGGCCTCGAGTGGGACATCGTGGGCGTTCCTCGCATGGTCGAAGACGAGCTGCCCGGAAAGCCGCAGAGCAAGCAGGGCTGGCTGGCGTTCGGCGAGCTGCCCTACGAGTTTCGGGGCGACGCCTCAGAGCTACCCGTGCTGCCGTGGCGCACGTCGAGCACGCAGGCCGAATTCGCCAAGGCCAAAGAGGTCTACTGCGGCGACATCGTCGACCGTTACGCAGAAGAACAGCGCCGCTTGGTCTATGTGGCCGTCACCCGTGCCCGCGACAGCCTGCTGCTGAGCGGCTCGTTCTGGTCGGCCCAGCTGAAACCGCGCGCGCCGGGCCTGTTTCTGCGAGAGCTCGCCGAGCACGGCCTGCTGGCTCCGGATGCCCTGCCCGAGGCCCCCGAGAGTGAAGAGAATCCGCTGCCGCAGTCGCAGCTGCTCGTGCCCTGGCCGCTCGATGCGCTGGGTTCGAGGCGCCCGGCCGTGACGGCCGCCGCCGAGGCGGTGCTCGACGCCGATGCCGCCGCAGAAACGGAGTGGTCGCACACCATCAGCCTTCTCCTGGCCGAGCGTGCGGCGTCGCTCGCGGGCGAGTCGCTCGTCATTCCCACCCGCGTCGCCGCGTCGCGGTTCAAAGACTATGTGACCGACCCCGATGCCGTGCTGCGGAGCCTTCGGCGCCCGATGCCCGAGCGCCCTTATCGCCAGACGCGGCTCGGAACCCGGTTTCACTCGTGGGTCGAGAACCGGTACGGCATCATCGGTGGTTCTGAGCAGCTCGACGCGGCGGTCGGTGAACTCGACTTCGATCTCGATGGTGGTCTCGAGTCGGGCGACGCCGTCGAAGAGGCAGCCCTTGACCAGCTGCGTGCGACCTTCGAGGCTTCGGAGTGGGCCGGGCTCGCGCCCACCGAGGTGGAGGTCGAAATTCACCTCGTGCTCGGCGAGAACATCGTGGTGTGCAAGATCGACGCGGTGTTCGAGCGCGGCGGGCGGTACCAGATCGTCGACTGGAAGACCGGGCGCGCCCCGGCCGACGCCGACGATCTCGAGGTGAAGCAGTTGCAGCTCGCGCTCTACCGTCTGGCGTATGCGCGGTGGAAGGGCATCGACCCCGACCTCATCGACGCGGTGTTCTACTTCGTGGCCGTCGACGAGGTGATCGCGCCCGTTCGGGTGTACTCCGAAGACGAACTGCTCACGCTGTGGCAGCGGGTCGCCCGCAGCTGAGCATGAGCAATGGGACCGTGAGCGTGAGCGTGAGCAGTGGCAGCGTGAGCGTGAGCAGTGGCAGCGTGAGCGGTAGGAACTCAGTCGTCGTCGGAGATACGTGACGCGTTCGCGTGGTCACGAGCGGCGATCGGGTCTGACCGAGGGGTCTGCGTGAGCATCTGCTCGACTTCGTCGACCGCAAGCACTCGCCCGGTGTCACTCGAGAGCGGATTCACAATGTCGGCCTGTGCCGTGCTTGCGAGGGCCGTCAGCATACCCACAGCGTCGTCAACGATTGAGGCGTCGCGCCGCTCGGAGCCGTGCACCAGCCACTTTGCGATCTCGAGTTCGGCGTAGAGGCGCGCGCGCTTGCGCAGCTGCCGGTCGACCGGGCCCGAGCGGGCAACGTTGTAGCCCGAGAACACCCGGGTGGCCGACTCTTCGCGCGATACCGAGCTGAGCCAGTACAGGTCGCTCGCGGGGTCGCCCACCTTGAAGTTCGACCAGTCGAGGATGCCCGTGACGCGGTCGCCCGCAACCAGGAACGATTCGGGGCCGAGCGAACCGTGGATGACGGTGGGCTGGAACTGCCACAGCGCGCTGTCTTCGAGCGCGACAGACCAGCGCGTCAGAAGCTCGGTGGGCACCCGGCCCGTCGCCGCAGCGCGGTCTTTCGCCGTGCGGGCCGCCCGTGCAGACTCTGTGGCGCTGAAGACCGGCAGGCCGGCATCGGTGACCACAGAGGTGGGCAGCGAGTGCACGGCGGCGATCGCGCGCCCGAACGATTCGGCCAGTTCGACGCTCGCGTCGAGGCTTTCGAGGTTCGCCTGGAAGCCAGGGATGTAGTCGTACACCATGCCGCGGGTCTCGCCGATGGGTGCCTGGCCCCGAAAATCGGGGGCCTGAAAGGGCAACCGCCCACGGGAACCGGCGGTGAGTGCGCGCAACGCGACGAGGTCGCCCGACTGCTCGGTTTCGGCCTCCTGAGAGACGGGAACACGGATGACCAGTTGGTCACCCCCGCGCACGGTGAGCAGCGCCGAGTCGAACCGGCCCGACTGGCCTGTGCTGAGCGGCGTGGTCGAAACAACGTCGAGCCCAGCGACGGCGGCAGTGGCGAGCGCGGCTAGAGTGAGAGAGGATCTGGCCATACCTAACAGGGTAAGGCGGCTTCCTCGCAGCACGGCTTTCGCCACGCACGATTGGTCAACCCATGTCTTCTTCTTTGCTTCCCACCCTCGCGCTGTCACGGTATGAAATCGATCGCGATCATGCCTATCGGCTGACACCCAACCTGTTCGAGAGCCTGTGGGCCGACGAGTCGACACGGGTTCTTCCCCTTCACGACGGGCAGGCACTGCTCAGCGCGGGGCAGGCGGGTGCGAGCGACTGGGGCGACGTGTTGCCGCGGGGCGAGGGCGGCAGTGCTTCTGAGCATCCGGTGCTGGCATTCGTACCTGCTGCCCTCGTGCCCGATGTCGAGTTACAGCTCTACCTCGGTCTGTCGCTGGCAACCGATGCGGCAGAGCCCGTCGGCACCCGGCTGGTCGCCGTGACTCTCTCTGACGAGGCGGCGCTGGCCCTCGACCCCGACAAAACGCACTGGGTGAACCTGCGAAACGTTGCTGTCGAACTCAGCGACCGCGATGCGGGCGCCTACACCGAGGCGCTCGGTGTGCTCAACTGGCACCGTTCGCACACCCATTGCCCGCGCTGTGGGGCCGAAACGGTTCCCGAGGCTGGAGGCTGGGTGCGGCGCTGCCCGGTTCAAGACATCGAGATCTTTCCGCGCACCGACCCGGCCGTCATCGTGGGCATCGTCGACCAGCACGACCGCATACTGCTCGGCTCGAACGCGCTGTGGGAGGCCAACCGCTACTCACTTCTCGCCGGGTTTGTCGAACCGGGGGAGTCGCTCGAGGCAGCGGCCATTCGTGAGGTGTTCGAAGAGTCGGGTGTGCGCATTCTCGAGCCGCAGTACCTCGGCTCGCAGCCCTGGCCATTTCCCGCTTCGCTGATGTGCGGTTTTCTCGCGCGTGTCGACCCGGCCACCTCGGGTGACGCGCTGCTACCTGACGGCGAAGAGATCATGGATGTTCGCTGGTTCAGCCGCGAAGACCTTGCCGACCCCGAGCAGAGTGTTCTGCTGCCGGGCTCCGCTTCGATCGCGCGGGCGATTCTCGAGCACTGGTACGGCGGCCCGATTCCCAGCCGGTCTCGGTGAGCGCGCTGGACGACGACCGGTCAGGGCCCGAAACCGGAGCAGAGGCGCTGCTCTCGGCGCTCGACGCCGAACAGCGCGTTGTGGCGAAGACGCTGCTCGGCCCGGTCTGTGTGCTGGCGGGGGCCGGAACCGGCAAGACGCGTGCCATCACGCACCGCATCGCGTACGGTGTCGCCACCGGTGTGTACCCGCCGAACAAGGTCATGGCGCTCACCTTCACGGCCCGTTCTGCGGCCGAGCTGCGTTCGCGGCTGCGGCCGCTCGGCGCGGGCGGTGTGGCGGCCAGAACCTTTCACAGTGCCGCTCTGGCGCAGCTCAACTTCTTCTGGCCGCAGGTGGTGGGCGGCGACGTTCCGCGCCTGCTCGAAGGCAAGGCGCGGTTGCTCGGGCAGGTGGCCGAAGGCCTGAAACTTCGGGTCGACACTGCCTCGCTTCGTGACCTCGCTGCCGAGATCGAGTGGCGCAAGATCTCGAACATGTCGGTCGACGCGTATGCCGTGGCCGCGCGGAGTTCCCGCAGCCAGCCCGGCACACTGAGCGTCGATCAGGTGATCGACCTTCAGAACGGGTACGAGGCGCTCAAGCTCGAACGACGCCAGCTCGACTTCGAAGATGTGCTGCTGTCGATGGCCGGCATGATCGAGTCAGAACCCTCGGTGGCCATGCAGGTACGGGAGCAGTACCGGTTCTTCGTCGTCGACGAGTACCAAGACGTCTCGCCGCTTCAGCATCACCTGCTCTCGCTCTGGCTCGGCAGCCGTCAAGACCTCTGCGTGGTCGGTGATGCCAGCCAGACCATCTACTCGTTCGCCGGCGCCAAAGCCGATTTTCTGCTCTCGTTCGCCTCCGCGCATCCGAGCGCCACGGTGGTGCGGCTGGAACAGAACTACCGGTCGACCCCCGCAGTTGTCGATGCGGCGAACCGGCTGATGCGCGGCCGCACCGGCGCGCTCAACCTGCGCGCGGCGGGGGAGGGCGCCGAGCCCCCCGAGGGTGGCCGTCGAATCGAGCGGGGCCTCGAGCCCGCCATCACCGGCTACCCCTCCGAAGCAGCCGAAGCGCGCGGTGTCGCCGCGTCGGTGGCGCGGTTGATCACCGAGGGCACCAAACCCGAAGACATCGCCGTGCTGTATCGGATGAACGCCCAGGCTGCAGCCCTCGAGGGAGCCCTGACCGAGGCTGGGGTGACCTACCAGATTCGCGGATCGCAGCGCTTCTTCGACCTTCCCGAGGTGAAGCAGGCCGTGATGTCGTTGCGCGCCGCATCGGTCTCGATCTCCGGCGAGCCGCTGTTCAAGTCGGTGAGCGATGTGCTGCGCTCGCTCGGCTGGTCGCAGAGCCCGCCAGAAGGCCGCGGTGCCGGCCGTGACCGGTGGGAGTCGCTGAACGCCATCATGGGGCTCGCCGAACAACAGCCGCCGCGCACCACCTTCCGGGTGTTCACCGACGAGTTGCTCGAACGCCAGGCCGGTCAGCACGAACCCACCATCTCGGCCGTCACGCTCGCCACGCTGCACTCGGCGAAAGGGCTCGAGTGGCCGACGGTGTTCGTGCTGGGCCTCAGCGAAGGTCTCGTGCCGATCAGCTACGCCACGTCGCTCGAACAGGTCGACGAAGAGCGACGCCTGCTCTATGTCGGGGTCACTCGGGCGCGCCAGCGCCTGGCGCTGTCGTGGGCCGAGACGGGGGCGAGCCGCTCGCAGGTTCGGGCGCCCTCCCGGTTTCTGGCAGAGCTCGGCAGCCGCACTCCGGATGCACGAACCGCCAGCTCTCGCTGACCTGGCCGATATCGGGGTGCACGTGACGTACCCGGCCCTCGAGAGCGCTGCCTGCCATCGCTTCGATGCAGGCGCGCACCGCCGGAGCAAGCATCGAGGCGATGGCGAAGGGTTCGTCGAGCGGTGAGGTGCGCCGCATCAGCTGAGCGGCTATGGCGGGCCACGCCGGGTCGTCGTCGATGGCCGCGCGCTCGCAGCAGTGCAGGCAGGGGCCTGCCCCGGGCACGACGAGCGGCCCGATACGAATCTCCCGGTCGCCGAACACCACGGGCAGATGAGCGATGTCGGCGCGGAGCCAACGCCCCGACTCGGCCGGGTGCACTGCCCACGCGGCCACGAGAACCGCAAGGTCGATGGGCGCGGCGTCGCCTGCGTCGCCTGATTCACCTGCGTCGCCCGAGTCACCTGCTCCACCGGCGTCATCGCTGAGCTCAGCCCCACGGTGTGCCAGAAGCTGGCGGAGGGGCCGGCAGGCCGAGAGGGATCCGATGACGCGGACGCGCTGGCCGGTGAGCGGGCGAGAGACGGGGCCGGGCGACGCAAGGAGTGCCGGTGAGACCCGCTCGAGAAAGCGCGCCACGGCCCGGGGGCTTGCGCGGGCGCGTTCGCCGATCATCCGGAGCCCATCGAGGCCGACGCCCGGCCCGAGGGCGTGCAACATGCGTTCTTCGGCCGCAGTGACGTGCTCGAGCAGTACGGTGGCGCGGTCGACACCCACCTGCACGGCCGTCGGGGAGCGCCAGACGACGGGATAGCGGGGGTCGAGTTTCAGAATAATGGGCAGTGCAGGAGTGAACATACCTCCATCATGCATGCTGGGTGAGCATCGCTCAGAAAGTTATCCACAACCCAGATTCGCGCAGCACAGCCACGCTCGACCCAACACGGCTTCGCTCACCCGCGCACCACTCACCCGCGTCAGACGACGGGCGGCGCCGCCGAATCGGGCCGGTCGTCGCCCCGCGAGTCGCGATCAGCCGGGTCGGGGTCAGCCGGGTCGGAGTCAGGGTCAGAACCGGAACTCGTCTCAGCGGCCGGCGCATCGCCGAGGGTGTCGGCGATCGCCCCGTCAGCCGCGCCCTCGACGGGCCCGGCCTCTTCGGCGCGGAAGAAGTCGGCGATCGCGAGATCCATCTCGTCGGGCTCGGGTTCGCCCGCGAGCAACCGCGCAACGAGTGCCTGCGGGTTGTCGATGTCGTCAGAACTCGGCACGACGTCGGGGTGCGACCACAGAGCGTCGCGGCCCTCGGCGCCAACTGCGTCGGTCACGGCCTGCCACATGGCCGCCGCCTCGCGGAGGCGCCGCGGGCGTAGCTCAAGGCCCACCAGCGTGGAGAAGGCCGACTCGGCCGGCCCGCCGGTAGCGCGTCGACGGCGAACCGTCTCGGCCACCGCGTCGCGACGGGGAAGCCGCACGGTAGCAGCGGCAGTGACCACATCGACCCAGCCCTCGACCAGCGCGAGCGTGGTTTCGAGGCGAGCCAGGGCCTGTAACTGTGCCTCGGTCTTCGGCGGGATGAGCGCGCCGCTGACCATGGCCTGGCGCAGTTCTTCGGGGTTCGACGGGTCGAAACTCGACGCGAGGTCTTCGAGGCGCTCGGTGTCGATGGAGATGCCCCGGGCGAACTCGGTGATCGAAGTGATCATGTGCAGGCGCAGCCATTTGGCGTGCCGGAACAAGCGCGCGTGCGCGATCTCGCGAACCGACAGGTACAGCTGCACCTGGTCGACGGGAATGTCGAGGCCCTCGCCGAAGTCGGCGAGATTCTGGGGCACGAGAGCCGCCTGCTGGTCGCCCATGAGCGGGATGCCCACGTCACCGCCCGACACGACCTCGGTGGAGAGCTGGCCGACGACCTGGCCGAGCTGCATGGCGAAGAGTGCCCCGCCGATGTTGCGCATCAACTGGCTGGCGCTCGCCATCATGCCCGACAGCTCTTCGGGAGCCTGGTCTTTCAGCACGCGGGTGAGCGCATCGGCGATGCTGAGCGCGACCGGCTCGGCAACCTGGCTCCACACGGGCATCGTTGCCGTCACCCACTCTTTGCGGGTGAGAAGTTTGGGGGTGGCGGCGAGTTCGGCGACGTAGGTCACCTCGTCGAGCCAGAGTTCCGCGACGTGCAGCGCCTGCTCGAGGGCCGACAGCTGGCCGGGCGTGCTGACCGAGGTCTCGCGTACGGCGATCTGCTGGGCGGCATCGAGTGCCACCTTCCAGTCGACACCGTCGCCGCTGTTCTGCATGGCGTTCTGCAGCTGCTGCATGAGCTGGGCTACCGCGGCGGGGTCAGAGGGCAACCCGGCCGCGCTCGCGAGCTTCGACGGGTCGAGCTCTGAGTTGCCCGACAGAAACTGCCGCAGCATGTCGGCGAATTCGTCTTCGGGGTTCTTGTCTGGCTCGTCACTCACGGTCGCACATCTCCCACGGTCTTACCGCTTTCTATGATGCCTATCAGCATCGAGTTCTACGCTAGCCCCCGGCCCATTCTCGAAGCTGGGATTTCTCATAAGCTGGGCCCTTCGGTCGTGCGCCCGTGGCGAACACGCCTGATCCCTTCCGTTTCTGCCAGTGAAAGGCTCTTGTGAGCGAGACCGACCAGCCCACGCCCGGCGTGCCCGCGAAGCCAGTGCCCGTGCTTGTGCCCGCACCGCCAGCCGCGCCAGCACGGGCATCCACTCGCGGCTCGAAGCGCAGAACAGTCGGCTGGGTCAGCCTCATCGCCGCGCTGGCGCTTGCGCTCGGGATGAGCTTCATTCCTTCGCCGTATGTCATCGAGCAGCCCGGGCCGGTGTTCAACACCCTCGGCACCAGCGACCACGACGGAACCCAGGTGCCGCTCATCTCCATCTCGGGCGCCACCACCTATCCCACCTCGGGTGCGCTCGACATGCTCACGGTCTCGGTAGTAGGCAGCCCCGAAAGCCTGCCCAGCTGGGCAGAGATAGTGGGGGCGTGGTTCGACCAGAGCCGCGCGGTGGTTCCCGTCGCATCGATCTACCCGCCGACGGTCACTGTCGAGCAGCAAGACCAGCAGAACCAGGCGCAGATGGTCAACAGCCAGCAGGAGGCGATCGCCGCGGCGCTCACCAAGATGGGCACGGCTTTCACCACGACGGTTTCGGTTGCACAGGTCGCTACAGACGCGCCGGCCACGAACATCCTGAAAGCCGGTGACACCATCGATTCTGTCAATAGCGTTGCAGTGACCAGCGTCGACACTCTGCGCGCGGCCGTGACGGCCAACGGGGATGCCGCACCGGCCACGCTCGTCATCACGCGGTCGGGCGCCCAGCAGACCGTGCAGATCACGCCGCAGAAGGCCTCTGACGGCACGATTCTTCTCGGTATCGCCGCAGCGGCGGCGTACCAGTTTCCGTTCACCGTGAATATTCAGCTCGACAACGTGGGTGGCCCGAGCGCGGGAATGATGTTCGCACTCGGCATCATCGACCAGCTGACCCCCGGCGATCTCACCGGCGGGCAGAAGGTGGCCGGCACCGGTACGATCAGCGCCGATGGCACGGTGGGGGCCATTGGGGGCATCCGCCAGAAGCTGTACGGGGCCGAGCAGAGCGGGGCAACCTATTTTCTCGCGCCGGCTTCGAACTGCGACGAGGTCGTGGGGCACGTTCCGAGTGGGCTGACCGTTTTTGCTGTGAGCACCCTCACCGATTCGATCACCGCGCTCACCGACATCTCGTCGGGCAGTGACACGGGGTCTCTGCCGACCTGCGACTCGGTTCAGGCCGCTACGAAATAGCTGCCGACAGCGGGTTCTCAGCGTGGGCTGTCTAAGATTGGGCGAACACCCACAGCTAACACAAGAGGCTTACCGTGACTTCTACAACAGCCCAGAAGCCCGCAAGAAGATCGCGAACCGTCATCGCGATCGCCATAGCGGTCATCGCCGTTCTCGCGATTCTGTTCTTCGTCTTCACCAATCTGTACACCGAAGTGCTCTGGTTCGACCAGCTCGGCTTCCTGAGTGTGCTCACCACACAGTGGATCGCCGGCCTGGTGATGTTCTTCATCGGCTTCTTCGCGATGGCCATCCCGGTGTTCGCGAGCATCGAGATCGCGTTTCGTCTTCGGCCGGTCTACGCGAAGCTGAACTCGCAACTCGACCGGTACCAACAGGTCGTCGAGCCGCTGCGCCGCCTCGCCGCCTTCGGTATTCCGGCTGTGCTCGGCCTGTTCGCGGGCGTCTCGAGCGCGTCGCGCTGGCAGGTCGCCCTGATGTACCTGAACCGCACGTCGTTCGGGCGCACCGACCCGCAGTTCAACCTCGACATCTCGTTCTACGTGTACGACCTGCCGTTCTGGCAGGGTGTGGTGGGCTTCGCTTCGGCCGTCGTGCTGATCGCCGGCATCGCCGCCGTTGCCACGAGCTACCTGTACGGCGCCATCCGGTTCGGCCAGCGAGAGGTTCGCGTGTCGAAGACCGCCCGCGTGCAGATTGCCGTCATCGCCGGAATCTACCTGCTGCTGCAGGCCGTGAGCATCTGGCTCGACCAGTTCGCCACACTGTCGAACAGCGGCGGTCTGATCACCGGCGCATCGTATGCCGACGTGAATGCGACCATCCCGGGACTGCAGATTCTCGCGGGCATCGCCATCATCGTGGCCGTTCTCTTTCTCCTTGCGGCCTTCATCGGCCGCTGGCGCCTGCCCGTGATCGGCACGGCGCTGCTCATCGTCAGCGGACTGGTACTCGGTTCGCTCTACCCGTGGGTGGTGCAGCGCTTCCAGGTCGCGCCGTCGGAGAGAAGCCTCGAGGCGCCGTACATCCAGCGCAACATCGACCTGACGCGCGACGCGTACGGCGTCAGCAACGTCGACGTGATTCCCTACAACGCCACCACGACGGCCGAGCCCGGCGCGCTTCGTGCCGACGCGGCGACGACGTCGAACATCCGCATTCTCGACCCAGCGCTCGTGAGCGGCACGTTCGCGGCGCTGCAGCAGTTCAGGCAGTACTACCAGTTTCCGAAGGCACTGAACGTCGATCGCTACACCATCGACGGCAAGACCCAAGACATGGTCACCAGCGTTCGAGACCTGAACCTGAACCAGCTGGGCACGTCGGCGAGCTGGTACAACCAGACCATTGTGTACACGCACGGATACGGGGTGGTCGCCGCCTACGGCAACCAGCGCTCGGCAGACGGGCAGCCGGTGTTCTCAGAATCGGGCATCCCGTCGACCGGTGTGCTCGGCGACTACGAACCGCGCATCTACTTCGGCGAGAATTCGCCCGATTACTCGATTGTGGGCGCCGCAGCGGGCACCAGCCCGACAGAGCTCGACTACCCGTCGGGCACCGGTGGGGCATCCCAGACCTACACGACCTTCTCGGGTGACGGCGGCCCGAAGCTCGACAACGTGTTCAACAGGCTCGCGTACGCGCTGAAGTTTCAGTCGGAGCAGATCTTCCTGTCTGAGGCGGTGAACAGCAACTCGCAGATTCTGTACGACCGAGACCCGGCGACACGTGTGTCGAAGGTGGCGCCGTACCTGACGATCGACTCCGACCCGTACGCATCGGTGGTCGACGGGCACGTCGTGTGGATCGTCGACGGGTACACCACGTCGTCGAACTACCCGTACTCGAAGACAGAGGGGCTGAGCGCGGCGATTGCCGACACGTACACGCCGAAGCCGGGGTACGCCGTCGACAACAACATCAACTACATTCGCAATTCGGTGAAGGCCACGGTCGACGCCTACGACGGCAAGGTGACCCTCTACGCGTGGGATGCCACCGACCCCATTCTGCAGACATGGGAGAAGATCTTCCCGGCCACGGTCAAGCCGATGAGCGACATGAGTGCACAGCTCATTGCGCACGTGCGCTACCCGGCCGACCTGTTCAAGGTGCAGCGGGCCATTCTCGGGCAATACCACGTCACTGACTCGGGTTCGTTCTACTCGCGCGAAGACGCCTGGACCACGCCGAACGACCCGATTTCGACGGCCGCGAACCCCACGCTGCAACCGCCGTACTACCTCACGATGCAGGTACCCGGGCAAGACCAGCCCGAGTACTCGCTGTACTCGACCTTCATACCCCTCACCGGGGATGACACGAGCAAGAGTCTGAACGGGTATCTGGCGGTCGACTCGAACGCGGGAAACACGGCAGGGGTGAAGTCTGCCGACTTCGGCAAGCTGAGGCTGCTTACTCTGCCCAAAGACGCCACGGTTCCAGGCCCCGGGCAGGTACAGAACAAGTTCAACGCCGACCCGACCGTCTCGGGTGCTCTGAATCTTCTGAAACAGGGCTCGACCCAGGTACTGAGCGGAAACCTGCTCACCCTGCCGGTGGGCGGGGGGCTGCTCTACGTGCAACCGGTCTACGTCGAGTCGCGTGGCGAGACCAGTTACCCGCTGCTGCAGAAGATTCTCGTCGGCTTCGGTAACAAGATCGCCTTCGAAGACACTCTGGATGCTGCACTCGACGATCTCTTCGGCGGAAACTCCGGGGCGACCGCCGGCGACAGCGGTACCCCCACCACAACGACGCCTACGACGCCATCGACCGGCGGCACCACCACGACTCCGTCGGGGAACAATGCGGCCCTCCAGAAGGCCCTCAGCGACGCCCAGACCGCGCTGACGGCTCGCACAGCGGCACTTCAGGCCGCTGACTGGACAGCGTACGGCGTCGCCGACCAGCAGCTGAAAGACGCTGTGGCCGCCGCAATCGCAGCTTCGGGCGCCCAATAGGCCCGGATGGTAACGAGCACGCAAAACCTCTGGTAGTGTTACATCTTGTGCCGCGGGGTGGAGCAGTTCGGTAGCTCGCTGGGCTCATAACCCAGAGGTCGCAGGTTCAAATCCTGTCCCCGCAACAAGAAGACAAAAGGCTCGGCCCTCAGGCTGGGCCTTTTGTCGTTTCGGCGGTCTGTCTTTGTTCGGATGGTAACGTTCGGCCCGTGCAATCGAGTATGAAGTGACGACCGGTTCGAGCTCCGCCAGCCCGGCCTTGGTTCGACGACTGGGAACAGTCGACGCCGTGTCTATCGGCCTCGGATCGATGATCGGTGCCGGCATTTTCGCCTCGTTTGCGCCAGCTGCTGCTGCCGCAGGTGCCGGGCTTTTGATCGGGCTCGCGATAGCGGCGGTTGTCGCGTTCTGCAATGCGACGTCGTCAGCGCAACTTGCTGCGGAGCATCCGGCGTCGGGTGGCACGTATGTGTACGGCCGGGAGCATCTGGGGGAGTGGCCCGGGTTCGTGGCGGGCTGGAGCTTCGTCATCGGCAAGACGGCCAGTTGCGCGGCGATGGCGCTGACATTCGCCTCCTATGCCGTTCCTGAGTCGTGGCAGAAGCCGGTGGCCGTTCTGGCGGTTCTTGGTCTCGTGGCAGTGAACTACTTCGGTATCACACGCACGGCGCAGCTCACCCGCATCATTGTCATCTTCGTGTTGGCCGTGTTGGCCCTGATCGTCGTCTCTGGTCTCGCCGGGTTGGCCACAGACGCAGAACCACTGCGTGATCTGACAGCGAACGTTGGCGCGGGCGGCTGGTACGGAGTGCTGCAGTCGGCTGGCTTGCTTTTTTTCGCGTTCGCCGGGTACGCCCGTATTGCCACTCTTGGCGAAGAGGTGAAGAATCCCAGCGTCACAATTCCGCGAGCGATTCTGCTTGCACTGTCGGGCACCCTCGTCGTCTATGCCGTGGTCGCGGTGGTCGCACTACTCACTCTCGGCCCCCAGCAGCTTGCGTCGGCTGCCGCGCCCCTGGTCGACGTCGTGACAGCGAGCGGGTGGTTCTGGGCGACCCCCATCGTGCGAGTCGGTGCAGCCATTGCCGCTCTCGGGGCGCTTCTGGCGTTGATCACCGGAATCGGCCGCACGAGTCTCGCCATGGCGCGAAATCATGATCTGCCGCACTGGTTCGCCGCGGTGCATCCACAATTCAGGGTGCCCCATCGCGCCGAATTGGCTCTGGGTCTAGCGGTGTGCGTTCTCGTGCTCACGGTCGACGTGCGAGCGGTTATCGGATTCTCGTCGTTCGGGGTGCTGCTCTACTATCTCGTCGCCAATGTGGCTGCGTTCACTCAGACCAGCCGCCGGTACCCGCGGGCGCTGCAGGTTCTCGGCGGGTTGGGCTGTGTTGCGCTCGTCGTGACACTGCCGCCGGGCGCCGTACTCGCGGGCGTCATCGTGGTCTTCGTCGGGGCGATCTATCGGGCGATCCGTTTGCACCTGGCAGGCCGGCGCTGAGGGGCAGGGCGAGGCGTCGTCTCGCGGTTCTCACAGTCAACCCTCGCTGTTCATGTTCTGGTTGTCTTGGCCGCTTATGATGCCCAATCGTGACGGACAACGACTACTTCTTCTCGGCGGCCCCCGAACTCGACGATGTGCTCGGGTACACGGTTGTCGACGACGACGACGATGACCCCGTGCTGGTCGCACGCGACGGTGCAGTGGTGGACACGTGGCGGGAGGGGTACCCGTACAACGCACGCATGGATCGTGCCGAGTACGAGCTCGACAAACGCTTGCTGCAGATCGAATTGCTGAAGCTTCAGAACTGGGTCAAGTCAGAGGGGCGCCGCGTCGTCGTGGTGTTCGAAGGCCGGGATGCCGCGGGTAAGGGCGGCACGATCAAGAGGTTCATGGAGCACCTGAATCCGCGGGGTGCCCGCACGGTGGCGTTGGAGAGGCCGAGCGAGCGCGAGCAGACGCAATGGTATTTTCAGCGTTACGTGCAGCATCTTCCGGCCGCGGGCGAGATCGTTCTGTTCGACCGCTCCTGGTACAACCGGGCCGGCGTCGAACGCGTGATGGGTTTCTGCACTGACGATCAGTACGACGAGTTCATTCGGCAGACGCCGTTGTTCGAGCAGATGCTCGTCGGCGATGGTATCGACCTGGTGAAGTTCTGGTTCTCGGTTTCTGCAGATGAGCAGCGCACCCGGTTCGCCATCAGGCAGGTCGACCCGGTACGGCAGTGGAAGCTGTCACCGATGGATATCGCGTCGCTCGACAAGTGGGCCACATACACGGCAGCCAAGGAGGCCATGTTCGAGAAGACCGATACCACTGCGGCGCCGTGGACGGTGGTGAAGAGCAACGACAAGAAACGAGCCCGGCTCGAAGCGATGCGGCACGTGCTCTCGCTGTTCGACTACGCGAACAAAGACCACGCGATCGTCGGCGAGCCCGACGCGAAGATCATCGGTTCGGCGTCGACCGTGTACGAGCAGGGTGAGAACGAAACCCAGAACTGACCCGACCCGAAAACGCTGACGTCAGCGAAACGGTACGGGCACTGCGCCAGAGTGGCACCACTCCAGGCGAAGCGTCTGGCCGGGTGCGCGTTTCGCGAGATCTGTTTCGAGGGCGCTGATGCGGGTCGTGATGACGATGCGGGAGTCTGCGACGAGATCGAATCTCATCTTCTGGGTCTGCTCGGTGACCAGCACTGTTCCGACCGTCGGAAAGACGACGAGCATCTGCCCGGTGTGAAGCAAGATGTGCTCGTAGTTTCGGCGGAGGGTCTGCCCCAGTTCGGGAATAGCGTGTACCGCATCAGCCGTGCGGAGTGTGCCCGTCATTGCAATCATGAGACAGAGTCTTCACGAGTGAAGTGAGCAGGAGATGAACGAAGGATGGGCATCCAGAGCTGATCAGTGGCGGTGTTTTCGTTGCTTCGCCTTGATGCTCGACTGCACGCGCACCCACAGCTCGCTGTAGGCGTGCGCCGCTTCTGTTCGGGGCGCATAGACCCCGACGGGTGCGCGTTCGGTGCCCATCCGTTCGATGACGACGCTGCTGGGAACCACAATGTTGGTGACAGTCGAAGAAGACCGGGGAAGATCTCTGACGGCGGCGCGGTGCAACGTCTTTCGGCGATCGACCATCGACAGGAAGCCCACGACCTGCGGCGCGCTGGCCGACTCCGAGACGAACTCTGTGACCTGCTCCAACGATCGCAGCGACAGTGGCGACGGCACCAGGGGCACCACGATCAGCTCTGCGGCGTGCAGAGCATTCTCTGCGACCAGAGACGAGCCGGGCGGGCAGTCGAGGATGACCACGTCGTAGTCAGATGAGATCGTTTCGAGCAGCTTCGCTATGCGTTCGACCGAGTTCTTGTTGTGATCGAAGACCAGGTCGAGGTCGCGGTAACTCGCATCGGCGGGGAGAACATCCAGTCGCTCATAGCGTGTCGACCTGATCGCCTTCGCGGCACCGGTCTTGCCGCCGATGAGCGCGTCGACGCCGCCCTTCAGCTTCGGCTTCACCTGCAGGAGAAATGTGGCGGCACCCTGAGGGTCGAGGTCCCACAGCAGAACACGAAAATCCTGAGATGCTTCCCATGCCAGGTTCACGGCCGTCGTCGTCTTACCGACCCCGCCTTTTGTGCTGTACACCGCCACCGTCTTCACAGATTTCCTCGATTCGATTGTGGGCGTGAGCTGATCGACAGAAGATTCTGGCGAAGAAAAGGTGATGCCCCGGCAATACTGACCCGGTGGGGGCCGTATTCGAAAACGACCGCAGCCCATCGGCCGAACGGGTCTTCGATTCGGGTGACGGGGTGCTCGACACCGTCGATCACAAGGTGGCTGTCGCGGCGACGCATGTCAGACACATAGTGTGTCGCCCGGTGAACCTCGCGGTGCCAGGCGTCGAGATGATCGCTCTGCGAAGGAACCCTCATGGGGAGCATGTCGTTGCGAATGAGATAACTGACGGCATGCTCGGTGAGAGTCGATCGGCCCGGGTCGGCAAACGCCGCGTCATCGACCGGCTGAGGAACGCGGCTGGTACGAATCGACGCAGCTGGTGCACGGGAGCGCTTTCGTGGCTGTTCGTAGAACACCTCGAGGCGAGTAAAGCTGCGTGTGTCGAATGAGACCCGCATGCCCGATGGTGCGAGCGAAGAACCCGAGGCGAAACTGAGTGAAGGCCGCGGTCGCCCGAAGCGGCGAAGTGCGGCCTCGCTGAATCGAAGATCTGGGTCGGGCGAATGCCCGAACAATGCCAAGGCGTGGCACGCCTCGGGACAGAAACAATCTTCGGGCAGGCGAACCAGGTGCTCGGGCAGCGGCTTCACCGTCGCTGTGGCCACCGTGGTGTCTGTGTGCATGCGTCTCCCCGCAGTTGTTCCGAAGGCAGGCTGCCGGGGTCTAGGGAAGCGCGTTCGGGATTACGGTAGCACTGCACGGCGCCCACCATCATGCAATAGTCGATCGCTGCTCGGCAGACCGCTGTGTACCGAGGTTTCAGCGAGCGCGTCACGGCAGGCTAGGTCACGACGCGGCGAAGAGCATCCCGCCAGCTCGGGGCGTGCACGTTTCGACCCACATCGGTGGGTGCGGCGACCCACTCCCTGTCGCGAGCGTGGAGATGATGCGTGATGCGCTGAACGGAGTTCTCAACCCTGAACAGATGCCACGAGTCATCCTGAATGCTGCGCAGTGCGTAGCGATTGTGGCTGGTCCAAAACTCGACCTGCTCGTCATCAGCGATGGGTAGTTCTATATCCGACAGCGTCGGGTTGCCATTCAACACGATCACAGCCTATTCAGCGAAGGCGAACGCCGAATGAATGGCAGACGCCCCATCGGTTACAAAGCAGAGACAACCGCCCCCGAAAAGAGACGGAACCACGGTCAGCGGTTGCGAATGCCTTCCATGAACGAGACTGGGGGGAATCCCCACTCGCGAGCGAAGTCATCTGCCGAGCTCGTCAGCAATTCCCGGCGCGCAGTGCTGAGAATCCGCTCAGATTGCTCATCGTCGCCGGCAGCCACGATGTGGGCGACACGCGTGTTGGCCAGCGACACGAAGATGAGGTCAGACAGGCCCGTTGCGCCTCGGCAGAAGTCGAACGCGGGGCTCTGCGACAAGCCGATGGCGCGGCGCCACCCCCACGGGGTTCGAGCCCGAAGCTCCACCCGCCAACACTCTGCAGCCATCATCATCATCACAGTGCATCACCCCCGAACCGGCATGTCAGCCCCTTGCCAAATCCTGCGTCATGCGCGGTCGGGCGTCGCAGCCGGCGAGGCGGGTTTTCACACTGTTTACGTGTTGTTCGTCTGTTCGCCTCGGAGGGCTCTGACTCAGGCGCGAGCTGCGAGCAGCTGCTGCATGTAGCCGATCTCGCTGGTCTGGGCTGTGACGATGGTGCTGGCGAGGCTCAGCACGTCTGAATTGGTCGAGCGGGCCACGAGCGCGTCAGCCATCTCGACCCCGCCCTGGTGGTGGGCGATCATGAGGCTGAGAAACAGCTTCTCTGCCGGCACTCCGCTGAGCGTCTGCAGGTTCGCGAGGTCGGCTGAGGTGGCCATCCCGGGCATGGCGGCCCCGGGGGTGACCGCTTGCGCCGAGGCGCCTGCGCTCGCAGCGGCCGTCGCGCCCGCCACCGCTGTCGCGCCCGCTGCCGTGCCCATGTTCATCCCGTGGCCGGCCGCCGATTGGTCGAGCGTAGGCAAGGTCATCCACGTCATGGCGGGCACAGGTGAGACCTGTGGCAGCCCCCAGAGGTTCAACCACGCGAACATCTGCCCCGCCTGCTGGCCCTGCGACGTGGCGATGTCGTAGGCGAGCTGCCGAATCTCGGGGTCGGTCGTGCGGTCCCGGATGATCAGGGCCATGTCGATCGCCTGCTGATGATGCACTTGCATGTCACGGGCAAACCCGGCCTCGGCGCTCAGCGTACTGGGCGAGGTCACCACGGGTGTCGTGACCCGACCCACCACCAGCCCGATCACGAGCAGCAGCACCGCTCCGAGAACGAGCGCGACGCGCATCCGCCACCCGTCTACTGCCCGGCTCACGAGACCAGCCCGGGAGCAGTCACCCCGCCGGTGCAGGCAGCGCCCGGCTCTGGTGCGCTCGGCGACTGCCAGTACGTCTTCAGAAAGTCGGCGAGGCGCGTGTCGTCGACGCCGGTGAGCTGAATCTGAGCGCCCCAGGCCGACGCCACCACGGGGGAGGGGAGGCCGACATACGGCGACAGCACAATGTAGGTGGTCGGCAGTTCTGCCCGCAGCTTCGTCAGCGTATCACCGGTGATCTGGGTGGCGTCGTAGGTGACCCACACGGCGCCGTGTTCGAGATCGTGCACGGCGTTCTCGTTCGGAACCGCCTGGTCGTAGACGCCGCAGTTCAGCCACACCGGCGCGTGGTTGCCGCCCACCGGTGGCACCTGGGCGTAGGTGACACTGCCCGTCACATGATTGCGCGTGAGCCCGGTGAAAGTCTGAACCCCGTCGGCTTTTGTGGCTACGGGAGCGGATGCCGAACCTCCGCCGGTGACGACAAACACGATCACGAGCACGATGATGAGGCCAATCGCCCCGAACCCCCCGCCGAAAAGCAGTCGGCGGTTGCGAGTAGCTTTGGCTTGCTCGCGTTTCATCGCCTCGACTTTCTCGGCGCGACGCGCTTCTCGCTCTTGCTTGACGGTCAGTGTCTTCTTGTTTTCGGGGGGCACGATGCACAGGGTAGTGAGGTTAACCGGGAGAAAACCGTTAGAGCGACAACCAACTAGGCACCTTTTTTACTCCTCTGCGAACGCGCCGACGAAACTGCCGAAGAACCCTCCGTCGAACCGGTCTTCGCCCCGCGACTCTTCGCCACACTCTGCCGCAGCGCTTCCATGAGGTCGAGAACCTCGCCGCCGCCGTTCTCGTCGGTGCCGCCGCTGCCGGCTTCGTCGCCCTCACCGAACGTCTCGTCGGTGTTCACCGAGTCGCCCTTCGCGAGCTTCGCGTCGATGAGTTCACGCAATTGCACCTGATAGTCGTCGCTGAACTTGTCGGGCGCGAAGTCGGTCGAATACGAGTCGACAAGGCGAGCCGACATCTCGAGTTCTTTCGCCGAGACGCGTGGGTGATCATCCAGTGCCGTGAAGTTCGCGGCGCGCACCTCGTCATCCCACAGCAGCGTCTGCAGCAGCAGCACTTCGCCGTGCACGCGCAGGGCCGCGAGCCGTGTCTTCTGTCGCAACGCGAAGTGCACGATGGCCGTGCGGTCGGTCTCTTCGAGCGTGCGCCGCAGCAGCACGTAAGCTTTCGACGACTTCGAGTCGGGTTCGAGAAAGTAGCTGCGATCGAACCGGATCGGGTCGACCTGGTCGCTCGGAACAAATTCCACCACGTCGATCTCCCGGCTCTTCTCGGCCGGCAGCGACAGAAGATCGTCGGGCGTGATGATCACCGTCTTGTCGCCATCGTCGTAGGCCTTCTCGATGTGGTCGTACGTCACGACCTCACCGCAGATGTCGCAGCGTCGCTGGTACCGGATGCGCCCGCCATCTTTGTCGTGAACCTGGTGCAGCTCGATGTCGTGATCTTCTGTCGCGCTGTAGACCTTCACGGGCACGTTCACCAGGCCGAACGTGACGGCGCCCTTCCAAATGGATCTCATGAGCCCAGTGTTCACCCGCGGCGTGTCAAGAGGCTAGAGACTTGACAACCGGCAGCGGCATGATGGGCCCATGGCGGCCACGAAGAAGAGCGGTGCCGGTGCCAGTGCGGGCGCGGGCGATGAGGTCGTCGTCAGCGTCGGCGGGCATCGGCTGAAACTGACGCACCTCGAGAAGGTGCTCTACCCCGAGACCGGCACCACCAAGGCGGATGTTCTGCAGTACTACTCGGCCATCGCCGACGTGATGCTGCCTCACGTGCGCGATCGCGCCGCGACCCGCAAGCGCTGGGTGAACGGCGTAGGCACCGAGGCGCACCCCGGCCAGATGTTCTTTCAGAAGAACCTCGACGACGGCACGCCCAGCTGGGTGAAGCGGCGTACTATTGCGCACTCCGACCACGACAACGAGTACCCGCTGGTGAACGACCTCGCCACGCTCACCTGGCTCGCGCAGATCGCCGCGCTCGAGGTGCATGTTCCGCAGTGGCGGTTCGGCCGGGCCGGTGCTGCGTTGAACCCCGACCGGCTCGTGCTCGACCTCGACCCCGGCGACGGCGTGGGGCTGCCCGAATGCGCCGAGGTGGCTCGGTTCGCGCGCACCATTCTGCAGGGCATGGGGCTCGAACCGTTTCCGGTCACGAGCGGGAGCAAGGGCATCCACTTGTATGCGGCGCTCGACGGTTCGCAGAGCTCGGAGCAGGTCTCGGCCGTGGCGCATGAGCTGGCGCGGGTACTGGAGGCCGATCATCCCGAACTCGTCGTCAGCGACATGAAGAAGTCGCTGAGGGTCGGCCGCGTGCTCGTCGACTGGAGTCAGAACAGCGCCGCGAAGACCACGGTGGCGCCGTACTCGTTGCGGGGGCGTTCGCGGCCGACGGTTGCGGCGCCGCGAACGTGGCGGGAGCTCGCGTCGGCGTCGCTCGCGCAGCTCGACTACACCGAAGTGCTCGCGAGGGTGAAGCGGCGGGGCGACCCACTGGCCGAGGGGCTGGGGGAGCAGCTGGGGGAGCAGCGTGCTGCCTCTCCCGCTGTCGATGGCTCGGTACCCGACGCCCAGCAGCCCGACCGTCTGCACACCTACCGCAGTATGCGAGATGCGTCGAAGACGCCTGAGCCGGTTCCGGATGCCCGGCCGGCCACCACCGCCGGCAACAGTTTCGTCATTCAGAAGCACGACGCCTCCCGACTGCACTACGACTTTCGGCTCGAGCACGACGGGGTGCTCGTCTCGTGGGCGATTCCGAAAGGGCCGCCCACCAAGTCGGGGCAGAACCACCTCGCGGTGCAGACCGAAGACCACCCGCTCGAGTACGGCTCGTTCGAGGGCACGATCCCGAAGGATGAATACGGTGGCGGCACGGTCGAGATCTGGGATGCCGGAACCTACGACCTCGAAAAGTGGCGCGACGGGCGCGAGATCATCGCCACCCTGCACGGCACGAAGGCCGGCGGGCTCGGCGGCGATCGCAAGTTCGCTCTCATCCACACCGGCAGCGGTAAAGGCGCGAAGGCTGAGCAGAATTGGTTGATCCACCTGATGCAGCCCCAGTACAGCGCCGCGAGCGAGAAGCGCCACGCGCACCTCCCGCCGCAGCCCGACGACGAGGCGCCCGCCCTGAACGCCGCGCTCGCGGCAGCAGACACGCCCGCGAAGCCGATCGCCCCCATGCTTGCCACCCTGGGAGCGGCGGCCGACTTCGCCGATCACTCCGACGCCGACGACTGGGCGTACGAAATGAAGTGGGACGGCATTCGTGCCATCGCCACGCTCGACTCCCGCGGTGTGCGGCTCGCCAGCCGCAACGGCCACGACATCACGGCGCAGTATCCCGACCTGGCGGTGCCGCTGGCCGCGGCCCTCGGTTCGCACGAAGCCGTTGTCGACGGTGAGATCGTCGCGTTCGACCCCTCTGGCCGCCCCAGCTTCAGCCGCCTGCAGCAGCGCATGAACCTGCAGGGCGAGGCCGACGTGAAGCGGGCCGTCGCGGCCGTCACGGTGCACCTCGTGCTGTTCGACATCGTGCACCTCGACGGCCGCTCGCTGGTGCGTGAGACGTACGATTCCCGCCGCGCCCTTCTCGAGAGCACCGTGACTCCGGATGCCCGCTCACTCGTTGTGGTGCCAGCAGCGTTTGCCGGAGACTTCGATGCCGCCTTCGCCAGCAGCAAACAGCTCGGCCTCGAGGGTGTTGTGGCGAAGAAGCATGACGGCAGCTACGGCCCGGGGCGCCGTTCCCATTCGTGGGTCAAGCTCAAGCACCACCGCACGCAGGAAGTCGTCGTGGGTGGGTGGCGCCCAGGGTCAGGCCGCAGGGCGGGCGGGGTCGGGTCACTGCTGCTGGGCATTCCGGGCTCCGACGGGCAACTGCAGTACGTGGGGCGCGTGGGCACGGGGTTCAGCGATGCCGACGTGACGCGGCTGGCTGAGCGGTTCGAGGGCAGAGGCCGGGCATCCAGCCCCTTCGTCGAGGTGCCGCGCGATGTGGCAGCCGACGCGCACTGGCTCGACCCGTTTCGAGGCCCCTCTCATGGCCCTTCTTTTGTCGGAGAGGTCGAATTCGCCGAGTGGACCGCGTCTCAGCACCTGCGCCAGCCGGTCTGGCGGGGCTGGCGCGCCGACAAGTCCCCGGGCGACGTTGTGCGCGAGTCGTAGTGTCAAGCGTCGGGTGAAATAGTTGTTCTGTCGTAGTATGGAGGCATGTCACAGCTAGGTAAGCGCCCCGTAGAATCTCGGCAGTCATCCGGTGGTGTGGTGACCGTCGTGTCGCTCGTTGTCTCGCTGGTGCTGTTCATCGGCGGAATGTACCTTTTCGGTCTGGCGTTCCAGTTTCCTGACTTCGGCACCCTCATCTTCTCGTCGGGCCTCGTGGCCGTGTGCCTGGGCGTGTTCATTCCGCTGCAGGTTCTGCGTCACGTCGACGGCGCCTGACCCCAGAACACCTTTTACGAAGAAGCGGGCCCCGAGTCATCCGGGGCCCGCTTCTTCGTGTGTGGGCTACTTGTAGTCGCGAATGAAGTTGGTCATCTCCGTCTCGGCGAAACCGCCGCTCGCGATGTCGGGCAACCGCAGCACGGTCAGGCCCGAGAACTTCTTCACGGGGTCGCGGTCGAAGGCGGTACGAATGTGCGACCACCCCGGTGAGCTGGCGTCGCCGTCGCTGTAGAGACCGCCGTTGAGCGCGTTCTCGCCTTTCAGCTGCACTCCTTCGGCTGCCGCCGCGTCGGCGATCCACCCCACCTGGTCGGCCGCCGCCGAGTAGGCGTGCGCAGAACCATCCCACTCGATGTTCGGCTTCTCGAGCTCGGTGAAGTGCAGCACTACGTGGTGGGTGACGGGGCTGACCCCGTCACCGTGCACATCGGCGTCGTGCACCATGTTCAGAATGGTGTCGTAGCCGTGCCCGGTGGCATCGCTGTTCACGTCGACATTCGTCGAGATGAGCCCGGCTGCCACCTCGGGCGCCCGGCGAATGGGGCTCGACGCCATGGTCTGCCAGTGCACGCCCGGAATCTTGATGCTGAGCGGGGTGTGGGCGAGCGACCCGTCGAACGCCTCGATGGCCTCGTCGAGAATGGTGCGGCCGTGGTTCACGAGCGACTCGTTGTTCCACTGGGTGAGGTCGTGCCCGTAACTCGAATTCAGGTAGGCCCCCGACGTGAAGAAGCGGTCGTGGTCGTCGGGCGGCGAGATGGTCGACAGTGTCAGGCCCGGGATGCCCCAGGCCGACCCTGCACCGGCCACCGAACCGTACTTCGCCAGAACCCACTGCACGAACGACGCGCGTGCCGCGGGGCTGTAGACCTGCAGGATTCCGCGGTTCGGAAAGAAGCCGGGCGTGCCCGCTACACCCGCGTCTTGGGCGTCGTACGAAGGCTCCCGCAATTCACCCGCAGGGCCCGTGCTCACCGCGATCTCAGAGATCTTGGTGCTGAAGCCGGCGCCGAAGTGGTCTTCGAAGGCGTTCATGAAGTTCTTCATGTACTGGTACGACCGAGGGGCGGCCATACCCCAGGGCGCGACGGCCTGCGTGGAGACATTGCCGTACTCGCTCTGGTAGAAGTTGTCGGCCGGCCGGGTGCCGAGAATTCCGCCGTAGTTGACCGGTGCCGTGACGAAGCTGGGCAGGGGGATGGGTGTCGCGCAGTCGCCGGAGTCGCCGACGCCGGTGCCGCACGAGTGGAACGACATGATGGGTACGATGCTCAGCCCAGCGGCCACGATCGCACTGAACGTCTGGTCGTAGTACGCCCAGTCGTAGGTGGTGGGGCTGAGAGCCGCCTTGCCCCACCAGACGTCTTCTTCGATTCCTGTGCCGCCCATCTTCTTGAATTCGTCGAGCTGCCTGACGAAGGCCTGCCACTCGGGGCCCTTCGTCTGCCAGTCGGGAATCTGCAGCCGGGCCATGGCCACGACGGTGGGGGAGTCACCGGGGGAGGCGAGCGCCGCGTTCGGCAGGGTGATGACGCCGGCCGCCAACGCGGCAGTGGCGCCGAGAACGGCGATGCGGCGGCCGAGGCGGCCGATGCGCGGTGATTTGCGGTGCGGGCTGCGTTGGGGGCTGTGCTGCGGGCTGCGCTGCGCGTCAGTGCGCCACTGCCCGGGTGTGGGTATCTTCATTGATCTCTCTCGCTTGCGGATGAATGCATGACCCCCGGGCACGCATCCACCAGCATAGCTGAGAAATTGTCGACTACTCTACTTCGGTCGAGGTCTCACCGTTCGACTCGGCCGCGCGCTTGGTCATGGCTTCGTCGTATTCCTTCCGAACCTCGGTCATATCGAGGCCGCGAACCTGCTCGATGAGGTTCTCGAGCGCGGGCTGGGGAAGGGCGCCGGGCTGCCCGAAGATGGGAATGCCGTCGCGGTACACGACAAGCGTCGGAATCGAGGTGATGCCATAGCTCGCGGCGAGGGCCTGCTGGTCTTCGGTGTCGACTTTGGCGAACGTGATGTCGGCGTTCTTCTCACTCGTCGACTCGAAGACGGGGGCGAACTGCCGGCACGGGCCGCACCAGGCAGCCCAGAAGTCGATGAGAACGATGCCGTCGGCAACGGTCTTGTCATGGTTCTCTTGGGTCAGTGTTTGCGTACTCATGACAGAGCCAACACTCCGGTCGTCGACGTCATTCCCCGGCTGCGCCCGCTCAGAGTCGGGCGGCAGACGGCTTGACGAACGCGGCGCGCATGTGATCACTCGAAAGGTACTCGGCGATGCCGAACAGAATCAGGCTGAAAACGATCTGTTCGGTGACCATCCAGAGCGGGTACAGCCCCGGAATCGCGGCGATGACGAGCGTCACCACCGGAAAGATCTTGCTGAACAGTCGCAGTCGCGAGTATGCCCAGTAGTAGCCGGCTCGTGCCCGCCAGGTGAAGTAGAAGAGGGTGACGGTGATTGCCAGCACGACGAGCCCGCGAAACCACACCGGCCACGGCACGTCGACGTGATTCAGCGTCAAGATGGCTGCAGTCGCCATCGCGGTGAGACCGAGCACGAACTCGGCGCCCAGCAGCCACGTGATGACGGTGAAGGCCTTCTGCGTGCTCGGGTGCGACCGCTGATCGTCGGCGATACGGTAGCCCGCGTTTCGGCCCGCAGCCAGGCGGTCGATGCGCTCGAAGGGGAGCCGGTCGAGAATCATGGCGCCTTTCGTCGTCGGGAGGGGGCCGAACACGATTCTACGCGGCGCGCCGCGGGGTCTCCGCCGCCTGGCGAGACCGCGCTGGCCGCGCCTGCTACCCGCACCCGCGCCCGTACCTGCCACCTGCCACCTGCAGCGCTCGCAGTACCTGCGCCCGCCGGCCGCGGCCACTCCCACCGCGCGCGCCCGCCCCTAGGCTTGCTCCATGAGTTCCGATACTTCTGGCCGGCTCGGGATCGCCGTGGCGCAGTTCGCCCCGAGCAACGACAAGGCCGCCAACCTCACCGCGATTCGCGCGCTCGCCAGCACCGCGGCAGAGCGCGGGGCGCAGCTTGTCGTGTTCCCTGAGTACTCCGCCCATTTCGCCGAACCACTCGGCCCGAGCGCGCTCGCCGCCGCCGAACCGCGGGGCGGAGAGTTCGTGCAGGGTCTCGGGGTGATCGCGGCCGAGTTGGGCATCCACCTGGTTGCCGGAGTCATCGAGTCAAGCGATGCATCCCACTACTTCAATACCCTCGTCGCCCTCGACCCGGCGGGGGTTCTCGTCGCGAGCTACCGCAAGATCCATCTGTATGACGCGTTCGGTGCCCGGGAGAGCGACTGGATGCACGCCGGCACCGTTGCGCCGCCCGAAACCTTCACGCTCGGAGGTTTCACCGTCGGACTGCAGACCTGTTACGACCTCCGTTTTCCTGAGGTCACCCGCTGGCTGGTCGACGCCGGCGTCGACCTCGTGCTCGTACCGTCGGAGTGGGTTCCCGGCCCCACCAAAGAGCGCCACTGGAACACGCTGCTCGCCGCTCGTGCCATCGAGAACACCGTTTTTGTGGCCGCTGCCGACCACACCGCGCCCGGCGGGGTGGGGCTCAGCCAGGTTCTTGACCCGACGGGCGCCGTTCTCTCGGCCATCGGGGCGGCGCCGGATGTTGCCGTGGCCTTCCTCGACCCGGCCCGCCTCGCTGGCATCCGCCGCACCAACCCGGCCCTCGCCCTCCGCCGCTTCTCCGTCACCCCCCGCTGACCGCC